>JAGQPX010000120.1 GCA_020426505.1 Planctomycetaceae bacterium | reverse complement strand
CGGTTCAATGACCGCCACGGACCGACGAGCGTGGCTTCGATCATGAGGGCCAGCAGGGGCAGGACCAACCAGGAGATGGTGACCAGATACCCCGCGAAGACGAGACCACAGATTAGTACGACCAGCAGATCGCTGCCGTCCGGCTGAGGACGAATCAGCAGACCTACACCCACAAACAACAACAATGCCACCCAGCCCAACAGATAACTGAGTCGCTCCAGGCGCGGGTGACCTTTGATCGTCTGCTGTCCGACAATCGCCAGCAGCAGCAACGGTAACAGTGTGCCGCAGAAATCGCCTGCCAGCAGGTTCTGGATCAACCGCATCATGACGAGACATCCGTACTCCGCAGTTTGACGTAGAGGCGTGTCAACAGGATGACCGTCAACAGGCCGGACAGACTGACCGACAACAGGAAGGCCAGTCGCTTGAAGGGGGCCCGGACCGCAATCACCAATGGGTACTGCACCGGTTGCACGGCGGCTGTCGGCGGACGGGTACGGAGTTGCAGGTGACCCTGGACCAGCACATCCCGAAAGAAGGGACGGGACGCGGGGGGTCTCACCTGAATCTGTGCCGCCATGTCAGTGAACAGGGGCGAGTCGGGGGAACCGAATGTGGCGATGCCAGCGCCCGATGCCACGACCTCCGCCGTCAAGCCTTGGGCGACGGCGGCCGTGCCGTTCACAATGGGTGTGAAGTCGAGCGATGCAGTCGCCTCGTTGTCCGCGATGGCTGTCGTCAGTTGCGTAGGAAACCGACCGCCAATCACAGCCGCCAGGTTCACAGGCGACGGACCTTCGACCTGCAACCGCCATGGCAGCGGCTTGGCAAAGCGGACACCTCCCTGTGGTGGGGGTGGGGCAATCTGAAAGGTCAGTGTGGTCTGCTGCGGTCGCGGGGCCAGTCGGACGTCGATCGTGAAGCGAACCGTCTGACGACCGGTTTGTAAGACTTCCGGTGTGAACTCGAAGCCCGTGACATCGGGGGGAGCCACGAGTGTGATTCTCGCGCCGTGGTTGATCGGACCACGGACGTCGAACTCCACATCGGCCGCAAACCTTGCGGTGCAAGTCACCAGATCGATCCAGTGCGGGGCCGATTGCCCTGTCACGGTCGTGGCGATCGTGGTCGTCATGACCGCGGGCGATTTCAGGCCGGTGAGTTCGGTATGCACACGCGGAGGCACGTACTCCACGCGGGGCGATGCACCCAGTGGGACGACGGTCACACCGACACGGTATTCCGACTTGTCAGTGGATGCCGCGCGGGTCGCCAGTGTCAGTGGCAATGTCTGCGGTTGATTGGCAATCAACTCGAATTCGGACGCTCCGGCGATCAGTTGGCAGTGGGCGTCCTGAACGATCTGAAATCGGGCAGCCGGTTGAGCGCTGTCTCCCTGTTCGTTCATGAAACGGACCGTGAGTTTCACCGGGAAGGCGGCGATCCGCTGGAGTGGATCGTGCCATGACGCCTCAGCACCCGCTGCTAACGTGGCGGTCAATGTGCGGCGCATGATGCGTGTCGGCAACTGAACCGTCACCATCACCCGGTTCGTGGCCAACGTCGGCAACACGATGCCGCTCTTCGTGTGCTGGTTGGCGGGGGGCCGGACCTCAAACTGGAGACTCAGCTGTCCCGCTTTGATCTGGGCATCCGTGACAGGGACCACCATCGTCCGGGTCAGCGGCTGCGGACTGTTGGGCACCACCAACGATTCCACGTGCCCCGATGCTCCACGATTGAGACACAGCATCGCCACCGGGGCCAGGAGCCCCTGATGGCCACGAACGGTCACCTGCGGGGAATACGTTACCCGCAGTCGCTTCGACTCGACTTGTTCCCAGGTTGACGCCAGCACCCTCACCGTCGGCGCAAACGTGAGCGGTTGCATGGCCAGTTCGCCCGCGTCGACGATCGTGGCCCGCCCGTGCTGCTGGAGCTGTCTGACGAGGGCACTGTTCGCGTTGCCCCACCGCTTGACGAACACACTCTGGGAGAGTCCGACCTGCTGGCGCTGAGCAAACAGAGCGTCCAGTTCTGACTCGGCTTGCAGAATGCCGGCTTCGTTCCCATCCTCTCCATCCGTGTACAACAGGATGCAGAGGTTTCCCGATTTGAGTCGGGAGCGAAGTGCTGCGGCTGCTTCCTGCAACCCGGAGGCGATGTTCGTGCCACCACTGTTTCCGGTGAGCCGATGGACGGCCCGCTCGAATGCGGGCAAGTCGGTAAACCATTGGACGGCGGCCGCCGTCGAACCGAACGTAATGAGTCCGAAGGGATGCGTCGGAGACGGAGGGAGTTGCCGTGCAACCTTGAGTAGTTCATCGCGAACTGTCGCCGCACGCTCGCCCTGCATTGACGCCGAGTCGTCGACGATGGCCAGACGCTGGAGAGACGCCGGGGAATCCGCGACGACTCGGGCCGACAGATTCCCCAACAGGACACAGAGCGTGACGGCGATGGAACGGAACCGAATCATCCTACCCCCCCGCCACTCAGATCATGACCATTGTTGTTCGTCGGAGGCTTCATCTGGTCCGCTCGCCAACGAGGCACGCGTTGCTCCGGCAGATCCTGACCGAGATATCCCTTCCCCAGGGCGGCCACGTCGGTCCGATCGACGAGTCGAGGTTTAATCTCGGGCCAGCACTGCTCAAACTCGTAGACGCTCGTACCCAGCACGCGGGCAATCAGGTCCTGATCCGAAAGGATCGTCCCTTTCGTGTTGGCCATCCCGATGTGGATCACATACTTGCTGCCGTGTCGTCGTTCGATGGCTTCGGATTCCGATCGGAACGCGAAGGAATTCGCCAGAATGCGTTCCGCGTGCGGGGTTGGATGCAGATGGGCCAACGCGTACGGGTCACATGCGAAACTGATGGGCGTCTGCAACAGATCGGGCCCAAATCCCTGGGTGAGTTTGTGCAGAAACCTGCGTTCGAGAAACTTCAACATCAGCAGGATCTGGAGGGCAGAGCCGGCCCCCCCACCGGTCGAACTGATGATCACGGGGATAATCGTCTGGACCCGGTTTTCGTTGACGAGCCGATGCATGGCCGATCGCAATCCCAGTCCAATTTCGTTCTCATGGAAATTGAACGCCGCCTGAGTGAGACAGCGAATCGTGCGACTGCCATTGGTGGCATCCTCGGCATTGAGGTATTTGTCAAACCGCTGACAGATGATGGCCGTCTCCGGTCCGAAGCGTTCCGGATCACTCTTCAAGGCGTCCACCTTGGCTGCATCAAAGCCAATATGGATCGTCTGGTCGACGTAATCCGCGGTCAGTGGGTCGGTGTCCACCGACACCATGACCTGTGGAAACGGTCGGTTGTCAGCCGAGTACCGTTCGGAAATTTCTCGGCCGGCGGCCAGTCCGACCCCCCCACAGAGAATGTTCAGGAAGCCGACCAGTTGTTGGGTCACGATTTTGCGAATCACGATTTGTGTCTCCCGGGAAATCAGGTGAGAAAGGACAGAAGTCGGTTTGTGGGATGAGTCACTGCTTGAAGATCGAGGCCATTTCGAGGTACGACGGCAAAGCGCTGCCGTCAGGGGACTCGTCAAGTACGCCCACCAGATGCGGCACATGCCCCCGTTCGTGGGCCGCCGCGTACTCCAGCAGCATGATGGTGTTGCCGGCTTCGATGCCGATCGGCCATCCCAGTGAGGCACGGATCACGCTGACGACGTGCCGTTCAGAGTTGGGGGCTTCAATCACCGCGCAATGTTAGTATTCACAGAGATCAGTAAACGCCTTCGCCAGTTCGTCGCGGATCTGTGCGTCGCGGCGACCGACTGGCTGAGGCAGCCGTACGATCGTGAGGTCGCAGGGGGTGATGTTGAAGGGTTCGATGTCTCGGCTGCGGAGATGACACAGCTGCTCGGCCCGTTCATACAGATCGCGTGCCGTCCGCAGAATGCCTGCCCGTTCGATCATCTCGTAGAGCGTGTGCCCTTCACCCAGCGAACCCTCCACAATGGACTGAAACGAGTCGGCGATCGTGGCGGGGGGGACGTGCGTCAACAGGGTGCCAAGGGGTGCGGTGGGAGGGAGCCATCCGGCTGCCTGCTCACGCAAGTCGGCCTCCCACTTCTCAAGCAGGATGCCGGCCAGTTCCCGCTGATCCTGACATTTCTGTCTGGCCAACAGGCCCGCCAGGATCTCCGACTCTGTCGCTCCCGCGATCTCCAGGAGGACTGAGGCCCGCGACTGTCTGCTGGCCCGAATCGTCTCACTCCGAAGTTCCTCCAGCGCCGTCTCCGCAGCGTTCAGATTCCGTGTGAAATCATGTCCGCGTCCCGAGAGTTCATCGAGAAAGACGTCCAGGTCCGCCAGTTCACGGCGCATGTCGACCACGATGAGTTCTTCGGCGAGCGCCAATAAGGCTTTGTCATACAAGGGGAGTGCCCGCTGACTCAGCTGCTGTTCGACATATTCGATCGTCTTCGCGGGGAGCGCGCTGCGATGTCGCCCAATCTCGACGAGACCTCGGATCACCCGTCCGAACCGAGTCAATGGTTCCGGGTCAGGCTCGGGCAGATGCACGGCTTGAAGTCCGGCTCTGACCTGATCGACGATTGCCTGCGTGCGGTGGGGACCTGTTCCGACGGCACTGTCGATGGCAGCTCGAACACGTTCGACGACGCTCTGAATCGCATCTCGGGCGGCTGCTTCCACTTCGCGCAGCAATCGTGACGGCTTCTTCGCCCGTAGTTGCTGAAGCGCATGAAAACGCTCTCGGAGTTCCGAGATGTCAGTTGTCGGTTCCGACAATTCAGGAATACCCACCAACTTCTGATGGCAGGCTCGCGCAAGCTGTGTCGAATCCAATTCATCCGTTTCGCTGACATCGCGTTGACGCCGTTCTTTCCAGACGGCAATCAACAGAGCAAACAGGTGGATCAGAACATCCATCAAACCCTGTTGCACGATGTTGGTCGAGGAGGAATTGACCGAACCTCGCACCGGACGTTGTTGTTCGATGTCAAACATCGGAAGAAAGAGGGGATTCGTTGTACCGTTCATGCGCTGAGTCCTTCGTTGTCGGAGGAAGGGGAATCGATGGCTGGTTCCGTCGGATCGAGCGGTGTTTCTGTCGATGGCACCCTCTCGGGTGACGCCTGTGGGAGATCCTCGGCAGCATCCGACCCCTGCGCAGGAACGGGGGGAGGCTGCAGCACGGGTGGTAGGGGAGTGGCGTCAAACGGGACGGGTGCCAATGTCGGCAGGGGCGGACTGGGAGTGACGGCAGCCGTCTGTCCGGAGGACTGGAAGTTGTACATCACGGTCGTGGCGACGGCACAAATCGAGACGACGACCAGGAAGGACAGAATGGCCGGTACCATCAGGCCGCGGTTAATCGATTCGACACCGCGACGAAGCGACTTCGCCTTCCAGGCCTCCAACTGATCGGTGGACCAATGCGTCGATCCATCAGTCGGTGCGCCAGGAAGCAAGCTTGCTCGCGTCGCCTGAAACTGTTGCAGCGCCTGATCGATCCCGATTCCGCGAATGATGTTCTCAACGAGTGTTTGATCGTTGGCCGTGTCTCCTTCGACAATCGATCGCACTTTCTTTTCGAGACTGCGTCTGAGCGCGGCCACCTTCGCCGCACGCCGGCTTTGCACACAGACGCACAGCGCCAACAGAATTAAGGTGCCTAATATCGGAATGAGAGCAATCTGGATCATGGAACAACCTCTTTGGTTTGCAGTCGGGTGTGATTCTCCAGCCAACGATCCGGGTTGAAATGGAAAGCTCCGGTTGGGGGAGAGGTCAGATTTCAGAGCCATTCAATTCATGCGAACCACGTGTCGAGACCGTTGTTTGACGTTTTGAACAAAGCTGACTGCGAGAAACTCCAGGTTGTCAGCAATGTCATTACTCTGCGAATAACAAGCGGCCAGTCTGAGTGCCGCGACGACGACGGGACTGAGCTGAAACCGTGTGCTGGAACGCTGATTCGAAGTCTTCGAACGATACTTGCGTTTCAAATCCGCGTAACTCTGCGCCTTGATGTCATGCAAGACCTGCTCCCTGTTTCCCTCATGGATCTTGGATGCGACCAGGGCCAGTTTTGTCCAGCCGAGTTCGAGGACCCGCTCACGGGAAATCCCGTGTTGAGCGCAGGTGCGATAGACTCGGATCAGTTCCTGGGCGGTTCGCAGTTTGAGACCAGTCTCGCACTCCACATAGTCGCCGAACGACTTATAGGCCGAACGCCAGTACTGATACCGATGGACCATTTCCAGTAGGGCAGCGAACTGGTATTGCAGTGACCGGTACTGCGGAGCCAATTGGCGGATCTCCTGCAAGACAGAAGCGGGGCTGCGGTGGTGATCGATCGTTGACTGTTCGTGTTCATGATTCATGAGTCGTCCTCGCTAAGGCGCAGGCGCCTGCGCAGGTTGATGAAAGGGGAGCCGCAAAGGCGATGGATTTGTCTTGCAGAACACAGGGGTCATCCACCTGGGATCTCCGCTGGCGACGGCGCGTGCGGTCAGCCCTGCGCGAAGTGAGAAGCAGTTCGCCGACCCCTGGCTACCGACCGTGCCTCCCTGCGTTCGACTCACTGCAAGCGAACACAGATGTGGTGAAAACTTTGGAGATTTCAGAAACGGAGACAACATGGCGACTCACGAAGGGTTCTTGGTATCATGTTTGGTTGACGCGGGCGTTCGTCCGTTGCCCACGTCACTTCCAAGAACCCTTCTCCGGCGAGTTCGCTCAAAGAATCTTTTGAGATTTTCAGAATCGCCGTCCGTAGCTGAGGATGAGCCTACGGAGATCGACATTTGACATTCGATGTCAACAAGGAGGATAATCCGCGCTATGAGTGAACACCCTGCGCCAAAGACTGCTTCCGCACCGTTGCTGGAAATGATGGGGCTCAAGCCCATGTTTCGGTCAGACTGGGAGGGTCCGCCCCCCAATGAGGCCAAGCTACGCCGGTACTTGGCGGGTGAACTGGATCGGAATGCCGAGGACGATGTCCTCTCAGCCGTGATGCAGTTCCGCACCTGGTATGATGCCCTGGTGCGACTCGTCGATGCCGAATTGACAGAGCCAGCTCATCCGGAAACCGGATCAAAACCGTCCTGATCCCACGCATCGAGCGTTTTCTGAATTCCCTCGTCGAGCAGCGACTGCGCTTTCCGCCGAGACATTCCCATCGCGTCGGCGATCTGCTCGACGGTCTCCCCCTTGATGGCGCGTCGCATCACCGTGCGCAGCGGCTCCGGCTGCTGTTTACTCACTGCGATTGCCAGCCGCAAGGCCCGGTGAAAATCCTTCGCGAAGAGTGCACCGCCGTCCACCTGCTGGTTGAGCGTGTCACTGAGGTCTAACACTTCAGCAGGCAATTTCATTAACCGACTACATGCTGAGCGGCATGCGTAGTAGATATTCCGATCGGCAAAGTGATAGACATATCCTTCGAATGAGTCGTCGTTGCGATCTTCGTATGAGTCGCAACAGGTGCGCTCAACTCGGGATCTGATGGTGCGTTTTGCCCGCTCTTCAATCCACTCGTGCAGAGAATCTGCCTGCAGCAGATTGTGGCGATTCAGTCTGAACCAGAAGGCTTGCTCAAATTTCAAGAGGAACAGCTGCCGCAGCTGACACTCCGTGTCGAGCAGGTGCGCGGCCAGTTCCGGACCGTCCCCCCTTTCCCGCAAATGGTTGAACAGTTTCCGGGCCTCCGTGACGAGGTGGGGATCGTCGGGAAGAAACTGATCGAAACCGAATCGACTCGTGACCATGGCACTTGCTCCCTCATCATTGGCCAATTCGCCAAGCTGACTGGGGGCATCCGAGCCGAATCCGCTCACTTCATGTCAATCCAGCGTATCCTCAAATCTGGAATCGACCAAGACCAAAGTGTATAATATCGTGAACGTGCCATTGTAAATGTGTCGAAGGCAAACATTGTTTGTCGTCTGCGAATGTTTCCTGACAAGAGAGAAATGCCACAATCATGGACCTCAAAGCAATCAAGAATCTGCCAGGACATCCACGGATTGAGGACCTGATCCTGCTGTACGAAGCCTATACAGAACTCCGCGAGCTGGAAAACTCCCCCGAACTGCGCAGCCATCCGAAGAAACCGACGACACTCGCGGATGTTTGCGCTCGCCTGGGAAGGAACCCGCAGCATTTTTACCACCGGCTGGCCGGACTTAATAAGCTGTTTGGTAAGCCAATCTTTGACACCACACCCGGTTCGGGAACCACTGTGGAGGATACGGAAGTCTTTGAGCAGATCGAACGTTTCTTTGTCTGCTATCAGCAATTGTTTATTCCTGAAAACTCTGACGACACTTTGGCGGTCAATCTGGCAGCACCGCAAGTCCTCTCAGCGCGCGTGCTTCCCAGACCTCTGGACCTGTTTCGCTCCCGGGATTGTGTTGACACCCATCGCCAAGTCCAGATTAATCTCCTCTGTGAAGATTCAGCGAAGATTCGCGAACAGGTCCGAGTCGGAGCGATCGATTACGGTCTGACCTCCGTGCCAGCGGATTACGAGTGCGATGGCACGCGGGTCGATGAGGTCGCGTCCGCGATCTTCCATCGGTGCATCTTGTGTCCATCCGGACATCCTTTGGGAAATCTCACCAGACGCCTCTCGTGGGACGACTTTCGGAATGAGACGGTTGTGATCTACCGACAGCAGGGCACACCCCCCGAGATTCCTTGGAATCTGTTAACCCACTACGCACGACGAACGGTGACAGTAGATACGATTCTCGAAGCCCATGGCTACGCGTTAGCCGGAGGCGCTCTGGCGCTGTCCTACCGCGAGTTACTGTCTCAACAGGAAGAGAAGTATCTGGGAATTCGCGAATTGCCGGAGGAGGCCGACACAGAAACGAAGGTTTGTCTGCTCCGCTCACAACGCTCCTGGCAGAATTGGAGCGCCGAGAAGCGGTCATTGATGCAGTTATTGGAGCTTCGGCTCAAAAAGCATCTGCAGGACATCGAAGTTGCAGTTATCAAGAACCGCGAAATTACCAAGACGGTGGGGGAGTATCGCAGCCTGTGGTACGCCCGTCTCGGGTCGGAAGTGGAGTCATCAGTGAGGCGTTGGACGCCCGCCGCATTGTCACATGTATGGATGACGCCCGGAGGGTACATTCGCGCGACGGCCCGACGCTCGAACGCCCCTGATGATGAAGGACAGGCATATGAGATTATCGGTAGGGTCAAGCTCTCGGATCAAATGTGGCACTTGATCTGCCGAGGAGTCCTGATTGATTCGGGACGACATATTCATAGTTCCGCATCTTTTCTGTATCAAGGAGAAGACCTGGGTAATGAATGTATTGTTGGCACCTTCGCAGAACGCCATCCTCATCACGGGTTGGATCACGGCCTGCTGATTCTCCACAAGAGCGATGTCCCGTCGATTCCTTCGGGACGTGAGCTCAACCAAGCTGTCAAAGAGTTCGCCAGGAAGCATCCGCTTTATTGCTGGATCAAAAATTGGGAACTCCCACGGAGTGCGAAACTGGGAGAATGGTAATGCGGACCAGCCTGTCGCTGAGTGCACCGGCAATAAGGGACATTGTTGCCGGTGGGCTACGCCGCTTCCCGCTTGCCCGGATGATGGCGTGTGTGGACCTGTTTGAGCGAGTGATTGGTGACGTGGGTGTAGATCTGGGTCGTCGTCACGCTCCGGTGCCCAAGCAGTTCCTGCACACTGCGGAGGTCGGCACCGCCTCGCAAGAGCTCAGTGGCAAAGCAATGACGCAGGGTGTGTGGCGATGGGCTGCTCGCGATGCCCGCAGCGGTCGCGCACTCCTTGACAATCTCTCCGATCCGTGACCTGGACAGTCGGAACTCTTCTCCCGGTGGCATCGCGAACTGCGTTCTGCGATCCGTGCGAACGAACAGGGGGTCGAGATGATCGAGCCGCGTGTCGAGATAGCGTTGCAACCATTCGGCGGCGGGTTCCGTCAGAAAGACCAGCCGCAGTCGACTCCCCTTCCCTCGGACGGGGATCTCGCGTGTCCGGAAGTTGATGTCACGACGGTTCATCATCCGCAGCTCTTCCAGTCGCAGCCCTGTGGCAAAGAACAGTTCCAGGAGGGCTCGATCACGGAGGCCCCGGATTGTCGTCACGTTGGGCACAGCCAGCAGTTGCTGCAGTTGTTCGAGCCGCAGTGCCTTAATCTGGCGCGGCTCCTCACGCAACCTGCGAATGCGGTCAGGTGCCAACACCTCCCGTTCTTCTTCCTGAATCAGATACCTCAAGAATGCCCGCAAGATGGACAGATGGTGATTCCTGGTGCTGACCGTCAATTCCTGCCCCTGCCTCGTTCGATGCGTATGCAGGGCCGTTTTGAGACGACGAACGGCCTCCTTATCGATCTGATCGACTCGCTCCACGTCCAACAGAGTGCTGACGAAAGTCAGTGATTTGGTGTAGGCCAGGATTGTGCGCGGTGACTTATTCTCCTCCGACTGGAGGAAGGTCAGGAATCGAGAAGCTGCCAGGGAGAATTCGGTTGATCGCGACATCTGACGACAGTCTACCACAGACCATCAAGCACAAGTGAGATCAGTGGAATGAGACGTTCAAGTCTCAAGTCGAGTTGTCGCATTATCACAACGGTCATCGCTGCCCAGTCTCGCCAGCTGAAGCCCGGTTCGTCCGAAGTTCATCTACTCAGGGGGTGAACTCTCCGATCTCGCAATTCCCTCACTCGGGCTCAAACAAACGGGGACGCCCCTTGTCGACCTCGCCATCGGTGCGGTCCAGCCAGAGTGAGACCGACGCGACGGCGAG
>JAGQPX010000119.1 GCA_020426505.1 Planctomycetaceae bacterium | reverse complement strand
CACCGTATAGCCGCACATTTGAAATGTGCGGCTATACGGCATCCCTATCGCATGTCCAGCGGGTCGATGTCGATCGTGAACTCGACGTCCGCCTGCGGCTCGAAAGTCTTAAGTGTCTTCTTCCACAACTCGGCGATTGAGGGCACGTCGTCGGAGGCGATCTGGAGATGGAACCGATGCTGCCCTCGCAGCCGTGCGATCGGAGCAGGGGCCGGGCCAAGGATGCGAAGGTTGGACTTGGCGACCGCAGATTCTCGCAACAACTTCGCAATCGCCTTGGCTGTCTCATGCACGTCTTCATAGGACTCGCCCCGGAGGATCACTCGTGCCAGGGTGGAGTAGGGGGGATACCCCGCCTCACGGCGATGAGCCAGTTCGCCCTTGGAGAAGCCGGTGTAGTCATGGGCCGCCGCGAAACCGATGGCTGGCTCGTCGGGGGATGTCGTCTGCACCAGCACGCGACCTCCGCGCTCTCCTCGTCCGGTCCGTCCGGCGACCTGGGCGATGAGCTGGAATGTCCGCTCACTCGCTCGGTAGTCCGGTTGATGCAGTTGCGTGTCTGCATCGATCACGCCGACAAGCGTCACGTTCGGGAAGTCGAGACCCTTGGCGATCATCTGCGTCCCGAGGAGGATCGAGACCTCACCCTTGCGGAACGATTCGAGAGCCGCATCGTGTGAGCCCGGCTTGCGCATCGAGTCGCTGTCCATACGGATGACCGTGTGGCCGGGAAACTTGGCGATCACTTCCTGCTCCAACTTTTGTGTCCCCGTGCCGAAGTATCTCAGTCCCGGTTGCTCGCAATGCGGACATCGCTCAGGAGGTGGAGACTCATACTCACACGAGTGACAGACAATCCTGCCGCGATCCTTATGCCACGTGAGGGTGATGTCACAGTCGGGACACTTCACGCCGCCGCCGCACTTCCAGCACCACAACACGGGTGAGAACCCCCGCAGGTTCAAAAACAGAATCACCTGCCCGTGATCCTTGAGAGCCGTTTGAATGCTGTTCTGCAATGCGCGTCCGACCGCATGACCGCGACCAATCTGCGGATCATTCCGCACATCGACGGTGACCACTGGCGGCATCGGCAGGTCATTTACCCGTCGCGGCAGAGACAGCAACACATCGTCTCCCCGCTGAGTCCGCAGCAGAGATTCGAGTGACGGCGTTGCAGTCCCCAGAATGAGCGGAACATTCTCTCGTCGTGCCCGTTCCCTCGCGACCTCCCTTGCGTGATAGCGGGGCGTGGTACTCTGTTTGAACGTCGTCTCATGCTCCTCATCGATGATGATCATTCCCAGATGAGGCGTCGGAGCGAACACCGCACTGCGGGCGCCGACAACGACCTGCACCCCGCCTTCCGCGATCCGTTGCCAATGCCAATGACGCTCCGCATCGCTCAGGTGACTGTGCAGCACGGCCACCGAATCGAACCGGCTGCGGAATCGCCGAATGGTTTGAGGCGTCAGACTGATCTCCGGCACGAGCACGATCGCCTGCCGTCCATAACTGACGACTTCCTGAATCGCACGGATATAGACCTCCGTCTTGCCACTGCCGGTCACGCCATGCAGGAGGAAGGTTTCGTGGGTGGGTGGCTGATGGCTGATGGCTGATGGCGGTTGGCTTTCACCATTCCCGACTACCGACTGCCCACTACCCACTGCAGACTCTCCACCTGCCGTCCCTCGAATACTGGCGAGAACGCGATCGAGTACTTGCCGTTGGTCCGCGTTGAGGGTGAGGTCCGCCTCTCGCACGGCCGGTCCTCCGGCGTCGGCCGACACGCTTGATCGTTGGCGGATCGGTTCGATCAGCCCCTTCTTGCGGAGTCCGTCGAGAGGTGATGTGCCACAATTGGCAGCGACCGTAATCTCGTCGACCGGCAACGGCTCGCTTGCTTCGCAGAGGACACGCAGCACCGCTCGTTGTTTCGCTGGTAACTTCAGCTCTTCCAGTTGCTCCTGCACTCCCTGTGCAGGTCGGTACATCGTGATCATCCGCGTCCCTGCTTGCTTCTTGACGCCAGCTGGCACGACTGTCTCCAACACCTGACCCCACGTGCAAAGGTACCGCTCCGCGATCCACTTCGTCAGTCCGAGCATCTCCTCAGACAGCAACGGCTCGCGGTCAACGACTTCCGCCACGCTCTTCAGACGACGGCTGGTCGACACCTCGTTCCCCACGCCGACGCAGTGCCCGATCGTTGACCGGTCCCCACGACCGAACGGCACCTTGAGCCGCTGACCCGGCTTCACGAGTTCCCGCAACTCATTCGGTACGACGTAGTGAAAGATTGTGTCGAGCGGCCGGTTCAGCACGACGTCGACGATCAGCCGGTCCGCCTCCGCAGCCGCTTCCCACGGCGTGAGCACGGGCTCCGGGTCAAACAGCTGCGGCTGATGTGGTGTCGAATCTGTCACGAAAGACAATTGTTAGGCGATTGAATGAGTATGTACTGCTTAGAGGTCGATCGCAGATCGAGTCCCACCCGCGACGCGTTGACATCCCACATCCCCCACGGGACGATGAAACACTCGGGATGCACGTCAACAACACACGATCACCCATGAGTGTCGCGACTCCGCCTCAGAAAATCGACCCGCCGCTGACGGACGTCACCCGATCGATACGAGCCGAGTGCCTCGTGCGTTGGTCGTTGCGTCTGTTCGGGAGTGTCGATCTGCTGGCACTCTTCGCTGTGGTCATGCCCGTTTCGTGGATGCAGGCGGCGCATACGATGTGCGGGCTGGGCGAGTTCCCACAGGGGTCGCTTCCTGTTTATCTGGCGAGGTCGACTTCGTTGCTCTACGCCTTTCATGGGTGCATGTTATGGTGCCTGTCGAGTGACGTGCTGCGGTATCAGCCGGTGATCCGTTTTTTCGGACGGCTCACGATCCTGTTCGGGCTGGTGCTGATCCTTGTCGATTGGTCAGCCGGCATGCCCATGTGGTGGATGCTCGTGGAAGGACCGACGTTCTCTATGACAGGTCTGTGGTTAGCCTGGTGGACGAGAGGAGACAACACATGGCGATGAAGACCCGACAATCTTGGCTCGTCCTCTTGCTGGGGATCATTCTCTTAGGAGGTTCCGCAGTCGATGCACGTGCCGCTGAGCGTCGACTGCTGTACGTCGCAGTGCCCGGAATTCGCAACTATCTGGAGTACGGCGGGCACGGACTCCTTGTGTTCGACATCGACGACGGGCACCGGTTCGTTAAGCGCATTCCGACTGGCGGGCGTGCTGAAGATGGGACGTCACTGAATGTCAAAGGCATCTGTGCCTCTGCGAAGACCGGACGCATTCACATTAGCACCATCAAGACACTCATGTGTCTCGACATGGTGACCGAGGAACTGTTGTGGGAGCGGGCCTACGACAAGGGTTGCGACCGCATGGCCCTCTCGCCCGACGGCAAGATCATGTACCTCCCCTCATTGGAGAAAGACCAGTGGTACGTCCTTGATGCAATGACGGGCGATGAGATCACACGGGTGACTCCCAACTCGCGGGCACACAACACCGTGTACGGATTGGATGGCACGCGTTGCTACCTCGCCGGTCTCGGCTCGCCCCTGCTGACCGTCGCGGACACGTCCTCACACACGGTCGAGAAAACTGTCGGGCCATTTTCGCACAGCATCCGGCCGTTCACGGTCAACGGCAGTCAGACGCTCGCATTCGTCTGCGTCAACGAGTGCCTCGGCTTCGAGGTGGGCGACATCACGACCGGACGGAAACTGCACCGCGTCGAGGTCCCCGGGTTCAAGGCAGGACCAGTCAAACGACACGGCTGCTCCTCGCATGGCATCGGTCTCACCCCGGATGAAAAGGAAGTCTGGGTCTGTGACGCCTTCAACAAACGCCTGCACATTTTTGACGCCACAGTCATGCCACCGGAGTACCAACAGAGTGTCGTCTGCCGCGACGAACCGGGTTGGATTACCTTCAGCATCGACGGCACATTGGCGTACCCCTCCTCAGGGGACGTCATCGACGTTGCAACCCATACAGTCATCACCAAGCTGACGGACGAACTCGGACATCAGGTCGGCAGCGAAAAACTCCTGGAGATTGACTGGGACAGCGACACACCGGTCCGAGCGGGGAATCAGTTCGGGGTGGGACAGGTTGTGAATTAGATGGGGTGAGAAAAAGTAGCCATCACGCTCCGCGTGATGAGTGGATGAAGTGGGAGCGTGCAAGCTGAGGAGACGCGTTCGAGTGAGACTGTCATCACGGCGGAGCGTGATGACTACTGTAGGGGAATGATTGATGTCACACCTCAAGAGTTGTCACTGCTGTGGACTGATCCAAACTTCGCCGGATGGCGTGGCGGCGGTTTGTGCGCGGTGTGAGACGGGGCTCGAGTCGTGGGTTGGGCGGTTGTCGGGCAACCGACTGTCGGCAATGTTTGCGATTGCCGCCCTCATTCTCTACGTCCCGGCGGTGACGATGCCCTTTCTGCGGATCGAGCAGTTGGGTCGGGTGCGGGTCAGCAGTCTGCTCGTCGGCATGCAGCAGTTGTTCGCGGAGGGACACACGTTCGTCGGGCTGATCGTGCTCACATTCTCGATCATCACCCCGCTCGTCAAGCTGACTGCGCTGCTGACGCTGAGCCAGAAACGCTGGCGACTCCCCGACCGACACCGAGCCCTGACGTATCGCACGGTTGAGCAACTCGGCCGTTGGGGCATGCTGGATGTGCTGCTGGTCGCAGTGATGGTCGCCTTCATCAAACTGGGGGGCGTGGTCGAGTTTGGAGCCGGGCCGGGGCTTGCGGCATTCGCTTTGTTTGTGATCGTGAGTCTCATTGCGAGTGTGACGTTCGACCCGTACTGTCTGTGGGACGATGGACTCGCGCTGGCAGCAAATACCGGAGGGGCCGCGGTGACGAATGGGAAAGAGAGTTCCACGCCAATCGGTGACGCGAAACCGCAAGCGGTGTCTGCGGGCGAAGACATTCCGCAGGCGAAGGTGGCGGAGCGGCGACGGGGACTCTGGTTGTGGATCATCCCGTTGGTCGCCCTGTGCGTCGTGGGCTGGTTCACGTGGTCCGCGTTCGCGGAGCGGGGGCGGCTCATCACCATTTCCTTCTCCGATGGCCACGGCATTCAGCAGGGTGACGAACTTCGCTATCACGGCATCCTCGCAGGCAAGGTCGAGAACGTCCGCCTGACCGATGACCTCGCCACGATCGAGTTGGACGTGCGGCTGACCCCGGAGTCGGACGGACTGGGCCGCGAGGGAGCCCGCTTCTGGATTGTGCGTCCGCAGGCCGATCTGACCGGCATCGCCGGACTGGAAACAGTCGTCGGCTCGAAATACCTGACGGTGCTTCCGACCTCAGAAAAGGGGGCACTGGCCGATGAATTCGTCGGTCTGGATGAGCCACCGCTCCCCGACCTCGAACACGCAGGCGGCGTCGAGATCGTGTTGCAGTCCGCACAGGGGAACGGCTTGCGGTCCGGGCTGGGGGTGTTCTACCGCAACATCCGCATCGGGGGCGTCATCGAGACGGGCCTCGCTGACGATGGCACTGCGGTCGAGACGCGTGTGTACATTCAGCCGCAGTATCGGCATCTCATCTGTGAGCGAACCGAGTTCTGGAACGCGGGGGGCGTGCATGTCGTCGGCGGGCTGACGTCACTCTCGGTCCACATCGGCACGCTGGAGTCGCTCATCCGCGGCGGTATTGGCGTCTCTGTCCCCCCCCACGCAGGCGACGAAGTCCCTCCCGGCCACGAGTTCCGCCTCCACGACCGTCCCGAAAAAGAATGGCTCGAATGGCAACCCACGGTGTCCACTCGCTGATCGGCGGGTGGCAGGGTCAGAAGCAAAGCGGGCAGGGTCAGAAGCAAAGCGGATGGCCCTGCGATCATCGAACCGGGCCTTCCCGTTGGTCAGACCCGGCCATCCTTCATTTGTTGGTGTACCCTTACTTTGCTGCATGCACGACGGTGCCGATCTTTTCGCCGGCGACCGCTCTGCGGATGTTGCCGTCCTTCTCGAAGTCGAAGACCATGATCGGGATGCCGTGTTCCTTGCAGTGGTGCATCGCCTGTGCGTCCATCACTTCCAGCCCCTGTGAGAGCACCTCCTGAAACGTGATCTCCGAGTAACGAACGGCATGTGGGTTCTTCATCGGGTCTTCGGAGTAGATGCCGTCGACCTTGGTTGCTTTGAGGAGAATGTCCGCCTCGATCTCACGAGACCGCAGGGCAGCAGCAGTGTCTGTCGTGACGAACGGGCTCCCGGTGCCCGCTGCGAGAATCACGACCCGCCCCTTCTCCAGATGCCGCACGCAGCGACGACGGATGAACGGCTCCGCGACCCCCTCCATTCGGATGGCCGACAACAGCCGCGTCTGCACGCCTTCGTTCTCGAGCGCATCCTGTAAGGCCAATCCATTGATGACTGTCGCCAGCATTCCCATGTAGTGTGCGGTCGCCGGTGCAATCGCCTGCGAGACAGCCGAAAACTCCTTGCCCCGCAGAATGTTCCCGCCCCCCGACACGACCGCTAACTGCACCCCCGCTTCGACGACCTCCTTGATCTGCTTCGAGATGTGAGCCACCTCAGTCATGCTGATCCCCCCATTCCGCTCCCGGCAGAAACTCTCCCCGGACAGCTTCAGCACAACGCGTTTGTACGCAGGCGTGAACGAAGGCATTGGTTCGTCAGACATAGCTCGGAGTCTCTCGCAGATCAGGATCAATTCACTCGTCGGACTCTACAGAATCCCCCCTGCAAAGGGTACCGAACGATGCCACAGGAAATGTGGATTGAACTCACAACCGCCCGAAGTGATGTCACTTCGTTCCCTTCGTTTCCTTCTGTCCTAATTGGAACAGGAGGAAACGGAGCAAACGAAGGGGGAAGATTGGTGGTCCTCTCAAGCAATGTAGCTCAGTTCAGTTGGAATCGCCCCTTTGGCGGCTTCTCGCTCGATCGCACGACATGCTCTCGGAAAGGCGAAGCCGCATCGTTCATGCCGAGACTCAACAAGTGTGCATTCCATCGAGGAGAGGTCCACCGACAAGACGCCGTATGATTCTCCGTCGGCATCGTGAAACTCGAAGAATCGCGTAGTCGAATCTTCGTCGATCTCGCTGATGCCGATGTAAATTGCCATAGGTCTGGCCACACGTCGACGAATGTTAAGTATATGTCCACTTCATCTGTCGTCGTCGCCTAGCAAGCACAGGGCCTTCGACGTGACGTATTCCGCCATTTGCCACAGCGTGAAGTTGACAGCGCTGATCACGATAAGGAATGCGTAGAGTTGCCACTCTGTGAGAACTCGAAGAGCGTCTCTCCAAGATGTTTGGGCAAGACTGAACACTATGTTGATTACGACTAACGGAGGTGCCAAGAACAGAGCACTCGCAAAGATGAGGCGGCATGCTTCTGCGACTACCCAGACGATAGCCCAGAACGGTGACCGGCGTTTTACCAGTCTGTAGATACGCAAGTCGATCATCGTGCGGCATATCTCAAGTCATGTAGTTTCTGTTGTGCGTTTCGCTTCGCTGCACGACACCCTACAGGTTAACCGCTGAGCATCCACGCAGAAAAGCACCCCGGCTGCTTGGAGCAGCCGGGGTGCTGGACGTGGGTTATCAAACAGGGCAGACTCTCAGCCGCCGAGGACCCAGAGGGTGAACTTTTTGGCTTTGAGGCC
>JAGQPX010000118.1 GCA_020426505.1 Planctomycetaceae bacterium | reverse complement strand
GCTCGAGTTAACGAGGCGCCGCACTCAGAGCGAGTTTTCTAATTCATGATTTGACAGGTGCGAGGCGTTGGAGCATGAGGTGGATCATGCTGATCTGGATCATGGCTTCGCTGGTTTCCGGATTGCATTCGTCGTCTTTGCTGTGACGTCTGCTGCGGCCCAACCAGGCAAAGGTACGTTCGACGATCCAGCGTTTGGGGAGCACCACGAAGCCTTTGGTTCCCGGGACGCGCCGCACACATTCGATCGTGAAGCACAACGTCTGCTGAATGAACTTCGGCAGGTCCCTGCGACCGTAAGCCGAGTCCGCGAAGATGATGCGAATCCCCTTCACGCTCTGTGAGTCGATGATGCCGGCTGAAGGCGTCGAGCGTTTGCCCGCCTGACGACGCACCTTCTTGCTGAGGGCTTCGTGAATCCGCTGCCACGTTCCGTTCTTCCGCCAGCGGTAGAAGATTTGAGACACCGCTTTCCACGCAGGAAAGTCGTGAGGCAGCATCCGCCACTGGCATCCCGTCCGCACGACGTACTGCACTGTGTCGATCACTTCTCGCCGTGAGTGCAGGTGCGGTCGTCCTCGCCGCGATGGCCTGCGGACAAAGGGTCGAATGATCCGCCATTGTGCTTCTGTCAAATTCGTAACAGACTTCCTCTCGGACATGGGTGCGGCTCCTTCCTTGGAACTGGTTGACACCAGGAGCCGTACCCTTTTTCCTCTCACCCGTCAATTAGAAGACTCCCTCTTACAGTTGATGGCATTGAGGTCTATGTCCCGCAATCGCGACGTCACGGCGTCTGTGGTGGTTGTTTGATCAACCAGATCTCCGCCACTTGGGTTCCGCGACCGGTGACGCGTTGCCAGGTGAGTTCCAGCTTGCCATCCTGGGTCGCTTCACGTGGGATGACGAATTCCAGAGGAGTGACCTCCGCCCGAGGATCATCCTTGCCTTGGGTGACCACGGCGGCCTGGTCGCTGTAGCCGGACGTGTATCGGACGCCCTCCACGGTGTGTCCGTAGGGGCCGTGGATTTCAAACTCGTCATCGGCGACGAGGCGGATGGTCGCACTGTAACGACCGAGGTAAGTCACGCGAATCCGATAGGCCGCATCGGGATCGAGTTCCGTGTAGCGCATTGTGAGTGGAGTCGCATACAGGGCTTCTGAGTAGTCGATCCAGGAGAGTCGGTGGCGTTCCGGGTTGCCTCGGTAATGCGCCTCACGTGGCGTCGTGACCCCGGCCGGGTCATCCGACTGTGGTTTGGGCTTTACGAGATGCGGCTGCTTCCACGCGCATCCCAAGTCGTCATAGAATCCGCCCGGTCCGGGATCTTCCCAGTCGGTCACTCGGGCCAGTCGCGCGAGCCGGACGTCACCCGACCCAGCATTCTCCGGCATCGTCGCCGTGAACCGGCCGGCGAGAATCGCATCGAGTTCGTCTTCCAGCCACAGCCGATTGTTGAGCGGCGTGTCGAGAAAATCGAGGACCGCCCCACGTTCGTCGCTTCGAGCTTGATAGGTTTCGACGTCCAACTGGGCACCGATGCTCTCGAAGAGTTCGGCTCCCAACTCGATGATCCGTGCTTTCAGCACATCCGTGGTCTGATCCTGATCCGACTCGGAAAGAATGGTTTTCGCCTGCGTGACCGCCTGCTCGACACCGATCTGAGGAGCCTTGCGCAGCGTCGCCATCGCACATTCCTCATCCGCGTTGGCCTTGAGCAACCGCAAACGCGTGTAGTGATCGTAATACGCACGAAGCAGGCACTCCTGAAATCGCCAGTTGGCCAGCAATTCCTCGTCGGCCTCCTGTTCGAGCGCGCGCCAATGGGCGAAGTTTCTCTCGACGCCTTCATTCTCTGCCAGCGGTCCGGCGAAGGCGTCCTCGAACATGAACAATCCGTCACGCACCCGTTCGCCGATGTCCCAGCCGAAATGGAAGCGAGCATAATCGAGCACAAGCCCGTCGAGGTCCTGATCCGGGTCCCATCCGAGTGCCGTCCAGACGAACTTGTTGAGGTCATCGCCCACGCCGTCGGAGTAGGTCACGAATCCGTCACAGTATTGATCGAAGAGATTGTGGATCCGGGCATGGTCTCTCGGGCGAGGACAGAACGGCTCGCGGCCTAGAGTTTGAGCGAACGCACGATCCCAGCCGGGCACCGAGTACTGACCGCGGACACAGTGGCCGATGTCCGGGTAGCGTCGAATGGGATACTGCTCCGGAATTCGGGCCCGCTGCTCATCCAGAAGCACACGGGACCACGGCCCGTAGGCCACACCGGTCACCCATTCTGGCTGTTCCCGTTGGAGATAATCGAAGAACCAGTTGTTCAACTCTGGGCCGAACCCTTGATTGGAGACCCACACTCCCAGGTCGGGGTGAATCTTCCGTGCTTCCTCCGCGAACTTGCCGGTCCACTCAAACATCAGGTCCGGACGTGCATGCGAAGTCCCTCCGTCGCCGCCGGTGAGATAGATGTGATCAAGGTGGGGGATGGCACGCAAATTCTCGAGCTGAGATTCGATGGCCGCTCGTTCTTGTTCGTCAGAGTGCCCCTGCCCTCCGATCGCGCTGGTGAACAACCAGAAGTCAAAACCATAGTCATCGCAGATGCGTGACCACTCTTTGGCCATCCCTCCGCCCGTCAGCTTGGCGTGAGGTCCGTCGCGGCCGTCGATCGAGAAACGAGTGGTTTCAAAAGCATTCGCCCCGAACACAGCCAGTTCTCGCATGTACTGCTCGTAAGTGTCAGGCGTCCATGCGTCGTAACAGTGGGCGAGGTTGCGAAAGGCGATCTGGTGACCGCGATGCGGGTAACGCGGTGCCGTGGCAACGCGGTATTCCGATGGCAATTCAAGTTGCCCGTCGCCCATCCTCGTGTTCAACAGCAGTCGTCCGACCGCGAAGAGCACGCCGCGGTCATCGTTTCCTGCGAGCACCACGACCGGCTGCTTCCCGTCGGACTGTGAGGCGATCGCGAACCCTTCTGCTTGCTCCGGAACATTCATGGCCTCCGCAAACTCACGCAGTTGTGCCGGGACCTCGTCGGATCGACAAAGCAAGACAACCGGCCCCGCTTCACTGCCGAGCGCCCTAGAGACGGTCAGTGTGATCCCCGTGCGCTTCTCAATCTCCTCAGAGAGCATTCGTTTCGCTGTGTTGACGATCGGCCGATCATCCGGAGCAACGACCACAGCCCGTCGCAGATCAATCATCTCAGCAACGGCTGAATTCTCGACAGAGACGAGGGCCAAGAGAAGTGTCAACGAAATCGAAAGCAACATCGGCATCAAGCGCATGGCCAACCTTTCTGTGCAGGGAGGTGTTGATCAATGTTTTGGGGACGGGATAGGATGGCTTCACTCGCCGCTCGAATCGAGTGAAGTCAGGTGGGATGCCCCCACCGACGAGATGCTCAGCATTCAACTCAGCACCTCAGTGCCGAACTCAACGGAGAAACATGACCACCCGACACGGCTCTCACGACTGCAACGCCCCGATTGGCAGGTGACAGAGACCGGCCCCAAGTATGCCAACTCATCAAACCACATGCCACCATTCGTCCAACGGTCGTACTCCTGAAATCCGGAATCGCCACTGCTTCGTCCGGACAAATCGTTCCGAATGACCATTCCCTTCCCCGACCATCCCGACCGAAACAGTGAGGTCGCCCCTTTCTGCGACTGACGGAGCAGTGTCATCGACAAAGATGTTTTAATGAAAGAGGTTTGCCATATGCCCAATCAGCACGGAGGCTCACAGATTCGGTTGACACAACTCGACAACACCGGATCTTCAAGTAGAGTCTGACCCGCATGGCTTGATGAATCCAGTCCGCGGTGTAGTCACATCTGCACTTGGCTACAGCACATCGGTCGACATCGCGACATCCTCAGAGAGACTGCGGTCGGTTAGATAGCCTGAAACCGACTGTAGCCGGAAATGTCACGTCTGCCATCGACCCTGAGTCCGATCGCCGGTCAGCGATCTCCCTAGCCGACGGCTCCGCCGTCGAACGTCGCTCGCTTGATGGAGCGATGTCAGGTGCCCCAGAAAAGATCACAACACCATCATCGTTCGACGACAAAGTCGTCGGCTTGGGATTCACTCACTCCGGGGACGGGCTTCCCATGCGCATCGCAAGATGACGCCGAGCCAGACGGTCACGAGCAAGATGATCGACACCCCTACAATCAACCCCGGCTTGTCAGCACTCCCGCCGATGATTCGACCACCGAGCCTCAACAATGCATCCGACACCTCACGTGGATGAGTTGCGATCAATCGCACGGGGCCAAGCAGAATCGCAATGACCACAACGCCGATCATTGAGTTTCGCACGTGAATGATCCAACGTCGCTGACTCTCGATCGTCGATGATGTCATTGCGATTGCTCCCGGAGTTCAACGCGACGAATCTTGCCACTCACTGTCTTTGGCAGATCAGCGACGAACTCGATTTCTCTTGGGTACTTGTAGGGGGCCGTTGTCTGTTTGACGTGGTCCTGGAGATCGCGGATGAGGTCGTTGCCCGCTTTGTCTGGTTCGTTGAGGACCACGAAGGCTTTGACGATTTGGCCGCGGGTTTCGTCCGGTTTGCCGACGACGGCTGCTTCGACGACGAGCGGGTGTTCGAGCAGGGCGCTCTCGACCTCGAAGGGGCCGATCCGGTAGGCCGAGCTGCTGATCACGTCGTCCGCACGTCCCTCGAACCAGAAGTAGCCGTCTTCGTCGGTGCGACCGCAGTCGCCGGTGAAGTACCAGCCGTCGTGGAAGGACTCTGCGTTCGCGTCATCGTTTCGCCAGTACTCCTGGAACAGGCCGAGTGGCCGTTGCGGTTCGACGGCGACGGCAATGTGTCCATCACGACCGGGAGGCAGACGGCTCCCCGATTCATCGACGATGGCGAGGTCGATGCCGGGAGCGGGCAGACCCATCGAGCCGGGCTTCACTTCGATGCCGGGGAAGTTGCCGCAGAGCAGGACCGTCTCCGTCTGTCCGTAGCCGTCGCGAATCGTGATGCCGGTCGCCTTCTTCCAAGTCGAGATGACCTCCGGATTGAGCGGCTCACCCGCAGCGACGCAGTGTCGGAGTACTTTCGGCTTGAGCTGCGAAAGGTCTTCCTGAACGAGTAGCCGGAAGATCGTGGGAGCCGCACACATGGTGGTGATAGGAAACTTATTGAGCATGCGGATGACGTCACCCGGATCAAACCGACCGGGTGAGTGCTGGACGAACAGCCCTGCTCCCTGAATCCACGGGCCGAACAGACTGGACCACGCCGCTTTTGCCCAGCCGGTGTCGGAGACGTTCCAGTGCAGATCGTCCGGGTGCAGGTCGAGCCAGTAGCGACCGGTCGTGGTGTGTCCGATGCCGTAACTCGCCTGTGTGTGGAGCACCATCTTGGGGTGC
Source organism: Planctomycetaceae bacterium (assembly GCA_020426505.1). Taxonomy (GTDB): domain Bacteria; phylum Planctomycetota; class Planctomycetia; order Planctomycetales; family Planctomycetaceae; genus JAHBXU01. Next base: position 28,278 of record JAGQPX010000118.1, on the reverse strand, counting down.
CCAGTCGTGCCGGAGGTGAAGTACATGATCGCCGGATCGTCCGCACGGGTGACGGTCCGTTCGAACTCAAAACTCGCAGCATCTACGATCTGTGTGTAGGGGTGCCAACTGTCTCCAGAGTCGTCTCCGACAATGATCCGTTCCCGCAATGTCGGCAGTTCGTCGGTGATGGCATCGGCTTTGGCGGCTCCTTCGGCGTCCGTGATGACCGCTGTGACGTCTGCGGTCCAAATGCGGTAGGCAATGTCCTTCGGGGTGAGCAGCGTCGTGCCGGGCATGGCGACGAGTCCCCCTTTCAGCAGCCCGACCATTGTCTCCCACCACTCGACGATCCGGGGCAACATCACGAGCACCCGGTCGCCCGGCTTCAATCCGAGGTTGGTAAGTGCATGGGCGACGCGGTTCGTCCGCTCTCGCAACTCAGCAAATGTGATTGTCCGCTCGCCATCCGGAGTTACACTGAACAGAGCCGTCGCCTCGGGTCGCGAGTCGGCCCAGCGATCAACAACATCGAAGCCGAAATTGAATTCGTCCGGGCATTCCCAGGCGAACGACTCCAGGAGCCGGTCATAGTCCGCCCGGGATGTGATTCGATCGGTCATGGTTCCCTCCCGGGGACTGTTGCTGTTTTCGGCCAAGAGACGTTAGATGTTCACTTGGCTTCATCCGAAAACAGGGACTGTACCCTCGACAATGGCAAAGCTTGAATACCGGGACACCTTCACTATGAGGGTACACTCGACTTTTTCGGGACGATGTTTTCACAAGTCGGTAAGTTGTTACGCCGAAAAAGCCGAGCGTCCCTGATGGGCATTCTATGAGTGATCGTTGGTGAGATGGGAGAGAATCCGGGTGATGGTCTGTTCGTTCGTCATCCCGCTGGATGAACACCCTTGAACGATGGACTCGACTTCGTCCGGGTGAAATGCGAACCAGGTGGCGATTCGTTGCTGTACGAGACGGAGGAGGCGGCGAGTGTTGCGCCCGGTGGTGAGGTCACGTTGCGGACGATTGACCAGCAGTGACCACAACTCGGCGATGCCTTCGCCGGTCTTTGAGCTGACACGGACGACGGGAGTCTGTTCGCAACCGGGGAGGTTGAGCAGGTCCCGAGCCTGTGCCTCTGTGCGTTCTGCTCCGGGGAGATCCCCTTTGTGGACCACGACCACATCGGCCACTTCGAGGACGCCCGCTTTCTCCCATTGGAGTTCGTCGCCGATCTCCGGCTGAATCAACAGCACGACCAAGTCGGCGATGGACTCGACAGCGACATCACCTTGACCGGCTCCGACCGTCTCGAGAATGACATGGTCGAAACCGAACTGGGTAAGCAGTTGTGCGATGAGGTCGAGATGATCCACGACGGCCTGTTGGCCACTTGCCGATGCGAGTGAACGAATCCACACGCCCTCATCTCCGGCATGGGACGACATGCGGACACGGTCGCCAAGCAGTGCGCCGCCGGTCAGGGCACTCTCTGGATCGCAGGCGAGGATGGCGATTGTTTCATCCAGACTGCGGACATGCTCAATCAGTCGTCCGAGAAGCGTGCTTTTGCCGACGCCGCTGTTGCCCGTGATGGCGATCAACGGGGATTCATGTGAGCCGTCTTGCAGTTCATCCCGGATGAGGTCGATTCCGTCACCACGCGACACGAATGAGACAAGGCGGTTAAGGGCCGGTCGTTCACCGTGGCGATATCGGCGGAGCAACTCGCGGATATCACCTTTGTCACTCATCAGTCGCGTCTCCGGTTGCACCGACAAACTCAGCAATCTCGGGGATCGATGTGCCCGGTCCGAAGACACGGGCGACGCCGAGGACTTCGAGTTTAGGAATGTCCTCGTCCGGGATGATGCCTCCCACGAGGACGCGGACATGATCGAGACCCGCCCGTTTCAGCAGGTCCATGATGCGGGGGAGGAGCGTCATGTGTGCACCGCTGAGGATGCTGATGCCGAGCCAGTCTGCGTCCTCGTCTCCCACGGTTTGGACGACCGCTTCGGGCTGTTGCCACAAGCCGGCGTAGATCACATGACAACCTGCATCTCGCAACCCGCGAGCGACCACCTTCACGCCCCGATCGTGCCCGTCGAGCCCGACCTTGGCCAGGACGATCCTTGGTGCTCGTCGTTGTTGAGTCATGGACGGTTTCTTCAGATGGTCATCATGGCAGGGTGGCCGGGTCTGACCCACGGAAAGGCCCGGACCGGTGATCGAAGGGCCATCCGCTTCGCTTCTGACCCTGCCACCCTCTCAAGGCATGATACCAAACCTGCTTGTAAGGAATCCTACCCAATCAATCGCCGATGCCCAGTTTGCGTTCGACGACCTGGCTGAGCGTCTCGCGGACGAGTTCGACCGGGATGCGATCGTACACCTCAGCAAAGAAGCCTTCGACGATCATGTGCATCGCTTCGTACTCGGAGAGGCCACGGCACATGGCGTAAAACATCTGCTCATCATCGACACGACCTGCGGTGGCCCCGTGGGTGCAGCGGACGTCGTCGGCTTCGATCTCCAGTCCGGGGATCGCGTCGGCTCGGGCGTCGCGGCTGAGCATGAGAGCGTCGTTGCGTTGATAGCCGTCGGTCTTCTGAGCGTCCGGGTCGACCTTGATCATGCCTCGCCAAACGACGCGGGACTTGTCACGACAGACCTCTTTGTAGAGCAAGTCGCTTCGCGTGTCGGGCTGATGGTGTGTCTGCTGTGTGTAGTACGAGAGCAACTGCCGGTCGGTGGCGAAGGTGACACCGTTCACCTGGGCATCGGCTCCGCGGCCATCAAGATGCACGCCCTGATGAATGTGCGACATGCGTGAGCCAAGGGCACCAACCGTCCACTGCAACATGGCGTCACGGGCGACACGTCCCGACTGGTGAGCGATGTGTTTGACGCTGCTGTTCCAATTCTGCAGTTGCACGTACCGCAGCTTGGCTTCCTGTCCGACGATCAGTTCGACCGCTCCCATATGCAGTCCAGCTGCGGTCGGGTTCGTTGAGGCGGTTTCTTCCAGCAGAGTGGCGGAGGCCCCGTCTTCAAGGATGACGAGCGTGTGTGAGAAGTCAGCGGCTCCGTCGGTGCTGAGGCTGATCAGACTGTAGAGCGGAGGAGCGATCTCGACATTGCGGGGCACGAAGAGCACAGTCCCGCCCGTCCAGAAGGCGGCGTGCCAGGCGGAGAAGCGGTCGGTCTGCGGATCGACTGCTCGTGTGAGGAAGTACGGTTCGAGCTTGTCGCGATGTTCAGCAAGCAGGGTGCTCAAATCGCCGAAGAGGACACCCTTGGCGGCCAGTTCATCGCTGAGGTTCGACGAGACGCACCGTCCATCCTGATGCACGACGGAACCGCCAAACTCGCCCCGATCCTGCATGAGCGTCGAGAGCCCAGACTTCTGACTCTCAGCCCCATCCTGATGCAACTGGAGAGCATATTGTTCCGGGCGGAAAGTCCGTAGATCGAGCCGTTTGTACTCTTCGGGGTCGAGCGACTCCGCCAGCATCCGCTCGTAATGGGCAAATGCCTCGCGTCGCTGAGTTTGAATCCAATCCGGCTCATTGCGCCCTGCGAGGAAGGCCTCGAAGGTCGATACGTTAAACCCGGTGGTGGAAGGAGTTTCGGTGACAGCCATCTGTGGTGTCCTGGGGTCGTTATCGTGTTCTGGTGGTGGCGCTCGGCGTTGCCTCGCGGCTAACGCCGTGGGGTTGGTGACTTCGTCGAGTGTACGCAATCGGGCGGGGGAGACGAGGGTCAGTGGCTGTTTCTGCCGAAATTCCTGCAGATGAGATATGCTGATTTGTGAGCCAAACAGGGCCTGAGTTGCAATTTTCCCTCAAGTTCTCGGCCCAGACGAGCATGCGAGCTCGATTGACCGTCAAAACAACGATGTGCGTCCGTCTTGTGGGTGATCGGCCCTTCCGATAAGACACGGCCCCTCCCTCAATTCCCATGATTCACAATTCAGAAGGAAACGGTGCTCCACTCATCCGCGGCGGCAGATGGCTACTCGCGGGTTGGAGTCTGTTTCTGTTGGCGGGGTTCGCCTTGACGACCTTCGTCTCACCCGACCCGCGTGGGTTTGGCACACATCAACAGTTCGGGCTGCCACCGTGTACGCTTCGATTGCTGACTGGCGTGTCTTGTCCCAGTTGCGGGGCGACGACCAGTTTCGCTCACTTTGTGCGGGGCGAATGGCCGTCCGCCATCCGGGCGAACGGAGCCGCCTTCGTCCTTGCCTGTTTATGTGCGGTACAAATCCCCTGGAGTTGGATGAGCATCGCGAAGCAACAACTGTGGTTGATCACACGTCCTGAACGAACACTCATCATCACGTTAGTCTGCTTGACCAGTCTGTTTGTCCTGCAATGGATGTTCTGGATGCTGACCGGTCAGAACTAGAAATGATCACTGTTACCGTCGCTGAACTCGCCAGAGTTCAGAAATCGCTTGAGGTTTGACAAACTGAATTCTGGCGAATCCAGCTACTCCTTTGTTCATGATCGCACGGATGCGACAACAATCTCGACAATTCCGACACGACACCTCAGCACGGCGACTCTGTCGATTGTGGATGCTGGTCATCGCCCTGAGCCTGCCCACCATCGTTGGATGTGCACAGTTGGCGGTGGTGGGACGCATCTTCTACGGCGAGCCGAAGGCCAAGGGGTTCTTCGAGCAGATGACAGGGACCTCGCTCAAAGGGGCCAAAGTGGCTCTTGTCTGCACGGCTCCTGATACGATCACGTCTGAATACGACATGGTCTCGATCGACGTGCAGGAGGAATTGACCCGCATCATGCGTCGACACGACATCGAAATGGTCGATGCGGATCAGGTCACCAACGCCCTGAATGCCAACGGAGGCGTTTTCGATATTCAGGTGATCGCCGAAGCGATTGACGCTGAGTACCTGTTCCATATCGACATCGAGCAGTTCTCACATCTCGCTCCCAACAGTCCGAATCTGTATCACGGTCGAGCGAAAGGGAACGTTTACGGATATCAGATTCAGAAGCCGAACGAAAACTCGAGCGTCACTCAGGCGTATCGCATCTTCGAGCGGCAGTTTGATTCGGTCTATCCGGGCAAAAACCCGGTGCCGGCCGATCAGACTCCCGAGCGTGTGTTTCGCAATCGATTCATCGGTCAGTTGAGTAGCGAGATTGGCCGCATGTTCTACACCTTCCAACTCAAAGACACCTTTGCCAGCCGGTGACGGCCATGGAAGAATGCGAGCGGCCGGTGGCCATTCGCAGCTCGGTCGCCTGTCACAAAACGAAAGCGTCATGATGACCAATCTGACTCGACGACGTCTCTACCCAGCGATGATCCTGGGCCTTGTCGCCCTCGTCTCTCTGCCCGGCTGTGCCCAGTTCGTGCTCTTGAGTTACGTCCTCGGCGGTCCGCCTTCAATTGAGCCGGACTTCGACGCCCAGACCGGCTTGTCGCTGGACGGCAAGGACGATCGGATCGCGGTCGTCTGTTACGTCCCGACCGATCTCGAGTTCGAGAACCCGAAGATTGACGTCGAGGTCGCCTCCGCACTGGCGTACCGTCTTGCCGAGCACCGGATCAATGTCATTTCGCCGGATGCGGTGCGAGCGTGGATCGATGAACATCCGGACTGGGAGACACCGGATGAAATTGGTACCGCCTTGAATGCAACCTACGTCATCGACATCGAATTGACGGACTTCCGTCTCTACGAGGAAAACACCCATACGCTCTATCGAGGGCGGACGGAGGCGTATGTGAGCGTGATCCAGATGCTCGAAGACGGCTCGGGAGAAGAGGTTTACTCGACCGAGCTCAACTCACTCTTCCCGCAACTCATTCCTCGCTCGACGCAGGAAAGTTCGCTGTTGGAGTTCAAACGTGAGTACCTGTCCCGTCTCAGCGAGGAACTGGGCTGGCTGTTCTACGAACGCTACAACGGCGACAAGATTCCGTGGGCGACGTGACGTCGCCAGTTGATTAGTTGATTGGCTGAATGGATGATCAGCCGCATGGTTGATCGCACGTCCAGTCAGGAATCAACGACACCGCTTCGCGGGCGGTTGCTGCTGTTGGCGGCAGCCGTGTTGTGGAGCACGAGTGGCCTGCTGGTGAAGTGCGAGCCGATGCAGGCAATCGCTTTGGAGCATCGTGGACCGTTGGTCGCGTGCTATCGGGTGCTGTTCGCTGCGTTGGTGATTGTTCCGTTCATTCGCTGGCGGGAGATTCGGTTCAGCCTCGCGCTCATCGGCATGGCGTTGAGCTATGCGTCCATGAACATCCTCTACGTGACGGCCCTCACTCGGACCACGGCAGCGGCTGCCATCTTTCTCCAGTATACCAGCACTGCATGGGCGTATCTGTTTGGAGTATTGCTTCTGGGCGAGCGGGGAGACCGAGGCAGTCGGGTGGCGTTAATCTTCGCCATGTGCGGCATCGCCTGGATCATCTTCTCGGAATGGAACGGCGACCAACTCACGGGGAACCTGCTCGCACTGGCGAGCGGACTCTCCTACTCAGGCGTGGTGATCGGTCTGCGGGCATTGCGTGGCGAGCAGGCGGCGTGGCTCGTGTTTGTGAACAGTCTCGTCGCCGGGCTGGTGTTGCTGCCTTGGGTGCTGACGTTTGACGTGACGATCACGCCGGTTCAATGGACAGTCATCGCGGGGCTGGGCATCTTCCAGATGGGTGTGCCCTACCTTTTGTTTGCATTGGGCCTGCGATACGTTCAAGCGTCGGAAGCCGCCCTGCTGACGCTGCTGGAGGCCGTTTTGAACCCGATCTGGGTCTGGCTTGTCCTCTCGGAAGTCGCACCGATTTCGACATGGGCCGGCGGCCTGTTGATCCTTGCGGGACTCGTCGTGCGTTACACTCTGTTTGCTCCACGTCGAGATGTCGTTTAGCCGCACGTTTGAAATGTGTGGCGACTGTGATGTGCGGAGTCGGAAAGGGTGTCCCTGCGATCACCGATCCGGGCCTTCTCGTTGGTCAGACCCGGCCACACGGCGGAATGCATAAGTTGATCTGACTCTCAATAGACGATATCGATTCTACGAGTTCATCATGCCAGATACTCGCAAGCACCGTGGTCCGCATCCGCAAGATGCCGAGTTGTTCCACGACGATGTGCATGCGTCGTTACGAGAGGCGGTGAGTCATCTCAACTGGCTGCTCACCAGAGGTTATGCGGTTCCGTCGTCGCTCAAGCTAGTGGGTGATCGATTCACACTCACGGAGCGCCAACGCATAGCAGTCGTGCGGTCAGCCTGTTCGGACGAGTCACTTGCTGATCGCGCTTCGCGACGAGTCGACCCGACGAGCCTGCAAGGAGAAACGCTGGACGTTGACGGTTTCAACCTGTTGACCACCGTCGAGGCCGCACTCTCCGGCGGAGTGCTGCTTCTCGGCCGCGACGGCTGTCTCCGCGACATGGCGAGCATGCACGGGTCGTATCGACGCGTGGCAGAGACCATCCCTGCACTCACACTGATCGGAGAGACGCTTGAGGCAGTTCAGGTCGCTCATTGCAATTGGTGGTTTGATCAGCCGGTCTCCAACAGTGGTCGTTTGAAAACTGTCATGATGAACCTGTCAGCAGAGCGAGGATGGCCATGGCAGATCGATCTCGTCCCCGATCCGGACAATCTGCTGCGGGAGTCAACCAACATCGTCGTGACGGCCGACGGGCCGGTCCTCGACGATTGCGACCGTTGGTGCAATCTGGCGGCAGAGATTGTCGCGACACAGATCGCCGATGCACGAGTAGTCGACCTGCGAGACGTCACCTGATCGGACGCGCCTCATGCGCTCGTCACGACCGCCGTGTCTGACTGCTCATCACCGACGGTCGCCTCCTGCTTGGCTTCTTCGACATCGGAAACATGCAGGCCGGTCCGCAGGAAGAAGAGCATGCCAAGGGCCGTCACGGGAATCCACTGAGCCATGTGGTAGTAGATCGACGCAGCCACGACTCCGTCATGATCGTCGGTGAAGAATTGAAGCACGAGCAGAAAGCACGCTTGAATGACCCCGAAATAGCCGGGAGTCGACGGGATAGTCACCCCAAAAGCCGTCACGCCGATGACGATGCAACAGACCCACAGCGACATGTCGAAGCCGAAACTGCGAAGGGCGAGCGCGATGACGAAGCCGTTGATGGCCCATTGCAGGAACGACGTGAAGAGCAACCCCACCAACAGGCGGCCGCTCTTCAGAGAGGACATTCCATCGGCCCCCTGTTCCAACATCCGTGTGACTTTCTCTTTCAAGCCTGTTGGGATGAGCGGCACCCAGTTGAGACACCACTCGAAAAGCGAGACGAAGGGCTTTGTCCAGATCAGGTAGGCCGCCGCGCCGAGCAGGGCAACGCTGACGAATCCCGCTGCGAACAACATCATCTGGCGGATCTGTTCGTTGTCATTCAGGTCGGGAACAAACACCAACCCCAACATGAGCAATCCGAGAATGGCAATGATGTCAAGCACGCGTTCGAGCACGACGCTCGTCAGCACCGGGGTAAATGGCTGTCGCTCTTGCTTGGAGAACACGAACACGCGAACGAACTCGCCCAGATGAGCCGGGAGGACGTTGTTGAAGGCAAATCCAATCATGACCGGCGGGAAGAGCCGACCGGTGCGGAAGTCACCCAGCGGCGCGAGTAGCATTCGCCATCGCCAAGCCTTGATCCAGTAGAAGACGAACAGCAGCAACCAGATGGGGAGAAGCGTCCAGTAGTTGGCCTGGGCGAAGGCTCCACCGATCTGACGCATCACTTCGCCGAAGGGGCGTCCGTCGGCGATGGTCAAATAGGCCCACCACAGACAACAGATCGTGACGATGAGGCCCACACCAAAGCTGAAGGTCTTGGACTTGTACCACTTCTTCGGGGTCGGCTTGGATTCGGCAGGCGGTTGCACCATGAGAGATGTGACCTTCAGAGTGATCTAGTCGAGTCAGTCGCGTCCCGGCTCAAGGGAAACGTACGTCGCCAATCTCAATGTTGTGAGCCAGAGTCACGGACAACTCACGATTTCGTCAGCAATGCAGCTAAACGTCCTTCACGCCAGCCAATCTGTGGATGAACTTCCACTCCTTCTCGGTCACTGGCTGAACTGACAGCCGTGATCCGCGTTGCAGCAACATCATGTCAGACAATTCGGCGCGTTCTTTCAGCTGCTCACGGGTGACCGGCTCCGGGAACTTTTGCAGCAGTGTGACATCAACGACGTACCACGTCGGGTTGTCGGGGTCACTCTTGGGGTCGTAGTGCTGCTCAGTCTTGTCGAAGGCGGTCGGGTCGGGATAGCCAGACTTGGTGATTTCGACCGTACCCGCGATCGTCATCGGCTTGGCATTACTGTGATAGAAGAAGGCCCGATCGCCGACCTGCATGTCGTCTCGGATGAAGTTTCGAGCCTGATAATTGCGGACCCCATCCCAGAAGGTTGTCTGCCCCTGCTCCCCCTCCAACTTCTCAATGGAGTAGCAGTCAGCTTCGCTTTTAAGTAGCCAGTACCGCCCGGGTTTCTTCGCTGACTTTTTTGCCACTGATGTCCTCCCTGTCTGTGCCCAATTTGTTCGCAGGGCAGCACGTTAGGGAAGAGGCTATGAGAACGCAACTTCGCCACAGATCGGGTCACCGAGAACTTCGTGATCGCGGGAATGACCAACAGCGCAAAAGAAAAACCCTCGGGCACCAACATCACAGACACAAGCGATATCCATTCAGGGCTGAGAGCAGAGTGGGTCAGGCTGCAATCAGAAGGAGACTGTGTCAGGCGATGTCGTTGAAGTGTCCGAGGGTCAGGCTGGGAAAGATTATGGGTTCACAAACAAGCATGAGTCATGCCAAACAGAATATTTCTTTTCAATGACGATGCGACAAGCTGTTTTTCACTGTTTCTCTCTTGGATTCGCCATCCATGATTGAAACTTCGGCGCGCTGGTCGTAATATCGGCGCTGAATGTCGGCGCCGATTCGAGTGGCGAAACATGATTCGATGGGTCAAGGTATTGCTGTCGTTGCTCGGAGGACTGAGTGTCTTCTACTGTGTCGCTGCGCTCGTTTTCGTGGTGACAACACCTGACACCGGGATTCGAACGATTCTTGCTCAGTCGCAAGGATCCGATTCAACAGCTGGCGTGACCGTGTATGGAACTCCTCCTCGTCAGGAGAAAATCGGCACACAATCCCCACCTGAGAGAGGTGATATGCTTTTTGAGATGAACGGCGAGTCCATTCGGAACTTCGCGGACTTCTCTCAAACGCTTGTCGATTTGCGAAACGCAAAGCTTGATGTGGGTGGTGAACAGTTTCGCGGGGTCGATCCGGATCTGACCGAGTTGGGAGAGTCTCAACTCACCCTCATCGAGACCGATGGTGGCGAAAGGTACACCAAGGTTCGCTTTCTCCGGAAGAACGAGACATCACCGACGAGCAGTTGGATTCGGCTTCAACCGCTTCCCGTTGGGGGGTTGATGCTGTCACTGTTTTGGGTTGTCCCACAGTTGATCATTGTGTTTTTGAGCGCGGTTGCATTTTGGAACCGTCCCCATGATCGAGCCCTGCGTCTGTTCTTTGTGCTGGGGTTCGTTACTCTCGCTGCCTTTGTGGGGGGCAGCCACTGGTGGGTCGTGGCGGGAAGTCTTTGGTTTTGTTTGCCGTTTGTGGTCGCAGCGGTCCTGTTGCCGGCTGTGCTGCTTCATCTGTTTGTCGTCTATCCGTCGCCCAAGTCATTCATGCTGGTCTGGCCGAGGACCACGCGGTTGGCGATCTACTTTGTGCCGGTGACGTTCGCCATGTACCTGGTGGCGACCATTGTTGCGGTCGCGGGGCTGGCGACGGACCTGGACATTCCGGGGATGACGAGTCCGAATCTCTTCGCCACTGTTTGGTCGTCGCAGACGGCCGTGCTGGGCAATTGGCTCCTTAGTCTCGCGAGGAATGGAATTCTTGCCTACGTCAGTCTGGCTGCGGTTTATTTCGTACTGACCTTGGCCTCACTGGCGCACAGTGCGATGTCGACACGACAACTGGTTGAGCGCAGACAGGTGCAGTGGATGCTTTTTGCCGGACTCGTCTCCGCCGGGTTTGTCATCTATGCCACTGGAATCGCCTTTTTCAATCCGGTGAGGCTGGCACTTGGTGAAGTTCAGGCCCCGATGTTCCTGTCGAGCTTTCCGTTCATGGTCGCGTATGCGGTCGGTATGGTGCGGTATCGTCTCATGCTGATTGATGAAGTGATCAGTCGCGGTATGTTCTACTACGTGGTGAGCGCGGCGTTGACGGTTGTCTACAGCCTCGTGATTGCCGGCGGGAGTGTGTTGGCCTTGCGCCAGGAAATGTCGTTGGTTAACCAGAACTCGATTGCGGTCACCATCGCGTTGATGCTCACGATCGTCGCATTGGGATGGCTGAAGGGGCGCATCCAGCGCGTCGTCGATCAGGAATTCTTCCGTGAGAAGTATCAACTGAACTCGGCTCTGCAGGGAATCAATCGGGCCGTGGCCGGACTGGTCGATCGTCGCTCACTCGCCGGACAGGTGCTCCAATCCTGTTGCGATGTGCTCGGTGTTAAACGGGCGGCCTGTTACCTCCGCGAACAAGACGGCGTGACGTTCGAGTTGTTTGCCCAACGGGGGAATCCGGAGTTTGCCTCACGGATTGATTTGGAGAAGTCCTACTGGACTTCGTTGCTGCAAGGCGTCTCCCTTCAGCGTTTGCGCGCCGGAGATTCCCCCACCCAAATGCTGATGCGGAATCTGGGAGTTGATCTCATTCACGGACTGGAGGTCGACGGCGATCTGGTGGGGCTGATCGTGCTGGGACCGAAGCCCAATGCCGCTGCTTTCACTCAGGAGGACGGAACGTTCCTGAGTGCGATTGAGCGGTTTGCCGGCTTTGCATTGCATTTTGCAAAAGTGCATGAGGATTTCGGCCAAATCAAGAATGAGTTGGAACGGCGAATCACCGAGGTTGAGGAGCAGGATCGCAAGATCGGTTTCCTTGAACGGCAACTCAGTTTGCAGGGTGTTGAGAATCCCACTCAAAGCGAACAACCAGGCGATGCATTTCAGGCCGGCGGGATCGTCGGTCAAAGTCCGGCCATCCAACAGGTCTTCGAGACGGTCCGCAAGGTCGCAGCCAGTGAGTCATCTGTGTTGGTGCGGGGTGAGAGCGGCACAGGGAAGGAACTGCTGGCCCGCGCGATTCACGACAACAGTCCCCGGCGGGACGAGCCGATGGTCAGCCTGCACTGTGCGGCACTCTCTCCAACACTACTAGAAAGTGAGCTATTCGGCCATGTCCGAGGTGCGTTCACCGATGCCCGAGAGGACAAGATCGGCCGGTTCCAACTGGCCGACAAAGGGACGCTCTTTCTCGACGAAATCGGCGACATCTCGCCGGACGTTCAAATCAAGTTGCTGCGCGTATTGCAGCAGCGAACGTTTGAACCGGTCGGTAGCAACCGGACCGTTCAGGTCGATGTGCGAGTGATCGCGGCGACGCACAGAAACCTCGAACGGTTGATTGTCGAGGGCCAATTCCGCGAGGACCTGTATTATCGTCTCAATGTCATCAGCGTCACCCTGCCGCCGTTGCGTGAGCGTAAGGACGACATTCTCGATTTGGCCATGCACTTCCTCGCGAAGGCGAACCGAAGGACCAATAAACATATCACACAAATCGATGATGCTGCCATCAAGGCCTTATTGGATCATCCTTGGCCCGGCAATATCCGTGAGCTGGAAAATGCGATCGAGCGATCCGTCGTGTTGACCGAGGGATCGAAGATCATGCGGTCTTCGTTGCCGGACGAAGTGACCACGGGCAGACTACTGCCTCGCCAGGTCATTGACACAAAGCCAAATCAATTAGGCTTTGACCCGACTGTCTCGCGATCTTTCAATGCAGCAGCCTCAGGCCGTGAGGTGAAGCAGCAGGCCGAGCGAAGCGATCTGATGAGAGCGCTGGAGGCCGCCGGGGGCAACAAAGCGGAAGCCGCACGACTTTTGGGTTTGCCACGAAGCACGTTTTACAGCAAGCTCAAGAAGCACAACATCGCTTGACGTCGGGACATCGCCAAATTGAAATCGACGGCCCTCGCGTTTGGACCTCCGCTCGAAAGCTTCCATTCTCCGACAAATCCAGGAAGTGCGACCAATGGCCGAATGGCTGGAGATGGTTCGTGAGTTCGCGGGCAGCAACGGACGGCTTCTCTGGATCGGTGGCATCTCCTCCGGCGTGATGTTTCTGGGCACGCTAATTGTGGTGCCCCTCCTGCTGACTTGGATGCCGGCGGACTATTTCCTGAAAGACCCCCAACAACGCGAGGAGGACAGGGTCGGTCGCCACCCGGTAGTTCGCATCACTGTCCGAGTCCTGAAGAACCTGGTCGGAGCCGTGTTCGTGGTGTGCGGAATCGCGATGCTGGTGCTTCCCGGACAGGGCATCCTGACGATTCTCCTGGGGGTCGTGCTGCTCGACTTTCCCGGAAAACGTAGATTGGAAGTGGCCCTCCTTCGGGTGAAATCGGTTCATCGAGCTGTTGACTGGCTTCGCAGGAAGGGCAACCGCGAACCTCTGGAACTCCCCTCTCCGTGACGAACGAGCGTCACGCCGTCCAATCGACTATCGGCAGGATTGACCGGTGGGAGTTGCCCGAGAGGGAAAACTGACCAGTGTTGACCCTTGTCTTTTGCCGATATCACAGAGAGGATGGCGAGGGTTTGCAGATGAGTTCTTGATTGCGGGGGAAACGTGCTCAGAGCCAGGCAACGGTTGGGAAAGTACCGAATCGAGAAACGGATCAGCAGCGGTGGGTTTGCTGTCGTGTATCAGGCGATGGATACGATCGAGGGCATCCGCGTTGCCTTGAAAGTCCCTCACGCGGAAATCATCACCGAAGAAGTGCTGGACGACTTTCGACAAGAGGTCCGCCTGGCTGTGCGTCTCGAGCATCCTCACATCCTTCAACTGAAAAACGCTTCATTCATCGACAACCAATTCGTCATCGCCTTCCCTTTGGGCGAGAAAACGCTCAGCGAACGACTTCGCAGTCGCCTGTCGATCACGACGGCACTCGACTACTCTGCACAAATGATCGAGGCCGTTGCCTGCGCGCATCAGCATCGCATCATCCACTGCGACATCAAGCCGGAGAATCTGATCCTCTTCTCCGGCAATCGGCTGAAGCTGACCGACTTCGGGATCGCGAAGGTAGCTCAGAAAACGGTGCGAGGATCGGGCACCGGGACCATCGGTTACATGGCTCCTGAGCAGGCGATGGGCAAACCCTCCCTGAGGTCGGATGTGTTTTCGCTGGGTTTGATCATGTACCGCATGTTCAGCGGCATCTGGCCCGAGTACCCGTTCGACTGGCCGCCAGAGAATTACTCTCGACTGCGCGGGCGTCTGCATCCGGACATGATCGCCGTCATCCGCAGAGCCATTGAGCCAGTCCCTCGCAAGCGCTACCGGGACGCCGTTCAGATGCTCAAGGCGTTTCGTCTAGCAAAGTCGAAGGCAGTTGCTCACTTGGCTCGCAAACGCCGCAAAGCGGGATAATGCGAAGAACAAACCGGGACTTCGGCTTCCACAGGAGGTCCTGGTCGATGCGGATGCGTGGATGCCCCACTTTGCCGTATACTTGCTGATTCTTCGCATCAGACACTACCGAACCGCATGAAGTGCGGGGTAGAATGGATGGACTCATTAGCGGTGACCGGTCACCGAGCGGCAAGGGAATGTGACGCCCCGGTCCTGAGCTTCGATGGCTCACAGGCTGTCATTTCTGAGCCGACGATCCATCGTTTGTGAGGGAGCACAAACCTCCGATTCGCCCCCCGCGATCTTTCGAGAAATCCTATGGTCAGTCTTCGTACTCTCGTGTCGTCATTCGTTTGTCTGTTTCTGGTCACGACATGCGGTGCTGAGAATTCTCAACGCTCAGCTGCCGAGACAAAATCGCAAGCCGAACACCATGATCATCCGGCGAACCGCCTCGCCAAGGAGACGAGCCCGTACCTGCTGTTACATGCCCACAACCCCGTCGACTGGTACGCCTGGGGACCGGAAGCGTTCGAGAAAGCCAAGCGAGAGAACAAACCGATCTTTCTTTCGATCGGTTACAGCAGCTGCTACTGGTGCCACGTGATGGAGCGGGAGTCCTTCTCGGACGAAGAGATTGCTGCGTACATGAACGAACATTTCGTCAACATCAAAGTCGACCGCGAGGAGCGACCGGATGTTGACGACATCTACATGATCGCCCTGCAGGTATACCAACAGGCAATCGGCTCAGACCAAGGGGGCGGATGGCCGCTGTCGATGTTTCTGACGCCGACCGGCAAACCGATCGCCGGTGGCACGTACTTCCCGCCGACAGAACAACGAGGCATCCCCGGATTTCTCGCTCTGTGCAAGCAACTCCAGGCATCGTGGGAGACAAATCAGGAAAGAATGATCGGTGCGTCCGAGATCCTGGCTCGCAATGTTCAACGGGCAACAGCTCCCAAGGTCGATTTATCGCCCGTCCCACTTGACGAGTCTCTGGTGACGGTCTCCGTTCAGGCCATTAAAGATCAATTCGATCCCGAGTATGGCGGGCTCGACTTCAATCCCCGCCGTCCGACCAGCCCCAAGTTCCCGGTGCCGACACGACTGATGCTGCTTCAGTCGCAGATCGAGAATGACGCTGACGGTCGAATCGCTGAGATGCTGGACACCACGCTTGATCACATGCTGCGCGGCGGGATCCGCGATCATCTGGGTGGCGGCTTCCATCGATACAGTACCGACCGGCAATGGATGGTGCCTCACTTCGAGAAGATGCTCTACGACAACGCCCAGTTGTCAGAGGTGTTTACTGCCGAGTATGCCCGCACCGGCGAACAACGTTACCTCAATGTCGCAGAGGAAACATTCGAATTCATTCTTCGGCAAATGACAGACTCCAACGGAGGTTTCTACTCGGCACTCGATGCCGAGACGGATGGCATCGAAGGTCAACACTATGTCTGGTCGAAGGAAGAACTCGCCACTGCACTGGGCGCCGAGGACGCGGCTCTGTTCGACGAGGTCTACGGGTTCAACGAGCCTTCAGAGTTTGAACATGGACATGTGCTGCATTTACCCAAGTCGATTGCTGACAGCGCCGCTTCACATGACATGACGGAAGTGGACCTTCAAGAGCGTCTCAAGAATCTGCGAGAGCAGCTGCTGACGACTCGCGAAAAACGCCCGGCTCTGCTCAAGGATGATAAGATTCTCACCAGTTGGAATGGCCTGATGATTCGGGCCCTGGCAAGAGGGGGACATCTGCTGGACCGCCCGGACCTCATCGAGGCCGCTGATAAGGCATCCAACTTCATCCTCACTGAGATGCGGGATGACGAGGGTCGGCTGCTGCGGACGCATCGTGAGAAGTTATCCAAACTGAATGCCTACCTCGACGACTATGCGTTCCTCGTCGATGGATTGCTCTCGCTACACGCCGTCACTGGTCAGGAAAAATGGCTGACAGCTGCGAAGGATTTGACTGATGATCAGATCGACCTGTTCTGGGACGACGAGGGCCACGGCTTCTTCTTTACATCCGATCATCATGAGGAACTGCTGGCCCGCACGAAGAACGCATACGACAGCGTACTGCCGTCGGGCAACAGCGTGAGTGTCCGTAATCTCGTCCGACTGGCCGATCTCACCGAGAATGATGAGTATCACGACCGCGCCCGCCAGACGTTAGAGGTCTTCGCTGGACGCATGAAGGAGCAACCGGGCAGCATGACGTTCATGGCCTTAGCACTCGATGACTATCTGACATCGACAAGGGGCGAGGCAAGGAACTCTGAGACGTCCTCGCTGGACATCGCCGATGAGGGTGAGGAAGTCAGCAAGTCGGGCGGAACAACGGTGACGGCTTCCAAGTTCCCACTACAGGGCGCGAATGCTGACGAGCCGCTTATTGTCGCTGCCCGCACCGACCCGCGCGATCAGGATGCCAAGGTTGACGCGAAGGCGTACCTGTCGGTCGATCAACTCCCCGCCGGCGGCACCGCTGAGGTCGCGGTCGCCCTCAAGATCAAGAGGGACTGGCACATCAACGCAAATCCCGCCAGCGATGATTTTCTGATCCCGACGGAGTTGAAGTTAGACTCCAGACAGGAGTTGAAACTGTCGGACGTTGTCTACCCGAAGGGACACGACTTTCGGATGTCGGGCTTCGACGATACGATCGCCGTCTACGAAAAGCTGGTGATCTTCAAAGGGAAGATCAGCGTGCCCGAAGCAGCGGCGGGTAAGACGGATGAAGTCAAGCTGACAGTTCATTATCAAGCGTGCAACGATCGCAACTGCCTGCGTCCGACCGATGCGGTGCTGACATTCAAGGTGCCGGTCGCTGCTGCGGGAGCCAGTGTCAAGCCGATCAATCAACGGCTGTTCCAGTCGGAACAGTTGAATCCGTGATTCACCAAGTTCATCGAGGCCTTCGCCAGTGACTTTCGACTATCGTCCGCTCACTCCGGACACGGAAGATGCGTTCCATAACACTGTGGGCAGGACATTCCGATTCGCCGAGGGTTATTGGGAGACCTTCAAGCGACGCATTGGTGCTGAGAACCTGAGAACGGTCCATCTCGACGGGCGAGTTGTCGGTGGATTGGGTTTCTACGCGGCGGGGCAGTGGTTTGGCGGACGAGTCATCCCCTGTGCTGCGGTGGCAGCGGTCGGCATCTCGCCGGAAGTTCGCGGGGGAGGGGCCGCAGAGTATCAGATGCGTTCGCTGGTCGAGGAGTTGCACTCAGCCGGAACGCCGGTGGCGTGCCTTTTTGCATCGACGCAGCGGCTCTATCGCAAAACCGGCTTCGAGCATGCCGGGTCGCGGTACAGTTATGACCTGCCGATGAATGCGATCGGCGTGAGAGACTACGAGCTCCCCGTCACGGAAGTCCCACTCGACTCACCCGCGCCCTTCGAGGCGATTGCCGAGAAACGGGCACGATTAACGAACGGACATCTGGATCGAACTCCGGGTTTATGGGAACGACTGTTGCAGCATCCGGGCGGACATCAGGCGGGATACGTTATCGGCAATCCGTCAGATCCGGAGGGTTTCCTGATCGACCGGTACTGCGTCGATCACGAGGAAACGGGACATTTGTATGTCAGAGACATGGCGGCTCTTACGCCGTCCGCTGGTCGGCGTCTGTGGGCATTGATCGCCGGACACCGGTCGACGATCCCCTGGGTGCATTGGTGCGGCCCCGCGGTCGACCCGATGCTCTGTCTGACAGCCGAATGCAAACGGGCCAACGCACAACTCCTTCGCTGGATGGTGAGGATCATCGATGTCGCCCAAGCTCTCGAAGCTCGTGGATATCCATCGGACGTCTCCGGCGAACTGCACCTCGAAGTGCACGACGATCTGCTGCCAGCGAACAACGGACGAATCATCCTCACTGTCGCAAACGGCAAAGCGACGGTGACATCCGGGGGACGTGGCGACCTCAAAGTCGGAATCAACGGCCTCGCTCCGCTCTACACCGCCTTCCTACCAGCACAGGTGCTTAAGTCCGTGGGCAGGCTGGACGGCGATGACGCGACGCTCCGCCTCGCCGACCAGTTGTTCGCGGGCCCGGAGCCGTGGATGCCTGAGATCTTCTGATCGCCGGTGCCACACGTATTATGCTTGGCAGGCGACGGCTGCCTTCGACTTTGCCACGATCGAATCGATGGCGATTGAGTCGAGTCGCGTACCGGTGAGGACCTGGTCGATCTCGTCCGGACTGAACCCTCGCGCCAGCATGTCATGCACCAGACCGGTCGCGGCCTCACGTTCGCGGACCTTTCTCCATTGGACCAGCCCGACGATGGAGATGGGAATCAAGGCACTGGTGGCCAACACCACAGTCACAAGCAGGAGGACGAATTGGTCATCACGGCTGAGATCCTGGAGAATTGACGTCATCTCATTGTCCTCTGCGAACGGGAAGTGTCGGTCGTCCAATAGGGAAGTTCGGTCAGTCTTGGCGAATCTTGGCAGAAACTCGATTTTAGGGAGAAAGATTTACCCCTCGACATACGCATCGAAAATCCGGACCTGCTTCCAGTTGGCCTTGTTGTCAGCGATGAATTTCTGGTGGGATTCCGAGATCTGATAGGCATCGTGGGCTGCTTTGTCCCGAAACACCATTTGCAGAGCGACCTGAAAGTCGCGATCGTTCACGTCCCGCTTGCAGTCTTCTGCGAGAACCCCCGCTGCAAAGAAATCGACGCCAGGGTACCCCTTGAGGTTTGCATGACACGAACGCACGAGATGATCGATTGCCTCGGGCGAGGCGTCATTCAACGTGAAATAGACATCGTGAGAAAGCATGGTTGTCGGACTTCGCGTGAGAGGGATGAACAAGATCAGAATCGGGGGGAACCAGACGTTGTGGGCGGAGCCGGTTGTCCCGGTGTCGCACCGGCGCCTCCCGATGCAGGTGCGGCCGTCCCATAGTAGCGGGCACGACGAGAAGCGTATCGAATCGGGAACGAGGGATGCACACCCGGTTCTCCACCTGGATAGAAGGCGAAGTAGGGTCCGTCGAAGATCTGACCGTCCGCGCCGCGTCGGAAGGCTGTCTCAGTCATGCGATGGACATACCCCAGCCATTTGAAATCGGGTGCTGCCTGACCCACCGGACCGCCCCGTTTATGTGGTTCGGGAGTGAAACCGAGAAACTCTCGAGGAAGGGGAGCGGTGTGCAGAGCGGTCAATAGAATAGCCATCGTCACACATCCCGCGAGGAAACCGCATGACCAACGAGCGATATCAAAAACCAGTCCATGAATCTCGATGTCGACCGGGAGGATTTGTTCCGTTGCAGTCCGCAGGCCGAACACGAATGCCGAGAAGAGTCCCACCAGCGCAATGACATCCCATCGATGTTGCCATTCGACGGAACTGGCGATATTCCCCTCGAGAAAGTTGGCAGCCACCTCATAGAAACCCATCGCGAGCAGGCCAGCAATGATGACGCTGAACAGAGTGAACGCAGCCCCCCACGCTCCATCGCTGGCAATGCACCACGTGACCAATCCGATAATGGCAATCAACAACAGATCAAGCATGACATTCTGGGAGATTGGAGAGGGGGTTAGGGGTTAGGGGTTAGGAGTTAGGACATGGAATATAACGAGAGGGGCGAGTGCTCTCCCATTTCCTGATTCCCATGTTCTATCTCCGATGATTCACTTTCTGACGACGCGCTGTATCTCGTCCATGGAAGTCAGTCCATTGATGACTAATCGAATTCCTTCCTCCCGCATCGAGAGCATGCCGTTCTTCCGGGCCTCGGCTCGAATCGCTGACACTGCCGCTCGATCGCGGATGAGGTCCTGGATCCGCTCGCTGATATCGAGAAACTCAAAGACCCCGATGCGCCCTTTGTAACCGAGGTCACCACAGTTCGGGCAGTTCGTCGGCTCCTTCGGTGGACGACAGAATGACTCGATTTTGTTGACCGGGAGGCCGGCCTTCTTGAGGAACTCGGGATTCGGCTTGTAGGCCTCTTTACAATCTGCACAGAGTCGACGCGCGAGACGTTGACCGAGGATCGCTGTGATCGACGTCGCGAGGATTGACGGGTCGACTTCAAGGTCAATCAGCCGGAGGACGGCAGTGATCGTGTCGTTGGCGTGAACGGTCGAGAACACCATGTGCCCCGTATTGGCCGCCTGACAGGCAATCCGCGCGGTTTCCCCGTCACGGATTTCGCCAACCATGACCACGTCCGGGTCTTGACGCAACACACTTCTCAGAGAACCCGCGAATGTCTGATCGGCCTTGGTGTTGATCTCGATCTGAGTCACGTTCTCCATCTTGTACTCGACAGGATCTTCAATCGTGATGATGTTCTTCTGATAGCTGTCGATCTCGTTCAGGCAGGCATAAAGGGTCGTCGATTTACCTGCACCCGTCGGCCCGCAGCAGATGAACATGCCGTGTGGTTCGTGAGCGACGTTTCTGATCTGCTCCATCAGTTTCTTTCGCATGCCCAATTGGGCAACGCTGCTGACCGAGTTTGCCTGATCCAGAATACGAATGACGAGCTTTTCTCCCTCCCGGGTGCCCTGACTGGCGACACGAAAATCGATGTCGCGGTCGTCCATCACGGCACCAAATCCGCCGTCCTGAGAGCGTCTCCTTTCCGTGATGTCCATCGCGGAAAGAACCTTGGTGATGTTGACGATCGCGTCTCCCGTTGCCCGGTCAAACGGCTCGGTGGGGTACATCACGCCGTCGATTCTCAGCCGGACCGAAAGTTCACTCTCCTTCGGTTCAAGGTGAATATCGGTCGCGCGGCGAAGGATGGCGTCATACACAAGTTCCTTGGCCGCCATGTACCCCTTCGAGTTCTCAACCTGCCGCGACGTCGAGTTATCGACTTTTCCGGTTCTTGTCTTGCCGATGAAGGTAATGTTCGGACCGATCGCGTCTTCGGTCCGTTCGCCGCCGCCAAGGTGAATTCCGACTTTGGCCAGATAAAACTGTGCGACTTTCTTGATGTGGCGGGGGGTCAAAACCTTGCCCGACTCCGGAACACGCTGGTTCCTTTCGGTGATGTACGCTCCGACCGGAACAGCGAGGCCGAGCACGGCCATCGAGAATCCGGCACCGTAGTTCGCCATCGTCAGGAACATCAGCAGCGAAAGCAGTCCTCCTGCAAACACAAGCGTATTCCAGAATGAGGGACGAACCTTCAGCCCTCGTGCATCTTCGCTCACCCACTTTGCCAGCGCGACCCAGCTGAGGAACGCACCGATCACAAAGAACATCTTGGTCAGGCTGACATACAAGTCCGCTCCGGGAGTCGCGGGGTTTCCGCGCTGAAAGGGGAGCGGGTCGGGGGGAAAGTCGCTGGGAGCCCGGACTGCCGAGGCGGGTGCAGGACCGACGGATGGTGCCTCCGCAGAAGCGTTGCCGGAATCAGCAGGGGCCGGGATGTTGCCCGGCGCGGGGGGGCGTTGAGCGTACGCGCGAGGGGCCAGCACTCCTTGCAGAGCCAGTATGACCATGATTAAGGCCGCGGAAAAACTTGCTCGTTGTGGCACCGCTCGATTCCTTGACGTCTTGACGCTCATGCTCATCAAAGATTGAAAACCCTTACGGGACCATCGTCTCCTCAACACTGCGATCGCAGGATCACTCCTATCACAGGATTGCCGGAGCCTTCACCTCGATGCCCTTGAGCATCATCTTCAGTTCTTCAACGTTTGGTGAAATCTCGAATGCTGCCGCACGACTGATGAGTTCCCGTTGAACGAAATCGTAAAGCGAGTCATTGAACACCTGCATGCCCTCGTCTTTGCCGATGCGAATTGCAGAGGAGAGCTTTTCATCGGAACCCTCCAGGACGAGTTTCTTCACCGTGGGATTGAACCTCATGATCTCAACAATCGGCACTCGCGGCGGTTTATCAACGATGGTTTTCAAAAGTTTTTGACCGACGATGGCCCGCATATTGAAGCCCATCGACGAACGAATGGCCTTGTGCATGTCGTTCGGGAACAGGTCGAGAATACGACCAATGGTGCCCGGTGCACTGGCGGCGTGAATCGTCCCGAACACGAGGTGTCCCGTTTCCGCCGCATGAATCGCTGTCTCAAATGTCTCGCGGTCTCGCATTTCTCCCACGAGCATGATGTCGGGGTCTTCACGCACCGCATGGGCCATGGCGATATGGAAGTCCTTCACGTCCATCCCGAGTTCGCGCTGATTGATCAGACACTTGTCCGGCGTATACACAAATTCGATCGGGTCCTCGATCGTGAGTAAGTGTTTGCGGTACTGTCCGTTCACCCAGTTGAGCATCGACGCGATCGTCGTCGACTTACCCGATCCCGTCACACCGGCGAGCAGCACCATCCCCTGATCGTATTTACATAGCTCCTCCATAATCGGAGGGAGATACAGACCCTTGAAGTCGGGAATGAACTGCTCGACCTTGCGGGCCACCATACCCGGCAGGCCAAGTTGTCGGAACAGATTGACGCGAAACCGCCAGTTCTTGCCTTCATAAGGGACTATGTGGGCAAAGTCCGCTCCGCCGTTCTCCTCGAAGATGCGTTTGTTGCGTTCATCCATAATCTCATAGAACATCCGCCACATTGTATCTTCATCGATCGGAGGCATCTCGAGTTCGCGGATCGTGCCTCGCAAACGCAGCATGGCCGGCTTGTTCACCTGCAAATGGAGGTCCGAAGCCTCCAGTTTGATCTGCATCTTGAACAGCTTGTCGATTTCCGGATTGACGGCCCGCTGGATCTTGAGTTGGGGGGGAGCCGACGATTTTGGGGCGTCAGCTTTGGGCTCTTCAACGACAGCACTCATCGATCAATTCTCCGGGATAATGCCCAGTCCTTGAGGCAGAAATGATGGCACAGAGGGGACACTCATCATACCATGCTCTTCGACGGGGCGGGAACCCAGTTGTGCCATCGAACAGCGATGATTTTCATCCTCGCCGGGCCGGTTGCACGGCTGTAGAGCATGTGATAGGTTCGCCCGCTTGTCGGAATCGAAGGGGTCTCCATCGGCGATCATCGATTCGTTAACGTTTGAGTCGACCTGTTTTCAACAATCACGAGACGGAAATGCACAAAGTCACTCTCCTCCCCGGCGACGGAACAGGCCCGGAAATCGTCGAAGCGACCCGCAAATGTGTCGAAGCCACCGGCGTCAAGATCGATTGGGACGTGCAGGAGTGCGGCATCGAAGTCATTGAAGCCGAGGGCAAAGTCCCGGACCGTGTCCTCGAGTCCATCCGTGCTAACAAGGTCGCTCTCAAAGGCCCCATCACCACCCCCATCGGCAAGGGCTTCCGCAGTGTCAACGTGTTTCTCCGGCACGCTCTGAACCTCTACGCGTGCGTGCGACCGTGCAAGACCTACAAGGGGGTCCGAACCTACTTCGAAGGGTCGAACGTCGATCTCGTGCTCGTGCGTGAGAACACCGAGGACCTCTACGCCGGCGTCGAGTTCCGCGCGGGTGAGGACAAAACGGCCAGCCTCATCAAAATGATTAACGAGGCGTCAACCGACAAAAAGATCAACACCCGCGATGACACGACCGGCGTGAGCATCAAGCCGATCTCCTACGAAGGGACCCGCAAGGTCACCGACCACGCCTTCGACTACGCCGTCAAGAACAAACGCAAGTCCGTCACCTCGGTCTGCAAGGCGAACATCATGAAGTTCACCGATGGACTCTGGTACGACGAAACCCGCGCGGTCGCTCTCGCCTATGGAGCCGACTTTGAGTGGGACGACCTCGCTGAAGGCGTCAAACCCGATCCCGAACTGGTCGGCAAAGTTTCCGAAGCCAAGGGCATCAAGTACATGGAGCGGCTCATCGACAACATGTGCATGCAGCTCGTCCAGAAGCCCGAACTGTACGATGTGATCGTTACCCAGAATCTGTACGGCGATATCCTCAGCGACCTCTGCGCAGGTCTCGTCGGTGGACTGGGTGTTGCCCCCGGTGCCAACATCGGCGACGACGCGGCCCTCTTCGAGGCGACACACGGCAGTGCCCCCAAGTACAAAGGCATGAACAAGGTCAACCCGACCGCCGTCATCCTCTCCGCCAAGATGATGCTCGACTACCTCGACGAACACGAGGCGGCTGCAAAACTGGAGAACGCGGTCGCCGAGGTCATCGCAGAAGGCAAAGACGTCACCTACGACATGAAGCCGGACCGCAACGACCCCACCGCCGTCGGCACGCAGGAAATGGCCGAAGCCATCTGCCGCAAGATGTAACGATCCGGCGGCGATCGTCATTGCCGAAGACATGCAACCTGCGCGGCGTTGGTGATCGTCCATTCACCGGGGCAGTCGCACATCGAAGACGATCGAATTGCCTCGGAGTTGTGGCTATCACAATTGTAGCTGGACTCGCCAGAGTTCAGACTGTTGCGGTGGACTGCGACGAGCCAGCTGAATTCCGGCGAATCCAGCGACTTTGAACATGCGATTGCACTCGTCCATTCACCGGGAGCGCACGTCATGAAGCTCGGATCGGCAATGCTGCTCGGTGTCGTATTCACAATGGCGATGAGCGTGGCCGAGGCCCGGCCTCCCAACGTCATCGTCATCTTCTGTGACAATCTCGGTTACGGCGACATCGAACCGTTCGGCTCGACGCTGCACCGCACGCCGCACCTCAATCGCATGGCGAAGGAGGGGCGGAAGTTCACCCACTTCTGTGTGACTGCGGGTGTCTGTACACCGTCTCGGGCGTCGCTGATGACCGGCTGTTACGCCCAACGAATCGGCATGCACACCAATCCGCGGGACGGGCAGGTGCTGCGGCCCATCTCGCCGTACGGTCTGCATCCGGATGAGGTCACCATCGCGGAGGCGCTCAAACAGCAGGGGTATGCGACCGCCATCATCGGCAAGTGGCACTTGGGCGATCAGCCGGAGTTCCTCCCGACACGTCAGGGGTTCAACCTGTTCAACGGCATCCCCTACAGCGACGACATGACGCAGGCCGTCGGCCAACGGATCGGCGAGCGCCTGCGAGGCAGCGAATGGCCACCACTCCCGCTGATGGAGAACGAAACGGTCATCGAAGCTCCGGTCGATCGCAACGAACTCACGCAAATGTACACGCAGCGTGCCTTGCAGTTCATCGACGAGCACCGCGACGGCCCGTTCTTCCTATACCTGCCGCAGGCGATGCCCGGCAGCACAAGCGCGCCGTTCGCGAGTGAAGCGTTTCGTGGCAAAAGTCGCAACGGACCATGGGGCGATGCGATCGAGGAACTCGACTGGTCGACCGGTCAACTCCTCGGCAAACTGGTCGAACTCGACATCGATGAGCAAACGCTCGTCATCTGGACCTCCGACAATGGCGCCCCCATCTCTGGAAAGCCCGGCGACCTCTCGCGTGGCTCGAATCTCCCGCTCCACGGACGAGGCTACACCACGGCTGAGGGGGCCTTCCGCGTGCCGACCATCATGTGGTGGCCCGGCAGCATCCCTGCTGACACCACATGCGATGAACTCGCCACGACCATGGACATACTCCCCACGTGCGCAAATCTGGCGAAGGCGACACTCCCCGACGACCGCATCATCGACGGCAAGGACATCCGCCCGCTGATCATGGGCGAACCGAACGCCACCTCACCTCACGAGGCCTTCTACTACTATCAGACTGACCAACTTCAAGCCGTCCGCAGCGGCCCCTGGAAACTCTTCGTCCCCCTCAGCAGTTTCACCCAACACCCGCACCTCACCAAAGCCGACCTCCCTAGGGACGGCGAATTGACCCCGCCACTGCTGTTCAACGTGGTCAAAGACATCGCCTGCGAACAAAACGTCGCCGACCAGCACCCCCATATCGTCGACCGCCTGCTCACACTCGCAGACGCAGCCCGCCAAGACCTTGGCGACCGCAACCACCCCGGATCCAACCAACGCCCCCCCGGCCAGACCTCCGATCCTCAGGCTCAGACAACACCATAGCGCAAACCTTACTCTGGATGGTGCTTGAGCTAGGAAACCGCAACACGCTTCATCGCGCAGAACATGACCGAAGTGACTTTCTCGTCACATCACGAGTTGTAGCTGACGCTCAACCTGACCGTGGTCAGTCCGTTCTTTTGTCAGCGCTTGCAACTCTTCGAGCCTCCCCAACTCACGGGCAAGTTCAACAAACGAGAGTCTGCGAAGTAGGTCAATGGTCATCGGTCGTTTTGAGTCTGGAAACACGAGAGACTGGAAGAACTCGGCAGACGCCTCAGACGACAACAAGTGGAGCAGTAATTTGGCCTCAGCCTGCGAGCGACAAGGGACAAAGTAGCACGTGTCATCAACCATGACTGGTCGCTCATTGCTCGGTGGCACCAACACAAACGACATCTTCTTGTAAAGTCCGGAAATCGCCACCTTCCATTGAGAAAACGAATAAGGACCGACGCCAAAAATCGAGAATCGTGGTCGGTTCTTATAGATGGAGCTTTTCCTTTGATCCAATGCCTCAGCATGACGCATCAGATACTGCCATGTCTTCGGTGCACGATGTGCGATGCCGGATGTCTTGTCGCCTGTGTGTTGCTGTGTCACCAACACGGCTTTCCGGATCGTGTTTTTCCCGTTTCCGATATCAGATGATTTGAGGAGTGGAAAAACATAATCTTCCTCGATATCCACGGACTCTCCGAAGCCATTAATGAGTTGATCACCATTGCGGGTGAACTCCATGAGCTTTGCGGCATCGTGCTTTATACCGGAACGCCAAGTATACACCGATGATCCACTATCCAGTTTCTCGCGCTTTCGGTAGGCATCGATGTCTGAGACCAGCCCCCCGTTAATGAATCCAAAGCGGGCCGATTCGGATGTGGTGTCCAAGTCTGAGAAAACTTTCGCAGTGCATGTCTGGGTTTGCTTGCCTGTGGTGACGAATAGGCAAGCGTCTACGGCAACATCGAATTCAGACTTTGCATCGATCCGGAACAGTTCAGAACCTTCCCTTCCAGATCCGGCCTTCCAAAAATGTCTCAACACTCTACGTGCAGTCATCGTTTTGCATAGCATGGCGATGGCGCCATGCTCGGGGAGCGCTTCGATCAATCGAACCAGCATCCACTCGGCGATATCGAAGTTTGACTTTCCTGTACGTGCGTCCATCCCTTTGAGGCCCAGGTGATTGCTCTTTTCAGGGAGGTTGCCGCTCCCGAGTTGCCCCAGATCAGAGTTGGTCACCCAAGGCGGATTGCCGAGTACAAGCACCCGGTTCAGCTTTGGTCGTGCCAAGATTCGTTTCCAGTCTTCAACGAAGAAATCGCGTTGATAAACCTTTGCTGTGGTACCTTTCAGGCTCTCCTGCGCGGCAGCGACGTAGGAATCGTTTATCTCGTAGCCTTCGTACTCAACTTGATCATCCCATTGTTGAACTGATGCAAGTAGGAATGCTCCCACACCAGCATTAGGTTCGATGACGAGGTCAGGAATCCCGATTCGCTCTTCGACAAGAGAGACAACCCGTCGAGCCAATTCCACAGGCGTTTGAAAGTCTCCATATTCTTTCTTTGTATTCATCGTCATTCCTTGATTCAGTCACCAATCGATTGTCTCCGGGTCTTCGATGAACCGGCTGGAGAACTTTTCGTGTTTGAGTTCTTCTTTCTTCCGGTACTTCTCGTATGCCTTCAAAAAACCTCTGTAGAAGTCTCTTTTTGTTAGGGTGTTGTCAATGATCAGCCAGGGCTTACGCATGAAAACCT
>JAGQPX010000117.1 GCA_020426505.1 Planctomycetaceae bacterium | reverse complement strand
CGTTGATGCCGTCCCCGATCATGGCCACGTCGCCAACCTCGCTGTGGGCCTGCCGGATGAGCGTGAGCTTGTCCTCGGGCCGCAAGCCTGCATGCACCGGGACGTTCAACAGCGAAGCGATCTGTCGTCCCCGCCCCTCATGATCACCGGTGAGGATGGCAAGATCGAGTGACAACTCACGACACGCATCGATCGCTTCGGTTGCTTCTTCGCGCAGTGTTTCATTGAAGACAAACATGGCACGGACGGCGCTGTCCCAGCCAATGAGTGTGACAGGCTGCCCGGCCGTCTCCTCCTGATCGAGCGCACTCCGTAAAGCATTGGGAATCTCCAACTCGTGCTGCTGCATGAGTCGCTCGCTCCCCAACAGCGTGGGCGAGTGCTCATTATTGAGTCTGCCGAGCACACCTAGACCGGGAAGACTCTTCCCGTCGGTGATGACACACACTTGTGATGGAGCGTCGAGGTCCTTGAGAAGTGAACGGGCGAAGATGTGCGTCGACGTCTCCGCGAGCGCTATTGCACGTGCTTCGATCTCCGTCTGATGCGTGTGACCGTCGGTGTGAACACGACTGACGTGAGCCACGTCGGTTGTCAGTGTCCCTGTCTTGTCGAAGCGGACGGCCTTGATGCTGGCAAGTTGTTCGATCGACTCGCCACTGCGAAACAGCACCTGTTTGCGGGCGGCGTGATCCAGACTGCACCACGCCGCCAGCGGAGTTGCCAGCCCCAAGGCACATGGACAGGCGACAAGCAAGACGCTCATCGCGGCCATCAATCCTGCCCCCCAGTCAGAGGTGACTCCGTGGATGATGAATGTCGCGACAGCTATTACCGTCACGACGGGCAGGAACCAGCCGGCCATGCGGTCGGCCAGTTGCTGATGAGTCCCTTGCGACTGTCGCGCCTCCTGCACAGCAGCGATGAGGCGTGAGAGTGTGCCCCCGGATGGACGTTCCGTCACGCGCAGCGAGACCTGTGCATCGAGGTTAAGCGTGCCGCCAATGACCGAGTCTCCGGGTTGCTTGGTCACCGGCCAGCTTTCTCCCGTGACCAGTTGCTCATCGACGGTCGCTGTGCCCCCTGCCAGTTCACCATCCGTGGGGAAGCGTTCCCCCGGTTGAACCCGCAGCCGGTCTCCGATCTCAACGTCTGCCAAGGGGATCTCCTGCGAGCCGCTGTCTCGTTCGGCCGTCACGACGTCCGGCAGCAGTTGCTCCAGTTCGTCGAGTGTTTCGGTCGCTCGGATGCGACTCGTCGCCTCGAGCCAGCGCCCTAGGGTCATCATGACCAGGACCATGCAGCCCACTTCAAAGTAGGTCTGTCCGGTGCCTCGAAGGACTGAGGTGACGGAGTACACGAACGCGGCACCGACACCCGCCATCACCAGCAGGTCCGTCGACATCACTCCCCGCCGGAGCGACTGGATGGATGAGTCAACGATCGGTTGTCCCAATAAGAGCAGCACGGCTGCTGAGAGTAGCAGGCACAGAGAGCGAAGCAACTCGACCAGCGAGGCGGACATGCCGGCCGAGTCGTCGACTCTGTAAACATCAAAGCTCCACAACACGAGAGTGCAGACCATGACGTTCATCGTCAGAAAGATGGCCAGCCCCAAGCGCGTGAGCGTCCAGCGAGCAGCACCCTCGTCGCCGCTTTCCTGAGTCACGCTCGCAGCAAACTGACAACCAAAGCAGCAATAACTCGGCTGCGAACTCTCGACCGTGGACGCATTCGCCCCAAACCACGACCGAGGAACCGGCAGGCCACAGTAGTCACAAGCTGTGGTCGAGGCGGCATCGGTCATGGAGGTGTGACAAGTTCTGTCTGCATCGTGGGCAGGAAGTACGTCAGGCTGTAGTAGATGACGAAGATCCAGAACAGAATCCAGATCAGACGCACGTACCACGGAATCTCGCTGCTGGTGTACGTGTGATGCTCATGTTCCTGCTCGGCGGTGGCTTGGTTTTCGAGTGACATCAGAAGTTCACCTCCGAGGTGCGTTGTTCGTCGAGCATTCTTTCTGTCTCCAGCATGGTCCGTTTGGGTTGTTCGATGTCATGAAACATGCCCTGGCCAATCGCCCACATCATCAGGCAAAGGAACCCGAGGCTGGCGAGCAGGTAGTTCACCACCGGCGTGAAGGCGAAAGCCCCAGTCGCATCGCCTTTGATGACGCCGTAAAACTCGAACAGTTTATTGATGAACCCGACGCCGCTCGGCACCAGGATCAGCACGGCGAGCACAGCCGTCACGATGTACATCGTCCGTTGTCGATTTGCGGGTGGTGGGTTCATGGTTTCTGGATTTGTCATCATTCGCTCAGAAAGAAATCGTTCGCTGTCACTCTGCAGCGTCGCCTTCCAGGGTGATCCCTGCCACCGGCGACTCGATGTAGTCCTCGTAATAGGGATAACTCTCGAGCCATGAGCCGAGCCATTGAACGTAGGTGATCAGGGCGAGTCCACGCTCGTTGGGTTTGTCAGCAGAGCCGTCGAAGAACCAGGGGTACTGCGGCATCGGCGAACCCTCTGAAAGGTCTGTCGGTTTGAAGAAGTGGACAGCGTGCCAGTCGTTGGAACGACGGCCTCCTTCGCGACTGAGGTCCGGTCCGACACGCCGCGTGCCGAACATCACCGGTCGCTGGAGTTCGTTCTGATACTCTTCGGATGTCGACACTGGCCCCCAGCGAAGGTCTTCGTTTGAGACCGGTCGGACGAATTGGCTGTGGCAATGCCAGCAGGCTTCGCCCACATACACCTTGCGGCCGAGTCGGAGGGCATCTGTGATCTTGGCGTCGTACCACTTGCTCGCCTCCGCAGAGTCCGTCGGGGGCTCACCGTAGACCTTCTTGAACGACTCCGGAAATCGCTGAGCCAGGTCCTCGAACTGATACCGCAGGTTGGGGTTCACCAACTCCTCGACCTTCTTCTCCGGCAGGTCACGGTACATCATTGCGGGGACGAGCGCGTTGGACAGAAAGGCGAACCCGAAGAACGCCAGTCCTGCAATGAAGAACACACCCGATTTACTTTCAAACATGATGACTCACTTGGATTCGTCAGTGATGTTGGTGTCTCAATCAGCGTGACACAGTCCTGTCACGCGACGTATTGTCATGTCTTCTGTCAGGACAATCTGACGCGGCTGAGTTGCCACGTCTTGTACAGGTTGTAAACAAAGGCCAGTTGACCTCCGAGAATCGCAAGACCTGCGACCGCACGCACGGCCCAGAAGGGTTGCGAGATTTCGACCGAAGCATCCCACGGTTGGAGTGCGGCCCATGACCAACCCTGGAACAGTCCGCCGAGAATGAGGTCACTGGCCATCACCAACATTCCGCCTGCTGACAGCCAGTAATGCCATTCGCAGAGAGTTTGACTGTACCATTCCTGCTTGAGCAGCCTCGGGAACAGATACGTCATCACTCCCAGCAGCCACATGCTGAACACGCCGAACATCACCAGATGGGCATGGCCGACGACCCAGTCGGTAAAGTGAATGAGTGCCTGAAACGTCATCGTGACTTGCAGTGAGCACTGCAGGCAGGTCAGGAAGTAGTAGACCATGCCCGTGTAGAACCAGCGGATCGGCATGTTGTCCCAGAACTGTCGCCCGTCACCCCA
The DNA here is from genome assembly GCA_020426505.1 of Planctomycetaceae bacterium. Lineage (GTDB taxonomy): Bacteria > Planctomycetota > Planctomycetia > Planctomycetales > Planctomycetaceae > JAHBXU01. The sequence goes on along the minus strand of JAGQPX010000117.1, from coordinate 114 downwards.
CAAGGTGCCGAAGAAGTTGATCACCACGGTCATCACCACCAACTCGACGGCGATGGTCGACATGACGGCCCCGTACTGCAGAAACATGGGGATCGGCGTGTAGAGGAAGTGGTG
>JAGQPX010000116.1 GCA_020426505.1 Planctomycetaceae bacterium | reverse complement strand
GAGGCGCGGTCGGCGTGTGGGAAGGGAGCGTCCTGATGAAGGGCCACTACAACGACGGCTTCGGCTTCGAGTGGGCCGAAGTCAACGGCAGCGAAGGCTCCGCCGTCTACCGCCTGACCGAACCGAACACGATCCTCATCGGCAAGCCGGGCGAAAGCCTGGAGACAGTCCCCGTCCCGGACGAACACCTCGTGATCACCGGCTCCCCCCGCGACCCGAAAGAGGGCGTCCCCAGCACGGTCTTCCGCTACGACCTCGTCTACGAATTAACGTCGGCCATTCTCGAAGACCGCCCCGCCATCCCCGGCTTCAACCACGGCGCCCAAGCCCAACGCATCGCCGACGCGGTGTTGGAGTCGAACCAGACGGGTCAGTGGGTGGATGTTACACGGTAACCCAACACATTGAAGTCGAGGCAAGAACGAGACAGCAAGAAGGTGCTTCCGAACCTTGTACATCTTTTGCCTGTCCATATTGAAGTCAGAGATGCCTTGTCAGACGAAAATCAAATGCCGCTCTTCCTTCCGGATTCATACTCTCACAACTCACGACACCCTGTTCTGTCGGTTGTGAAGCAATACTACTCTTTCTCTGCGATCACTGATTCGACAGTTCATGCCTCAGATGTAGTTAAAGAGTTGTCATCAGTGCCGATGGTTGATGCGTTACGTTGGATCTGCACTATCTCCAGTCTCATCACGTCTCCTGACGGTAAGTCTTCTCAAGTTCAGCGACGATGGGCATACGACCTATTTCCTGAAGAGTGGAGTGAGCGAATTGACAAACAGATGAGTGATGACTCCCAAGAACCCGGGCTCATCTTTCACCGTCGAAGCATCTGGCTCGTGTTGCAGCTCGCGATGCTCAGTTGTCGCAAGGAGTCATCGTCGGAATCGGGCGTTGAATCATCAAAGCATGTGGCGAGGGCGTGCTTCATGGCGAACGACCTCGTAACTGAAATCGAGGCAGAGGCAGAAGCGGCTCTGAGTCGAAGCGATGTGACAGAATGGATGGTTGGCGCGCTAGTTCCGACGATTGGGATCGAAGGAGGGATTGACTTTGAAGCGATTGGCAGAGCATTTCACTTATGGGAGTACTCGGTGTCTTCCCCGGAGTTCACCAACGCTCTCGCTACTCGTAGATTGCCGAGCTTTGAGTCAGCTTTCACAGAGAAGTACGGAGTGCCGTTGGGTGAGTTCTTGCGGTTCTGTGTCACGCTTTACATACGATTCTTTGGTACATTTTTGAGTTCGCCAACCAATCCGTTGCTACTTGAAGTGGCAACAGATGAAGCGCTCATGAAGTTCGATGACAAGGTGAGAGGAGTCTCCCTAGAACTGATCTCGCAATCATGCGAGGAATTGACAATCAAGCTCATGCGTTCTCGGCACTTGTGGCCTTCTGATGTCACACCGCTTCGAGAACGACCGCTTATCGAAGTTGAACGAGGTAAGTATTGCTGTCCTGATTTGGGGCTGCTTACGCGAAGCTGTATCGAGCGCGTCTTCTTTCTGCTTCAAGACGCATACCCGCCGAGCCGTTTTCGAGAAGTCTTCGGCTCTTTGTTTGAGGCCTACGTCAACTGGTTGCTATCAAAAGTCGTGACAGTAACGGGCAAAGGCCGAATCTTGCTCGAAGCTCCTACGTTTGTTGGTACGGCTGATCAAGCAGCTGATGGAATCCTCTATTGGGTGGAGAGTGCAGCTGTCATGGAGTACAAGGCAGGCCTGCTGACGACACGTCAGCGATATGCAGGAATTCCTGACGAACTATTGAAGGGAATTGAATCAAAGGTGGCGACGGAAAAGAAGGGGATATCCCAACTCGCGAAGAACATTGCTCGCATGATTTCGGGAGAGAATGTTCAAGTTGAATCAGAAACGTTTGATCTTTCCTCCTGCCGAGTCTTTTATCCCATTCTCGTATGCTTCGATGAGTCATTGGGAATTCACGCCGTTACGAAACTGCTTCAACGCCGGTTGGATGCAGAGCTTGAGAAAAGGCAGGTTCCAAGTGATCGAGTCGGCCCTCTAATGCTGCTATCTATCCATGATTTTGAAAACTTTGTCACGGCTGGCGCTTCACTCTCGATGGAGCATATCCTTCGTGAATATGGTGCTCACCTACGTTCTCAGCCCAGAGACTACACAGCCACATTTTCCGGTGTGTTGTCCCACAAATTCGGATCACAGATCGATTGGGAAAAGTCTGTGCCACATCTGGCCCATCAAGAGTTGATAAAGGAGTTGACGATCCGTCTCGGCGATGTACCAAAAGAGTAATGATTTGCCGGGTGCCATGCTTGCATCGCGTAGCAGGGCAAGCATGTCGTTGAGTGTCGACTGATTGCCCACAGCATGCTCATCCTGCTTCGCGATATGAGCATGGCACCCAGCGATCATGGAAGACGTTGAGGGATGACTAATGTCGGTGCTTGTCCAAGTGAGGTGCCACTGCTTCGGTCGGGCGGGTGAGGATGTTCGATTGGTCAGACGGCACTGCTTGCCCGGCCGAAGCAGTGCCGATCGCGCATTCACCGCGAACAGTCGGCCAGACAAACAGTGGCACGACTCACGATCAATCAGGGGCGCAGGGTGGCCCGACCGGAGTTTACGAGGGTTGGGTCGCGGAGCGACAGGACGATTCACACTCGGCGTTCCAGTCTCCTGAACATATCATGAGCCGAGTGTGAGTCATCTTGGGCCGTTGGCCCCCAGCCGATCCCGGCTGGGCCACCCGCGTCAGTCAGATGGAAATCAACTCACCACGAATCGCAGTCAAATGACAGACGACACGCAAACAACCAATGATCCTGTTGACGCATTCGAGTATCTGTCGAGTCACGGCTGTAACGAACAGCGCAGTGAAGTCCGCTGCATCAAGGCCCTGTCCGATCTTCACGACTGCACCAACTTGTGGATTCGGTTCTTCAGCAGTCTGGACGACCTGAGCCCGCTCGCCTCGCTGAAGAATCTCAGATCGTTAGGCCTCCAAGCATGCACCGCACTTACGGACCTGACGCCTCTCGCGTCAATGACCAACCTCGACAGCCTCGGACTCGCTCAATGCACGGGCATTTCGGATCTTTCCCCGCTGGAACCTTTGACAAACTTGACGTACCTCAATCTGAACAAGTGCACCGGGATCAGTGATTTCACACCATTGAGCAAGCTCATCAATCTGACCACTCTCGAACTCTCCATGTGCCAGACCTTGTCGAACTTGTCTGTGTTGACGGACTTGACCCGGTTGGAAACCTTGTCCCTGTTTCAGTGCCGCGGAATCAACGACTTGTCACCCCTGAGCAATCTGAAACAACTCACCGAACTCAACCTCTGGGGATGCCTGTTTGTCGAAAGCATTTCTCCGCTCGCCGATCTTCCCAACCTGAAACATCTGATCCTGAAAAGCTGCCGACGGGTCAAGGATGCTTCACCGCTTGAAGGAAAGGGCAGCTTGAAGCGCGTCAACCTGGCCGCCTCCGGTGTTGACCTGGAATCCTTGTCCCCGGCTTTAAGAGCAAAGCTGTATCGTTAACTCCGATGGCCTGGATCACCTGCAATCTGGGACGAAGACGGCTGGGCGCCCGTGCTTGTCTGAGTGACGTGCCACTGCTTCGGTCGGGCGGGTGAGGACGTTGAATGGTCAGACGGCTCTGCTTGCCCGGCCGAAGCAGTGCCGAGCGCGCATCGATCGCGAGTTGTCGGCCAGGCAAGCAGTGGCACGATTCTTGATCGATCACGAGTCTGTGGCTCTTGGAAGTCGTTTGCTCGCGGATGAGAAAAACGGCCAATGGCTAGGCATCGTCGTCATCGGCTGATATGACTGCGGTGTGCCGCGATCACTTCTCGCGGTTCGTTCGTGATGTCGAGGCACGCGATGAACGTCACGCTGAAGAGACCCGTCACTCAGGAGCTACTCTCATGAAACATGCCATTCTATTTGCGGTTGTCCTGTTGGCGATGAGTGTCCCGTCTGATGCTCAGCAGCGTGCGGGCGAGTCTGAGGAGGCAGTCACGCAGGCCATTCGTGAGCGGATCGCTGCCTATGTCGAAGCGTTCAACAAGCATGATGCGGAGGCGGTCGGTGCTTATTGGACGGCCAATGGTGTCTCGGTCGCGGCGGAGACGGGCGTGCGGACTGAAGGGCGGGCAGCACTTGTGGAGGAGTTCGCAGCCTTCTTCAAGGCACAACCAGACGCGCGGCTGTCGGGTCAGGTCGAGAACATCCGGATGGTGCGACCCGATGTGGCCACGGTTGAAGGGACGACGGTCATCTCGTTTGGAGACGCTGTGCCTGTCGAAAGCGCGTTCTCGGCTGTCCTCGTCAAGGAGGCGAATGAGTGGTTGATTGACAGTTCGCAGGAGCGCGATCTGCCGGTGCCGTCGTCTTCGTATGATGCACTCAAAGAGCTCGAATGGTTGGTGGGCACGTGGAAGGATCAGGCCGAAGGAGCGGAGGTCACCACGACGGTTCGCTGGTCGCCCAGCCGGGCGTTTCTGCTGCGGTCATTCGCGGCTCAGTTCGGAGAGGGAGACGAGGTGCAGGGAACACAAATCATTGGTTGGGATCCCATGAGTCAGCAGATCCGCACGTGGACGTTCAACTCGGATGGCTCGTTCGGACAGGGGACCGTTTCGCGGCACGATGACCAGTGGATGCTCAAGATGTGGCAGGTCGTCAGCGACGGCAGCCTGATGAGTGCGACCAAGGTGATGACCCGCATCGATGATGACACGATGACTGTTGAGACCGTCGGGCAGACCCGCGACGGCGAGCCGGTTCCCGCTCCGGAGCCCGTGACCGTCATGCGCACGAGTGAGGGAGCGCCGGTCTCTGAAATGACGGAAGGAGTTCAACGATGAATCGCATTGCATGTCTCGTTGTTATTGTCACATTGATTCTGACCGGTGCTGACAACGCCTCTGCGATTGGTCGCGGCGGTGGTGGTGGTGGCCGCGGCGGGGGAGGGGGCGGAGGATTTCACGGTGGTGGGGGAGGGGGAGGCTATCATGGCGGCGGTGCTCGTCCGTCGATGCCGTCCCGTCCGCCGACCAGCACTCCGAACTTAGGCGGATCACGTCCGAATATCAGTTCGCCGAACGTCAGCCGTCCCAACGTGAGCCGGCCGCCGAGTCGTCCAAACGTTAGCACGCCTTCAACACGACCCAACGTCAGTCGACCGAGCGGCGGATTGACGCCGTCGACCCGTCCTGCGACACGCCCGAACGTCCCATCAACGCTTCCAAGCACTCCGTCACGACCCACGACCCGACCGGGGACCGTCGACTCCGGCATCGCCAATCGACCGGCTGGCCGTCCCAGTACGAGCGTGCCGAATCTGGGTGGCACACGACCGGGAGCAGCTCGACCGGGTGGTGGTGCAGTTCAACGCCCCGCTGGCGGTGCTCGTCCGACGCCGGGCGATCTTGGCGATTTTCTGGGAATGGACAAACCGGTTCGTCCGGGTGGCGGCGATGTCGCGACGACACTGCCTGCTCGACCGGGCGGAGCCAACCGACCTGCAGAACGTCCGAACGTCGGCGACCGTCCGGCAACCCGCCCCGGCGTGGGTGCTGGCGTCGGAGCTGGAATTGGCGCGGGGATCGGTGCAGGCATCGCCAATCGTCCGGACATCGGCAATCGCTGGAATAACAACAACGTGATCAGCAATCGTCCTCGCTGGGCGAACATCGACAACAGCGTCAACGTGAACATTCACAATCACTGGAACAATGCCTTCGTGAATCCGAGGCAGGCCGGCTGGTGGAATCGCCCTGCTGGACGCATCGGCTACTGGAACGGATGGGGCACCGGAGTTCGCGGCGGGTGGGGGTACTACTACCGTCACAACAACTGGTTCACCGGGAGTTGGTGGGGCGGACACTACTGTCCCATCGGCGGCTGGCACTACCACTACTGGAGGCACAACTACGGTTGGAACTACTGGTGGCGAGTGCCGGTCTGGAGCAGTCTGACGAGTTGGTTTGTCTGGTCAGCACCGCAAACCGTCTGGTCGCAGCCGGTCTATTACGACTACGGTCAGGGGGGCAACGTGACGTATGAGAACAACTACGTCTACGTCGGCGGCGAACAGGTCGCAACGCAGGACGAGTTCGCGCAGAGTGCGATGGACCTCGCGACAGTCGACCCGCCCGCCTCCGAGGAAGAGGCCGCTGAGGCTGAGTGGATGCCGCTCGGAACGTTCGCCGTCTCGACCGGCGAGAAGGACGTCGACCCCAACATGGTCGTGCAACTCGCGGTGAACAAACAGGGCATCATCAGCGGCACGCTGTTCAACATCCAGACCGATCAGTCACAGGCGATCCAGGGACAGGTCGACAAGGAGACGCAGCGAGTCGCCATGCGTTTCGGCGAGAGCGAAACAGTCGTCGCCGAGACGGGCCTCTACAATCTCACGCAGGAAGAAGCCCCCCTGCTGGTCCACTTCGGCACCGAACGCGACGAGAACTGGCTACTCGTGAGAATGGAGGAACCGGAGGGACAGTCGGAGAGCACAGCGACGGATACTCCATAACGACTTCCGAGGCGATCGCACGTTGATGACATTCGTAGCTGGACTCGCCAGAGTTCATCGCTGCGGGTGAACGGAGAAGATGAGGCTGAATTCTGGCGAATCCAGCTACATCGAACGTGCGATGGCCGCCGTGTCTGGATAAGAACAGACTTTTTCCTGAAAAGTTGAAATCGTCTGTAAGGTTCTCAGTGGCCGCTCGTATTTAGGGGTGACGGAGTGTTCCTGTGGTTAGAGGCGAGCGAAACATGCTTGCTCGTCCGATCCGGGGGGCTTGTGGCCGCTCTGCTGTTGACACGGCAGCTGCAGAGTCGCGATTGCAATCACCGGCAAGTCCCTCACAGTGGCCGCGAAGCCTGATCACCGGAAGCACTCCGTCACCTCGGACCGCGCGGTCCACTTTTTTGATCAGCGAACTTGAGATCATGACAACAGATCAACAATCGTGACCCGCAAGCTGACAGGCGGCGTGATCACACGTTTGTCGCTGCGAGGTTGAAAAACGCCAATTCTCGAATGACGCATGATCTCCCCGGAGAGGATTGTGAGGAGCCCCGCGCGTCCATTCGCTGGGTTTGCATCCGGTCGACGACGTGGACATGATACGTGGATGCCTGAATCCACAACCACGATGACCCTGAGGTGCGACATGAGATTTCTCCCCCTGACGCTGCTTCTGCTGAGTATTTCGACAGCAACAGCTGACGACGCGGCCGAGTTGGCTGCCTCCCTGCCTGACTCCGCGAATACGCTCAGCGTAGTCCGCGTGTCATCGATCCTGGGAACGGACCGGGCTTTGGATGAGCATTGGTACGAACGACAGGAGGAGAAGTACCAGAGTGGAGTCGCGGTCATTCCTCCCTGGGTCGACACGCTTGTCGTGGGCTCGCTGGTGCATCCATCGGTTCCGGAAGAAGTCTGGTCGGCTGCGGTCGTTCGTCGGCCGGAGAACATCACATTAGAAGCGATTGCTGAGCAAGCGGGGGGATCGATTGAGGACCTGGGTGGTTCGCCGGCGGTTCGCACTCAGCGCGACAGTTATCTCGCCCAACCGCTTCCGGATCTCTTCACGGCCTATCGTCCGGCCCATCGACTGGACGCCGCACGCTGGGCACGTGCCGTCAAGGAAGGTGCAACATCGAGGGTGTCGCCTTACCTGCAACAGGCTGCTGCGGCTGACGGGCATGTCGTGCTGGCGATGGACCTGCGAGACGTCCTCGACTCGGCCATGGTCGAACGCCATCTGCGGGAGGACGAGCGGTTCGCGTCCCATCGTCAACTCGTCAACCGACTCATCCCGTTGATCTCGGGAATCAAAGGCGTCACATTCTCCGCCACGATTGGAGAGGAGACCGAGGCGACGATCACGATCGACTTTTCGGAGGACATCGGACCGTCGGCTCTTTCGATCAAGACGCTGTTTGTCTCCGTGCTGGACGACCTTGGCGCAGCGATTTCTGAACTCGAGGAGACGAAAGCATTCGGGACAGATCAAACCGTCACCATGAAGTGCACGCTCTCGGACGACAGCCTCCGACGGATCTTGTCGCTGATCGTGACTCCCTCGGCACCGTATCAGGTCGCGGCTCAACCTGCGAAGGAGTCTTCCAAGCCGTCAACGCGAGCATCACGAACGAGAACGGCCAATCCGGAACAGGCGACTGAGCGGTATGTCGCTTCTGTTAATAACATGATCGACCACCTCAAGCGAGCGAATCGCAACGCCAATGACTATGCCAAGACGGCGACGTGGCACGAGACCTTCGCTCAGAAGATTCTCGACCTGCCGACCGACGGCGTCAAGGAGTTCGCTGTCAATTATGGCGACAGGATCGCGTCGAGTTTCCGGGCACTTGCTGCCTCACTGCGTGGCCAGAGTGTCCAAGTCAACGCCCAGCAGAGAACGCTGACGTACGATGTCGACTATCAACCCGGTTGGGCAAGCGTCAACGTATGGGGTGGAGTCGGGTATCGTGACCCCGCCTACAATGTGTCGAGCAACCTCCAGCAGGTCCGCGAACAACAGGCTGCCGCTGTGATGAAAGGTTCCGACGACCGCCTGCAGATCTGGCAGATGATCGAAGACGAACGAGCAGCGGTGACAAGACGAATGCAGGAGTAGGAATTCCGCAACCTCTCAGTCTCGATTTCGTGCAGCTCCAGAATGGGATGAGGCTCATGCGTTTGGCATTCGTTGCGTCGGCGATCCTTGCCGTGTGGGTCGTCTCTGTCTCGTCTGAAGAAGCCGCGGCGATCGAGACTCCGCTGCCGGTCGCTGAGCCTGAGCAGGTCGGCATGTCAGCGAAGCGTCTGAAGCTGGCGCCGTCGGCCCTGCGGGCGATGGTCGACGACGGCAAGATTGCCGGTGCGGTGATCGCTGTCGCCCGTCATGGCAAACTCGTGTTGCACGAGGCGGTCGGAAAGGCGGATCGAGAAGTCGGGAAGCCGATGACGACCGACACGATCTTCCGCTTCTACTCGATGACCAAGCCGATCACCAGCACGGCTGTGATGATGCTCGTCGACGAGGGCAAACTCGGACTCGATGATCCGGTCGGCGAGTATCTGCCTGCACTTGCCGATGCCAAGGTGTATGTGTCGCATCGCGGGACGTCGGTCATGACCGACCCGGCGACGCAACCGATCACCGTGCGTGACCTGCTGCGACACACGTCCGGGCTGACGTACGGGTTCTTCGGCGATACGTTCGTCGACAACCAGTACAAGCAGAACGCGATTCTGTTCCCGTTCTTCAGTCTTGAGGAAACGGTCAACAAGCTCGGCACGCTCCCGCTGCTGTATCAGCCGGGGACACGGTTTCATTACAGCGTTTCGACCGATGTGCTCGCACGGCTGGTCGAAGTCGTGAGCGGACAGGCCTTCAATGAGTTCCTGGACGAACGCATCTTCACGCCGCTGGGGATGGACGATACGGACTTCTACGTGGTCGAGGCGAATCAGGACCGTCTCGCAACAATCTATGCGGCTGACGAATCGACCGGTCAAATCGCCGTCGACCGTGACCCGTCCCGTGCTCGTGGATTTGCCTTCATTCGACCGAAGTTCCTCTCCGGCGGAGGGGGGCTCTTCTCCACATCGAGCGACTACATCCGCTTCTGTCAGATGCTGCTCAACAATGGCGAACTCGACGGCATCCGGTTACTCAAGCCGGAGACGGTGGAGGCAATGGGGACGAACCAACTCCCCAAGTCGTCACCCTACGTCATTATTGGACCGGGAGAGCGTAAGGGGGTTGGCTTCGGATTGGGACTGTCAGTCGTGGTCGACGACGTACCCGGCTCGCCACATGTTCCGAAGGGCGAACTCGGCTGGGGCGGCATGGCGTCCACACACTTCTGGCTCTCGCCCAAGCATGACCTCGCAGTGGTCGTGCTCACACAACGATTGCCCTTCACGTTTCAGGCGGAAGCGGCGGTGAAGCCGATCATCTATCGGGCTGTTGTTGACGAACGAAAGTCAGATTGAATCATGCATGCGATTGGGTGGCCGGGTCTGACCAACGGGAAGCCCCGGACCGATCATCGCAGGGCCATCCGCTTCGCTTCTGACCCTGCCACCCTTGCAGATTCCGCGTCGATCAAATGGCCCTCAGCAGTCATCACACTTTACGCGGCCATGCGATCGTGATCGTCGTGATGGTCGCGCTCGTCCCACTCGTCATTGCGACGGCGTTTGCGGCCATACTTCATCCGCAGGCCGACGATCGGCAGGATGAGCGTCCCCCACAGCCACTGCCAGTTGGCGGTCACATATTCGGCGACCTGCTCCTTCAACGTGATCTCGACGTCGATGACTCGGTTGAGGGAATCAATCACATACTCGCCGCCACCTTCAAGGTCGAGATGGGCACTGAGTGAAAGGTTGAGTTCCTGTTGACCGTAATGACTTGGCGTGACCCGCCATCGCCACTTCGTCGGACGCAAGCTGGAGATCAGTTGGATGTCCGGCTCAAGTGGTTCGATCTCAAAACCGGTCCCGGTCAAAGAGGCCTCCATCCGCGGCGCGACGTGCTGGACTTGCTCCGAGACAGCGTCCCGCCGGTCGGTGAGCTGAGCCTCCAGTAACTGGGGCGACTCCTTCGGAGAAAGCAGTAGCTCGATGATCCGCGTCTCCTTGTAGTGCATCGAGTCAGGCGCGTTGTACGCAATGTTGCCCGACTTCAGCTTGCTGACGAGTTCGTCGACACGAGCAATGGGTGACTCTTCGGGTGACGGAGTTGCTGTGGGGATCGGGTCGGAGTTCAGCGGTTCAATGATCGGGATGTCTGCAATCACTTCGGACTCCGGCTCGACGACAGGGACTTCCTCGGGCGTCTGCTTGGTGCTGTTGTAACTCACGCCCGGCGGCTGCCAGTTGGAGGTGTCAAATTTGACGGCGCCTTTGATGCGGGGTCGCGAGCTTCGAGTGTCGGTGCTGAGCTTTGCACCATCCAACGACTCCGTCGTCGCTTCGGGGACAGCGACGACAGCTGCCTCTTCGATCGGCTCGATGATCTCGATTGTGGCAACCTCCGGTTCATCATTGATGGCAGGAGTCGGCTCGACCGGCGTTGGCTCGAACTCACTCGGCTCTGCCAACGTTGGCTCGGATGGAGTTCCATCGATTGGAGCAGCCGCCACATCATCGGACGGAACGGCGGTGAATTCCTGAGATCCTTTTTCCTGAGCACCACATCCCACCACCAGACAAAGCAGCCCGGCGACGATCACCCGTTCCAACCAGCAACGCGAAACCCACATGAGAAACCCTCCATGGCTCCATCACTCGGGCGGTTCATCCACCCGGAAACCGAGGAAGTTTAGACGAGATGGCCATTTGACGGAATCTCGATTTCAGCCTGATATTCAGGGGCAACGGGACCTTTCGACTTGCCGAACATCGCCAACACTCCGTTAAAGAGCTTCGCTGCCTGGAGGCTCAAATACCTTCACGTCGCCACAGTGACTGCATGCTGGCAGGAGGGAGTGGCGGGTCTTGTGACAGGACGGGCACTCCTCGAACAGCTTGGTGCTGCACATGGGGCAGGTATATGAGCCGTCGGGGTCATCGGTACCGTCCTGCGGCAGTGCCATCTTGTGAACGGTCCTTCGTGTCCAGAACAGGAACTTACGCGGCCCTCTGCGGATCGGGTAATCACACACTGGGCAGAGGAACCGCTCGTAGGCATCGCGGTATTGCTTGAGCAGCCAGTCCTGTTTGGGGTTCGCGACCATTCGTAACAGCACATACAGGATGCGACCCACGACCAGAATGCAGGTGCCGATCAGGATGTACTTGAACACGATTGACGGGAAGTATTGATGCATCACGTCGATCACACGGTACGCCACCGCCAAATCGAACGCGTACACCATCGGCTTGTAGGTGCTGCCGCGTAACTTGAGGAACAGCCAGACCGCCAGAAGTATCAGCGGCATCAACACGCCCAGCTTGATCGCAGCGATTTTGAGGTTGTTGCGTTCGACCAGCCGGTCGTACTCTTCCTGCACATCCGGCCGCTTCTCGGTCAATTCATCTTCGATCGTCCGTTGCTCACCGCGGAGTTCGCGGAGTTGCGTGTCGCGCTCAGCGATCTGCTGATTGAGAGCCTGATACCGCCTCTGGTTCGCCAGGAATAACTGCTGACTCTCGGCCAGTGCCTGCTGCTCTGCCTCGGACGGCGTCACTTCCTGTTCGAGGTTTAACCGTTGAAAGTCGAGCAACTGGTTCATCGTCCGCTGCGACTCACTCGTGCTGTCGCGGAGGACGGTCTGCTGCTCCCGCAGGTCGGCTTGCTCCACTTCAATAGTCTCGATCTCTTTGCGAAGGTCATCGGCCCGGTCCAGCACGTCCTTGTCGATGAACTGTGCCTGCACCGCCTCGTAATCCGGCCCTTCAAGGTTGCCGATGTCCTTGAGAATGAACCCTAACGCCCAGATGATCAGCACTCCAAACGCCGTCGCAAACACCCACACAGCGAGTCGATGAGTCCACGGCCCTTTGTTGAGATTTGATTTCGCCATTGTCTGATCCTGAGTCGGTTCCGTGTGACGGGGCGTTATCGCCCACCAAAACAGAGGGCGCGGTTCACCTCAGGATATCACGAAGATTCCCAAACAATTCAGACGAATCTCAAAGTTCGAGGCATCGACGAGTCCTGCTTGACTTGTCAGTTGCAGGCACACAGACTGTCTTGTCGTACCCGTTCATGTAAGTCCCCGATGAAGATGACCAAGTATCGATCCCATCAGCCCGGTGACGCCTCAGAGATGGAGGCGTTATTTGTTTCTGTGTTCACCCAATCCGAAGGGGAAGCAGAAGGGACGATGGTCGGCAAACTGGTGAAGGAGATGCTTGCAGAGACGGAGCCGTGCGATGTTCAAGGCTTCGTGGCGGTCGACGGGGAACGAATCGTCGGGGCGATTCTGTTCACTCGGCTGACTTTCGAGCAGGACGTGGAAGCCTTCTTACTTTCTCCCGTTGCCATCGCTTCTGAGCAACAGGGCAGGGGCGTCGGACAGGGGTTGATCAACTTCGGGCTGCAGGAATTGAAACAACGAGGTGTGCGGATCGTGACCACGTATGGAGATCCTGCCTACTACGGTAAAGTCGGCTTCCAGCCACTCTCACAGGATGACATCCCTCCCCCCTATGAACTCTCACAACCTGTCGGGTGGATCGGGCAATCACTGACAGATCACCCGATCGAACCAATCCCCGGTCGCTGTTCGTGCGTGAAGGCGTTGAGCGATCCAGTGTACTGGTGAGGAGTGCTTGTCTCCCGGCAACGAACGGTGGGTTTCTGTGGCATTCGATGGAGTTTTCGTCGTGATGATCAACAAGACTCGTTGGGTTGCGGTGTTCACCGTTCTCCTGATGCATTCCGGATTGCCTGCGATCGGCGAAGCAGCGAACGGACACATGGTGCGAGTCACTGAGGCTTCCGGCCAGATCAAAGACGGCAACAGTGTATTGGCCAATGTGGCTCGTGGTACGCAGTTGTACGTTTACGAGGTCCAGAACGGAGAGTGGGCGAAAGTCCGGGTGCCCGGTCAGGAGGCGAAAGGGTGGATTCATCGCAGCCAAATCGAGATTGTCCCGATCAGCCAGGCCGACGAGCAGCGACTGCAGAAGGTGCGAGATCTTTTCCAGCAGTATCAGCAACAGGTGTCACAAAAGGAATTTCAGGCGTCAGAGGAAAGCATACGTCAAATCCTCGCGTTGCTTGTGCAGGTCTATCGCAATGAACACCCGCAGGTGGCGGACGCTCATGAGGTCCTCGGGGGACATCTCTACCAAAAGGGTGACTATCCCGGAGCCATCGAGCAGTTCAGCAGTGCTTTGAGCATTCGCCAGGCGATACTCGGTGAATCAGATCCTGAGTCGATGCAGTCGATGCACAGCCTCGCGGGGGTCCTGAACCTCGCTGGGGAATACGAGAGGGCACTGCCGATTCAGGAACGGGTTCTCCAGCTTCGCAATCAAACGCTGGGGCCAGCCCACGCCGACACTCTCGCTTCGCTCAACAACCTGACCACAATCTTCGTTTCCCTGGGCAGACTGGAAGAGGCAAAGGCACGGCACGAGCAATCACTGCAACTATTCCGTGAGCAGCTTGGAGAGGATCATCAGTACACTTTAACGGCCATGACGAACCTGGCCGACGTGCACGCACTTCTGCATGACTACACGACAGCTCGTATGTTGCTGGAACAGGCTTTGAGGAAACAACGTCAAGTCCTTGGTGAGTCACATCGAGACACCTTGCAGACTTGTGACCAGTTAGGGGTTGTCCTGTTAAAGCTCAATGATCTGGTTGATGCCAGGTCCCTGCTCGAAGAGGCGGCATCACAACGCATCACAACGATTGGCGAAAACCATCCTGATACACTCAGGACACAAAACAGCTTGGCCATCGCACTGCTCCGATTGAGACAGCCCGGACCCGCGAGAGATCTGTTGCAGAGAGTCCTGGAACGGCAACGTGCTGTTTTGGGCGACAAACACCCGGACACGCTTCGCACAACTGGCAATCTGGCTGTCGCATTCGACGACATGGAGGATCACGAAGCAGCCGAATCACTCCACTCTCAAGTCTGGACGCAGTACGCCGCAGTGTTTGGCCCCGAGCATCCGACGACACTTGATGCCGTCATTAATCTAGGCAATGCAGAATTTGATCAGGGGAAGGTCGCGGACGCGATGGGCCATTGGCAGCTGGCAACCAACTCGCTTCGCCAGTCCGCGGGGGTCGATCATCCGGCGACCATGGATGCCATGGGGAATCTCATCGTGGGTTCCCTGAAGCAGGGAGATGTTCAGACCGCTTTGACGTTCATGCATGAACTCCGACAGGCCCAACGGTCATACGTGAGTCGGCTCTTGCCCGGTCTCTCGACGGCCGAACAGTTGCAGTTCCTCGCCGTTGATTATCTTGATGAGTTTCATCGCGATCTTTCGGTTGGTCAGCAATATGCTCAGACGTTCCCGGCTGTGTTGGAACAGTCGAGTGAGTGGCTGATCAATGGAAAGGCGATCGCTCAGGAAGCGCTTGCCGAACACGGACGTCTCGCCGAAGGAACGTCCAATGTGGCAACAGAGCTGACGACAATCCGTGGCCAGCTCGCGCGGCTGGCCGTCAGTCAAGTGGAACCGCATCTGCAAAAGAGGCATCAGCAGAGATTGGCTGACCTTGAGGAAAAGGAACAGCAACTGGCCAGACAACTCCGGCAGCAGAGTGGAATCAGCGCAGAGTCCGCTTCGTGGGTGGAGATTGACGACGTTCGCTCACAGTTATCCGAGGGAAGCGTGTTCGTCGACATCGTTCGTCTGCATCCGTACAGCATTGAATCGAACAAATATCACGAGTCCCGGTACGTCGCCTGGGTGACTCATCCAGGCGGAGAAGGGGAAGTCGAGATCCATGACCTGGGATCCGCATCAAGCATCGATGCCGCTGTGCTGGCGGCCCGCGAAGCGATGAATGAGAGCCCCGACCTCATCGACCGCTGGGGACCCAAGGATGCAGAACAGGCTGTCCATCAACCTCTCAGGCAGCTTGCCATTCAGTTATTCGACCCGCTGCTGCGAAAAACTGGAGACGCAAGACGGTTGATCATCAGCCCCGACTCCTCACTCTGGCTCGTCCCATGGTCAGCATTGCCGTTGTCCGATGGAAGATACGCGGTCGAGGAGTACGAGATCAGTTACGTCGTCAGCGGACGTGATCTTGCCGCACCACCATCGACCAGTGCCCCGCAATCTTCTCCCGTCATCTTTGCCGATCCGGACTACAATCTGATTCCGACTCCGTTGAATGAGCGGCCATCCTCGTCGCGGTTCGTTGGATCGTTCGATGATCTGCAAGCGGTTGATCGATTGCCGGGAACTGCTCAGGAGGCGGCCGCCATCACGCCGCTCATTCAACAGCACACCGGGCTGAGACCGACCGTTCATCTCGAAGCAGCGGCGCGTGAGGAGACATTCAAGCAATTGAGTCATCCGCCCGTGCTGGTGCTCAGCACGCACGGCTATTACCTCGAAGATCAACAAGTCGAGTTGAGCGAGCCACTCGCTCGGATTGCAAAGGATTCAGTTCCAGTAACGAAGAATGGCACACTCATTGAGAATCCGCTGCTCCGGTGTGGGTTGCTGCTCGCGGGATGCAACAAACGGAAACAACTGTCGGGAGCGGTTGATGATGGTGTTCTCACCGGCATGGAGGTCGTCAGCAGTGACCTCAATGGAACTGGTCTGGTCGTCCTGAGTGCGTGTGAGACGGGAATCGGAGAAATTCAGAACGGAGAAGGGGTTGCAGGACTGCGACAAGCCTTCCAAATCGCAGGAGCCGAGTCAGTCCTGGCGACCCTCTGGCAGATTCCCGATGCCCAGACAGCCGAGCTGATGCAAGACTTTTTCAAAAATCTGGTGACGGGACAAAGCAGATCGCAAGCCGTACGCGCGGGACAACTGGCACTCCTTGCTGACCTCCGTCGTGAGTATCACACCGGTCATCCCTACTATTGGGCGGCCTTTACACTTACTGGAACAGCAGACTGATATGCTCGATGGTCGCGAAATCATCTGGTGATCAAAATGAAGAACAGCGGTCGCCATGGCAATCTCAGAACTCGATTGCCATTCGAGTGCCGGCAATGAGGTAAGTGCCGCTGTCGTAGCCACCGATGGGGCCGCGCTGATCGATGGTGCCGTAGATCAGGTTGAACTGGAGCTTGGCGTAGGCGTTGAAGAACCAGTTGAGGGCCAGCGTGCCGGAGTGGCCGACGCCTCCGGTGATGTCTGCGTCGGTGAGGTCGAGGTACGAGTACCGCAGGCCGAGTTGCCACGCGCCCCAGCCTTGTCCGCACTTGGCACAGTCTCGATCGACACAGAAGACGTTGCGATGCGGTTGGAGTCGTCCGATGGTGCCGCTCGTACGATCGTAGGGAATGTGCTCGCCGGTAAGCATCCAGGCTGCGTAGACGTAGCCGCCGTGGAAGAACAAATCGCTGCCGCCGAGAGCACCTCGCTGTGTCCAGTTTGTCTGATATTCAGCCGTGACCTGCAGTGGTCCGGAGTTGAAGATACTCTCCAGTCCGAACGTCTCGAACATTTGGCCATACAAGATTTGATCGGTATCGAACCATCGGGACATTGGGCGTGCTTCAGGATGAGTGCGATAGCGGGCAAAGTTGACGTCTGAGGTCTGAAGATTGTTGGGATTCCCCTCCGGAAAAGCGATCATCCCGGCAATACCCCAATGCCAATAGTCGCAGCCATCGGTGCATCGCTCATACCACGGACTTCCGAAGACCCTTGCGTTCAGGCTGGTCTGACCTGTGTCGCCTCGGTATTGACCATCGATGGTAATATCCTCCAGCAGGAAGACCCCATAGGTCCAGCCGAGCGAATCGTCGTCGGTATTTCCGTGTACCACAACTCCAGGGCGACGATTGCTGTCGTTAAAGGCTTCCTGAGCCAATGACCTTTCGAGAAAGACGTTGTCCTTGCTGCTGTTGATCTGGTCCAGTCCGAGTGGCCTCTTTTGATTGCCGATCAGCAATCTCTGGTTGAATGGCAGTTGGTCAAATCCAACGTAGACATCCTTAAACTCGGGAGTCTGCGGATTGTTGAAGTCGATCTGCATCCGCCAAAGCATGCTCTTCAGTAAGGTCCCCTGCATCTCCAGGCGCACTCGTCGAAAATCAAAGACATCTTCCGGATCGGTTCCATAGCTCGTTTGGGCAGGGTTGGAATGCTCGAAGAATCCGATCCCGTTGCTGGCATTGGGAAAGGACCAGTAATCCGCGTGAATCCGACCATGAATCTCGAATGTCGGCTTACACGCGGCTTCGTCGTCTGCGTCCTTCAACTCCTTCTGATGCTCGCTCCAGGCATCCTCCATCTTCTTGAGACGCTTCTCCAGATCGTCGATTTCAGATGACTCCTCTTTGGTTACACCGTCCATCTCGTCAGCTGTTTGCGACGTCTCGGTCTCATTGAAGAAGACAGATTGCTGAGTCAGAAAGTCCGCAGCTTCAGCGACTGCACGCCGATCGCTCTCCGGCCACATGAGCGATGTGGCGGCGAAGATGATCGTGAACAGAATTCGCCATCGAATTGTCAGCGAAACGCGCAAGGACAACCTCTTGACGTGACGGCACACCGGGAGCGTTGAGCCCTGAGGCCATTCGTTTCCTATCGACTGGACTCATACGGTCGGGTCAGGAAAACTGGGCAAACCTTGACGCTCCGGCACTTCCTGCCGAAATGTCCAAGTCAGAAGCCACCTCATGTTGTCATGCTGGCTTGTCTGTCTGCGTCCAGACGGTCAGACCTTCGAGTGACTTCTCCGCGTCGGCGTCACTCTTGCCGACGAACAGGCTGAACGTAATGGCGAGTGTGGCGAACAGGATGTTCACCAGCGGGCCGACCCAGTAGTTGTTCAGAGTCACTTCCCAACCGGTCGGAACCCAGCCGAGCCAATTGAAGGCAAGGTAGACATTGACGCTGACGGAGACCAACAGCGCCAGGATCGCGGCCCGATTACGCACGCGCACCGTGAAGAATCCGATCATGAACACGGCCATGAGGCACCCGTTGAACACGGATTCCACGATCCAGGTCAGATCGTTCATGCTCTCTTTGGGGATGCTCTCAACAATGATGGCTCCGACGATCATCACGCCCGCGCAGAGGGTCGCGATCACCTTGGCGAGTCTGAGATAGAATTGATCGGTACGTCCCGGCAGGAGGTATGGCTTGACGATATCGATCACTGTCACAGTCGCGATGCTGTTCAGGCTGGAGTCGAGCGATGACATGGCTGCTGCGAGAACCCCTGCGATGACCAGACCGGCGAGACCGGCTGGAAGGACCGTGAGAATGAAGTGCGGAAAGACGGCATCGGTGGTCAAACCGTTGACAGAATCGCTCGGGTAGCGCTGATAGTAAGCGTAGACGCATGTCCCCACAAAAAAGAACAGAGCCCAGGTCGGCACCGCGACTGCAGAGAAGATGGCCGTCGCCTTGCGAGCCTCTTTGGTCGACTTGGCGGAGACGTACCGCTGCACGACCGTCTGATCGCCCGAGTAGGCGAAGACCCAGGTGAAGATGCCCAGCAGGCTTACTGTCCAGAAGGTGTTCTGCTCCCAATCGATGTCGAAGGATCCCAGCGAGAACTTGTCGTTGGCGGTCGCAACCTCGAACACCTCGCTGAATCCACCGGGCAGGTGTGAGACGACGAATCCGATGCAGACGACCCCGCCGAACAACAGCACGAACGCCTGAATCACGTCTGTCCAGATCACTGCTTCGATGCCGCCTGCGACCGTGTAGAAGGCGATGAAGATCCCCATGCAAACGATGATCATCCACAGGTCGGCACCCGTGAGCACCTGGATCGGCAGGCAAACGAGGAACAGGATGCGGGCCAGTCGAAACAATTGGGCGACCACAAATGTCATCACACCGTAGAAACGAACCGTGGTACCATAGCGGGCTTCCAGGTACTCGAACGCGGACGTGAGGTTGCCCCGTCGAAAGAACGGGATGATGACCACGATCGCAAAGATGGCCACGATCGGCAGCGTAAGGTTCGCGACCAGTTTGCTCCAGTTGTTGGCATAAGAGTCGCCGGGGAAGGCAAGGAACGTCACTGAACTGATCGTCGTGCCAAGCATCGACAGGCCGATCACCCAACCAGGAAACGACCGATTGCCGACGAAATATTCTTCAGTGCTGTCGTTCTTCCGGGCAAAATACAGCCCGACGGCAGCCATCCCGAGCAGGTAGAGAACGAGGACGACCGCATCGAGCGTGCGCAGTTCGACAGCGTGTTCGGCTTGTGCGAGAAGGATGTTCATCGTGGTTGTGCGTTCAATGGTGTTCAGGGAAGTCGCGTTCGTAACGTTTCAACAATGCAGGGACATCGTTCGGCAGGATGTAGATCTTCCCGCGGATGCTCTTGGTCTCGCCCGGCTCCAATCCGCCGAGCCGGAAGTCGGCGTGCAGGCAGACGATCACTCCTTGGAACAATTCCTGATACGGCTCGAAGGCCGTGGCGAAGAGCATCGTATCGTCTGCTGAGAAACAGCCGATGAGTCCATTCGACGGGACGAGTACCGACAGGGGACGCGGGTTCACATCGTTTCGGTCAACTCCTTTCGGTGCCCAGACCTGTCCGGGGGTGTACCGCGCTTCGGTCGCCCAGTTACGGGTCGGCATCGTTGCCAACTCACCATCGAGAAACACGAAGCCCTTTTCGAGGTACGACTCCTGATTCCGTTCGGTGAACTTGTCCAGCCGAATGCACGGTTGTGCCCAGTGAGCTTCGCTGCGTTTGTCGGTTGGGTTGGTCGCGAGGATGCGGAAGTCGACCTCATCGTGCGTCGATCGTATTTCGTGGACCACGACCAGCCCGTCCTCGACTTTGCATTGCAGCTTGACGAACCGGTCGTCTCGACCATCGTCCAGACGAACGGTCGCGTGCTTCATTTTTGTGTGTTTACCCCAGTCCGCATCGGTCGACCCAGCTCGACAGTAGGCTTCGAGATACTGCACCTTCATCTCGCCGCCGGGGAGATGGTCGCCCGTGATCGTGAGGTAGTTCTTCTCCCAATCGAGCCGGAGAGGCTGAGCGTCTGCCGCGAATGACGTAGCCGCGCTCAACAATAACGCACAACAGGCAGCGACGCACGGCAAGAGAGTACGCATCGTGACACCTCGATCTCAGACAGGAGAGAGGCACAGCATACCGTCAAAGCAACGTAAGAGACAGTAATCGCGTCAAAGATATTAAGGCAACACATTCAGAGATTCGCCTCATTCGTGCCATTCGCGGTTGTTTTATTCAACCACGAATGTTGCGAATGAAACGAATGGTCGTATCACCACGGAACTTCCATCATGCCCACGATCTGGCGGGCGAGTGACTCGGTGACGTCCTGCGTGGCGGTCGCGAGCGAGTGGCCCACTTCGGGGGCATACTCCGAGTGAGCGATTAGTTGCACGGCCTCTCCGCTCAGTGGCATCTGACGTGACGAGAGCACCTGACCGGTCCGCAGGTCTTCCCAGCGAACCTCGACCGCGAGCGAGAGTTGCAACTCGCGAGGATCGTCAAACTTCGTCTCGGTCAGCACGTCCTTGCGAACCTCGACGATGTGCCCGGTCAGTCTCGTGTCGGCTCCGGGTCCCTTGGTGAGTCGGTAGGGGGTACGCGACTGAATTTGTTTCTGCACCGCCTCGGTCAGCTGAAGCTCAAAGCCGCGACGGTACGAGTCGGTCGTGAACGTCGGCACATGCACCGTGCGAATGTCCGGGGCATAGGCGCCTCCAACCATGTAGCCCGAACATCCCGGTAGCATCAGCCCGATGAGCATTAGTCCCATCGTCGAGCGGCGACCACAGCGGGTCGCTTCCGGAAATGTTTGGTTGTTACACATGGCGGGATTGGGTCACAGGGACGAACGACCGGCTGAGTCATCATCGTCGCTGCTCGAAGAGCCGTCGTTCGCCGAGTCGTCTTCGATGGGGCGTAACTCGGGGTCTTTCGTGATGGGCGTCAAGAGTCCACGCAAGAAGCCAGGTTTTGTTGGCGGTTTGGTTGTTGCCCGACCGGCGTCGGCACCGCCGGGCACTGTCGCAGTCGCGGGAGGCACTTCGGCCTTGGCCGTTTGACGTGGACTCGGTGTGCGAGGCGCGATGCCGGCAAACACCGGTGAACCGGCCGATTCGTCCTTGTCCCGGAACGGATTCAACGAGCTCGACGGACCACTTCGGCGACGCTCCGCGACTTCCTCCAGTGCTTTTCGCGCTCGCTCTGCAAAGGGGGAGTCCGGATGCTTGTTCATGATCAGATTGCAGTGCACAACAATGGCCGCGTCGTTGCTCTTGCTTTGGTAGAACTCGACCAGATGCCACAAGCGTTCGACCTCTCGCACACTGATGCGGTCGAGTTCGTCGCTGAGCTTCTGTTGCTGTTCGGGGTCGAGATCGGGGAACAGCCGCTGGGCGGTTTCTTTCAGCTGTTTGGAACTGTTCAGAGCCTTGTCGTCGTACCCCGGACCTTCGTAGGCGGCGAGGCGGACGTGTGAGTCGAGCAGGTAGGCATCCTTAAAGTGCGGGCTGTCCGGGTACTGCTCTCGCAGCAATTGGTAGACACGTGCCGCTTCGACAAAGTCACCCGTTTGCAGGTGATAGTTCGCGGTGAGCATGAGGGCGTCATCCGCGAGTGGTCCGTTGGCGTCGTGCAGCCAGATGGTCTGCAGTGCCTGCAACGCTCGACCCGCCGTGTCGAACAACGGACGTGAGTCATCGCCAATGTTGACGAACGACGGCTTCTTGAAACTCCGGTCACCCGTGCGTGGATTCGTTTTCTGCAACTCACCGCTGGCGAGTTCAACGTTGTCATCACGAGCATCCGGGAAGCCCATCCACGACTGAGCGATCGCAAACATCCGCCGCGTCACATCATCAAGGTGACGGGAGGAGGGATAACGTTCGAGCAACCGGTCGTAGGCATCCTGTGCCCAGGAGTACTTCTTCTGTTTGTAGAGAGACTCCGCGTGCATGAACAACGCGTCCTCTTCGATCGGATCGCCGTAGCTGTTGGCAGCCGGGTCAGAGACACCCGTTTTCAATGCCGCAGCGGCACGCTCACCGAAGTTGAGTCCGCGATTCTTGCGATCCTTAGCGAGTTTTTTGAAAGCCTTCTCCGCTGCGTGATATTTGCCCTCCTCGAAGAGCTTCTCGGCCGCCTCGTACTCGGCGAGACCTTCGATGCCGTATTGTCCGTCAGCCGCAGCGGCTTCGCGTTTCTGCTTTTCCCACGATGCCTGATGCAACTCGCGCTCGATTGGCCCCATCACTCCGTCGATGCTGGGCCGCTCGCCGCGATCCACTTTTTCGTCCGAGGCAGAGGCGAGTTCGATCTCGTCTGACTCTGTGCGGTCTTTTCTGAAGGGGTCCAGCTTGAGGGCCGAGACATCGAGTGTGGTCGCACACCCTGCCAGCGTCGACACGCCAGCGACGATGAACGCCAGCAAGGCCCACTGCAAACACCGCCTTCCCCTGCGAAGGCTGCGCGCAGCGGGGATGATCGTGTCTGCGGACATCGGTCCATCCTTGGTCCGGGTCGTGTCAGTCAAAGTTCAGGTACCGCAATGTGGAGGGCCGTCGCTCAAGAACATGAGAGACGGCGGCTGTGGTGATGTGTCTGAGTTGGGTCAGTTGGTCAGGGGAGGGGGTCACGCTCCGGGCGACTGCGGGATTGTCGTCGGAGAGTTTCTTGAGCACCGCGATGGTGCCTGCTTCGATATGACGTTGTTCGTATTCAGGACGTTTGCAGGAGGCACAGATGAGTCCGCCCTGGTTCACCCAGTAGGCGAAGGTCCGTTTCTCATTGACGGGGCAGCCGCAGATCAGACACGCGTCGAACTCCGGCAGGCATCCAATTTCGTTTAACAGGACAAGTTCAAATCGCAGAATGGCAGGCCGCGGATCGTCGTTGCGTTCGAGGCTTCGCAGCGTGTCAGTCGCAACTTGGTACAGGCGGGGATGGGGGTCGTACTCTTCACTCAGACCGGACAACAACTCCGCGACGTAATACCCGCCATACAGAGACGTGAGACTGCTGGCTGACGGCTGAAAACGCGCGATGAGTTGGGATTCGGTTAGAATGTCCAGACTGGACGATGATTTGCGAAGGAACACTATCCGAGACTCAGAAAGCAGGTCAAGACCAGCCTCGAATGATGAACGTAACCGCTTGGCTCCCTTGGCCAATGCGCTGATCTTGCCGAAATCCCGCGTGAACAACGTCACCACCCGACTGGACTCGCTCCAGTCCGCAAGGCGAATCACAAGGGCATCGGTCTTTTCCTGAGGCATGGCTGCACTGGCTGTTGGCTTACGGCGATTGGCTGATAGCAATTGTAGCCGGCTTCGCCAGAAGGCGGACCGCCCCCGTCCACGATCTGGCGATCATGGCCTACGTAACGTCGATGGAGTGTATCCGGGGCAGGGAACAATGGCAGTCAATACTTCGCAAGACGGACGATGCGGGAACACTAATTTCCACTAATCCACGCTAATTGATGAATGGCCATTCCCGGTCGAAAAGCGATTGTGCAATTAGCGAAGATTAGTGCCGATTAGTGTTCCTCCCCTTCCTCGAATCGCTTCACCACGTTCATCCATCGGTCCTGCTTGCCTTCCTTTGCTTCTGCCCAAGATCGGATTCTCCAGTTTTCCTCATGTCTGATCGACCACTTTGCCGATCTTACAACTGGACGGCCGCTTGGGTCATCAAATGTCGAACAGGTTCGTTCGGCAGACTCCAAGCCTCGGGGAATCGACTCCCAATCTTCAGTGCCAGACAGCCTTCAACTGCTCCGAAGGCTCGCCGTCACCCGCATCGACAATTACGTCGAGTCGGAACTTTATCCATCACTGACACTTACGGCAAGACGCCTCCGCAGCCTGTGTGGCTTGCGCGTTTTCACCGGCCAGACGGCCAGGAGGCGAAAATCATGCTGTACCGTCACGAAAATGCTCCTCATCGCGTCGATCCCATGGCTGACATCAACCCGGCTGCCGAGCCCCTGTTGAAGCCGATCTTCAATCTGCGGTATGATCGTTCACACGCAGATTCTGCCGATCAGCCCGAACAACCGTCGGTTGAGAAGTCCGCACTTGCAGGGGAGACCGCCATGGATGTCAACGGTCGTGCTTCAGTTGGAGGGGAAAGTTCCGTCCGAACGAACGAGCACTCCCCCATGCAGGCCGAGTCACGAGCGGAGCGTCTCGCACGCATCAAAGCTGAGATCGACGCAGGTACGTATGAAACGGACGACAAACTGGAGTCGGCTGTCGAGCGGATGCTGCGTGATGTTCGTTGATCGTGAGTGGTTGCTGCGGTCGACTGCGTTGAGCTGACGTATTGCGTCGCCCGTCAACAACCCATCAAACTCCGATCCCAACTCGAATGCCTCATGAGCGAACTTGTCGCCCCCGCTGTCTCCGTCTCTCCGATGGAGAAGTTCCAGGAATACCTCGTGACGCGCGGCAAGCGCATGACGCGCGAGCGCACGATCATCGTGGAAGAGGTTTTCGCGGATCATGAACACTTCGATGCGGATCAACTCATCAGCCGCGTTTCACAACGGCAGGACACACGACGCGTCAGCCGTTCGACCGTGTACCGCACGCTCGAGCAACTGGTCGAAGCGGGATTACTCCGCAGCGTCGCCCGGCAGGATGGCCGCGAAGTCTACGAGCACGATTACGGATACCCTCAACACGACCATTTGATCTGCCGCAAGTGCGGCACGCTGATCGAATTCCGGAACTCCGAGATTAAAGAGATCTTGGCCGAAGTGGCACGTGATCGCGGTTTCCGCATGGAAGGCCACCGCCTCGAAGTCACCGGCCTCTGCAACGACTGCTGCCGCCCACCACAGACGCGGCCTGAGAAGCTGAACCTCTTATGAGTTCTTATTGTGCCTTCGGTGGAACGACCGCGCGCACGAACCGACTCACCGGATCACTCGACTGACCATCTTTCGCATAGCTCGTTTCGACCAAGCCGTGCGAATTGACGACCACGACGATTGTGATTTCCGGAGAAGTCCACTGTAGTTGTTCATAGTCCTGATATCCCTGGCTTCGGAGCTTCGCTGGAGCAACGTGAGCGTTCGTTCCGAAAGTTCCATCATCCTGCACGATGCCAAGCCTCTTCTTTCGTCGATCAGGATGACCCAGAATCTTCGTCACGATTACCTCGTCCATTCCAACTTCAACGCTTTGAAAGTTGGACAGGCTGATTCTGGACTCTCGTGATCCAACGATTCGGATGAATGACCATAGGCAGACTGCTCCCGTCAGAATCGCCAAGACCAGTATGGCAATCCAATACCGATACCCGTTGCCACGACGATGGTTGTCTAGTCGTGATGAATTCATGGGATCGTTTCGCTGATGAATGGATGCCTCTGAATCTATCTCTCGAACACCTCAACTCCATCGGTCACTTGATCGCTCGGGTGAAGCACGATGCGGTTGCCTTCCACCACGCCGGATGTGATCTCGGATTCGAGGCTGTTCTGGTGGCCGAGTTCGATTGGTTGCAGGTGGGCGCGTGAGTCGTTGATGCGGAACACGGACCACTGGCCTTCGTGGCGGAACAGGGCGCTGTTGGAAACCTTGAGCACTGTCGGTTCTTCCCACACAACGATGTGAGCCTCGACGCGGAAGTTGTCGCCCAGCGTGGTACGATCCTCCGGTGGGTCATCGAGATCAAGGATGACGTTCACACGTTGCTCTTCGACGCCGAGGGCTGAGATCTTGGTGAAGCCGGAGGGTTCGATGAGACGGACGGTCGCGTCAAGCGGGTCATCGCCGCCCCACTGGTCGAGTTCGGCTTTCGCTCCCGGCTCGATCCGCACCGCATCGCGGGAGAGCACGTCAACAACGACCTCCAGGTCAGCCGGGTCGCCGAGTTGCATCAGGGGCGTGCCGGGGGTGATGATGGTCGCACTCTCCTGTTCGAGCTTCAGCACTCGACCGGAGATTGGCGAGCGGATGATGAATTGGCCATTGTTCGAAGAAGCGGGTGCGTCACTGCCGTCATCCTCCGTCGCCTCGCCGGCATCCTGTGTGCGGAGCAGGGCGGCTTGTTCAAGTTGCAACTCGAACCGGGCGATCTCTTCTGCAAACTTGGCCGCCCGGAAGTCCTCCGTCGCAGTACGAAATTGCATCTCCTTCTGATCCAACTGCGACGGCGTCGCAGCTCCTTTTTCCCGGAGGCCACGCAAACGCCCAATCTCCGACTCAGCAAAGTCCATCGATGCCTTCGTGCGATCGAGTTGTGTCTGCGACTGCTTCAATCTCGCTTCGGCCGCTTTGACCCGCGCTTCCGACTGAGCCTGAGCACGTGGATCGAGGAGTTCCGGATCGGTCGGCTCAATGCGGGCGATCGTCGTCTCGCCGGCGATGACCTCATCACCGACGTCGAGACCGATCCGCAGCAGTCGACCACTGAGCGGCGCGGAGACAACGTACTGTTCCTTGATCCGAGTGCGACCATCCTCGTCGACAGTCACTTTCAATGGACCACTTTCCACCGTCCCGAGATCGACGCCGACCGGTTTGGGCAGGATCGCATACACGATCATCCCCACGATGCCGAGGGCGACAGCCAGCATTGCTAGTCGACGAAGCCAAGTGCCGATGCGAGATTTTGCAGGTTTCGCCACTCTCAATTCCCGATTCGATGTGAAGTTGATTGGCTGATCGCGGTTGGGTGGCCGGGTCTGACCAACGGGAAGGCCCGGTCCGGCGATCGCAGGGCCATCCGCTTCGCTACTGACCCTGCCACCCTCACTGATTTGGCATGAATCACACTGACGTTCAGTAATCTCTGTTGGCTTCCGACTGAGTACTGATCGCTGAACACTGACAACTCGTCACTCCTTCTGTTTCAGCACCGACACCAGGTCCATGTGATCGATCTGACGTCGGACGATCAGGCCGGAGATCACACTGGCGATGATCGTCACCCCCGCTGCAAATGCAAGTGTCTCCGGGCTGAGGACAATCGGGATGCGGAAGAGTTCGGTCTCAAACCCCTTCGCTAACGCGACTGCGAACAGGTAGCCAACGCCAAAGCCGACGGGGATTGCTGCGAGGGTGATCACAGCCAACTCGCCCAACAGGATGGACGACACCTCGAGTCGCGTAAAGCCGATGACCCGTAACGTCCCCATCTCGCGGCTGCGTTCAGACAACGAGATGCGAGCCGTGTTGTACACGACCCCGAAGGCAATGATGCAGGCGAACATGGTGTTGAACCCCTGCATGATGTACTGGTTCTCCGCGACCGTCTCCTGAAACCCCTCCAGTGCGGCATCCTTCAGCAGCACGCCAGCCACGCGAGGCGTCTCCTTCAACTGTTGGTACAACGTGTCGAGTTTCGTTCCGTCGACTCGCAGGTACGCTCCCGAGATGCTCCCCTCTTCGCGAAGCAGATCATCCAGAGCGGCACGGCTCATGTAGGCGTTCGTCCCCTGGAATTCGTAGATCAATGCTTCAACGGGCACCTCCCACGTTGGCCGTTCTCCTTCGAGCACTTCGACCGTGAGCGTGTCACCGACTTCGACATGCAACACTTCTGCCAGTTTGTCGGAGAGCATTAGCCCGTTCTTCGGCAGCTTCGTTTGATGCTCCCGCGCGTCGATCAGTCGATACAACTCGCGGTTGTCACTCAAACCGAGAATGGCCACGTTGCGGTAGCGATGCTCATGCCGCAACTTGGCTCCGACCGCTCGATAGGTCTCGCTCCTCAGGACCCCCGGCAACTGCTGCAACTCGAACTGAGAGTCAGCCGACAGCGGCTCGACGAATGTCACGCTGACGTCCTGTCGCTGGGTCACGAAGTATTGGAAGTCCATCATGTAATCAAAGGCGTCGACGGCGAACCGGCCGAGAATCAGCACTGCGACTGCGAATGCGATGCCGACTGTCGACATCAGAGCCTTCCATGGACGGCGTTCGAGTTCGCGGATGATCATCCGTCCGCTCGCGGAGAACACACGTGATAATCCGAGTCGCTCCATCAACGTCTCTCGAAACTGCGCGGGCGGAGCAGGTCTCATTGCCTCTGCCGGGGGCAACAGCACGGCCTGTCGTACGGCACTCATCGTGCCAATCACCGCCGCGATCACACTCATCGACAATGCGATCGCCACGACGCGCAAATCGAATCGGTAAAGATACTCCGGAAAACGATAGAACTCCGCGTAAAACCCGGTGATCGCCTTGCCGAGCCAGCCGCCGGCGGCGATCCCCACAATGGCTCCAAAGGTCGTGATGACCATCACAAACTGCATGTAGTGCAGGCCGACTTCCCAGTGTGTGTAACCGAAGGCTTTGAGGGCTGCGATCTGTTCCCGCTGCGTGCTGATGACTCGCGTGATCACCACATGCAGCAGGAACACGGCAACGCTGAGGAAGATCGTCGGCGAGACGATCGCATTGGCCCGCAGCCCTTTCAGTTCGTCGTCCAGGAACCGGGCGGACAACTGCTCGTCACGACCATGAGAACCCGCCCCGCCGTAAGGTTCGATGAGATCATCCAGCCGTGTGATGACCTCCCGCTCGGAAGTTCCTCGCAATAACGTCAGCGTGATGTTGTTGAAGGCTCCCTCCATGTCGAAGGCAGAGTCCAGTTCCCGCTCGTCCATCCAGATGATCGCAAACCGCTTCTTGTCCGGAATGATCTCGCCGGGGCGAATCTGAAGCACGTACTCGGGTGAAAGTGCGACGCCCACGATGTGCAGCGTTTGTCGGTTGCCGTTGAGGATCGCTTCGAACGAGTCACCCGGTTTGAGTCCATGAGCCTCGACGAACGTATCACTGACGAGGACTTCGTTCGGATGATACGGCTCGATGTAGCGGCCTTCCTTGAGATAGACATCGTTCAATCCCGGTCGCCGGTCAGCGGGGATCGAGATCATGCGTCCTATTGCCGGCTCACTCAACCCTTCGATATCGAGCGTCACATCCATAACCACCCGCGGCTCGACCTGAGCGACGCCGGGAATCTGTGCAATGCGATCGGCCAACGTCAGTGGCGCCCGCTTCATGGAAGCGAACACTTCCGCAAACCGGTACCGATCATAGTACGCTGACCGCGTCAACGTCAGTGCTTCATGAGCACTGACAGCCATCACAAACACCGCGATTCCACTGGCAATCACCAGCGAAATCGCGATCGCCTGCCCCTTCATGTGCAGCAGATCACGGAGAAGTTTACGATGCAGAGCGGTCATTTTGAGTTGACGGGCTGATGAGCGAGGGCGCGTGATGAGCATTATTCAACTCATCAACTCGTCCACCCATTGACTCCCTTTACCATTCCAGTTGTTCGGGACTCAATCGTTCGTCGTTCGTGCGCACGTCACTGATGCGGCCGTCTTTCATGCTGATGACGCGGTGGGCCATGTCGGAGATGGCTGCGTTGTGGGTGATGACTGCGGTCGTGGTGCCCAGTTCGCGGTTGATGCGGTCGATGACTTCGAGCACGACCACGCCCGTGTGTACGTCGAGAGCGCCGGTCGGTTCGTCGCAGAGCAGGACGTCCGGCTGCTTGGCGATCGCGCGGGCGATGGCGACCCGCTGCTGCTCGCCACCCGAGAGTTGGGCGGGGAAGTGGTCCACGCGATCCGCAAGCCCGACGAGTCCGAGTGCGTCTTCCGGCTCCATCGGATTGAGGGCGACCTCGGTCACGAGTGCGACGTTCTCTTTCGCTGTCAGGGAGGGGATGAGATTGTAGAACTGGAACACGAAGCCGACGTGATCACGGCGGTAGCGTGTCATCGCTGCATCATCGAAGGCCGTGATCTCTTGATCGCGGTATCGCACGATGCCGGTCGTGGGCATATCCAGTCCGCCGAGGATGTTAAGCAGGGTCGACTTTCCACTGCCGGACGGTCCGAGCAGGACCACGAACTCCCGCTCAAACAGTTCGAGGTCGACGCCACGCAGCGCCTGCACCTCGACCTCGCCCATCTCATAGACCTTCGTTACATCTTCCGTCGCGAAGACGGTCACGGACGTGTCGGGCGATTGGACGAGTGCGGGGACAGAATCGGAAGAGAGACTCACGTGGGCGGGCTCCAACAGGGGACGCCTTCATGGTCGGTTGCAGCGGCTCAGCCGTCAATTCCGAGACCGATCGTTCGGCGATCTCGCTGATTCCTCTCAGCGAGTTGTTGAGGGGACTTGATCGTCTCCCTCTGCAATTCTCGCAGTGTCTGGCGATTCCAGTTCCGATAGCAAGGCAGCATAGATTTCCCGTGACGGGGCGTCCAGCGGCAACAAGGAGAGGCAACGATCAATGAGGCGAGCCGCCTGGTGTTGATGCCCTTGAGCCGCATGAGCGGAAACGAGGATGCCCATGATCGTGGGAGACTCCCAATCGGTCAGCAGACAGGCCCGCTCGGCCAATTGCTGGGCAAACTCCACGTCACGAATGTCACGGTCCGGACAACTGACGAGGAGCCGCGAAAGTTCGACCAGCGCCGGCAAGTCCTGATCATCGCGAGCCACAGCTTCCTCCAACGTCTCCCTTGCCGGGATCCAGCGATGCATGGCGATCAGCGATCGCGCCTGTTCGACACACGGACGCGGATCGGAGAACAACGCCTCTCGCCAGCGCGTCGCGAACTGCAGGGCGACGTCGTACTCCTTGAACTGACGATGCGAGACCGCGTTTGCCTCCAGCGTTTCGACTGCATCGGGACTCATCGCCAGCATTTCCTCGGCGACGAGGAATGCGGCGGGCAACATCTGCATGCGTTGATAACAGGTCCACTGGCCAACAAGAGCCTCGGTCGAATTCTCATTGAACCGCAGGGCTCGTTCGTAAGCGAGCAGGGCATCCTCATCACGATTCAACTGTTGCAGAATGGCTCCGTGCAACAAATGGGGTGCCTCGGCTCGAAAGTCGGACGTGTCGCGCGGTTCTGCGGCTGCCCGGCGACTGTCGACCAGCGCTTCTTCGAGTTGTCCGAGCCGAGCATGCGCATAGGCACGAACGAAGCAGCCATCCGCGAGCCGCGCTCCCTGTGCGATCGCTACCGATGCCTCGTCAATCGCCGTTTGATAATCGTCAGACAGATATGCGATGTGTGCGAGGGTAACGTGCACGGATGCCATCTCCGGATGCTCATTCAGCAGACGGCGTGCCTCCTCCTCGGCAAGGCTCAGTTTCCGCTCGCCGACGAGACAGCGAATGAGCAGTTGATGAACCTCGGGCGAATGATCCCCTGCACGCCAGGCTCGATCGAAGTCGGCCCGGGCAGCCGCATAGTTCCCTCGCGCCAGTCGCGACTGTCCCCGTTCGACGAGTTGCTCAGTCGGCGTGAGTTGGATCGCACGTGCAGTCCGTCGACTAACATGAGCTGTCTCCTCCGCCATGCTCGCACCGGTGACGACACACCCGAAGAGTGCAGCGGTCAGGAGCGTTTTGCGGATTGGGAAAGCCATGCGATTCACGTTTGGCCGACGTTCGAGATCAGGAAAACCTTTCTCTTGGCATCGGAGCCGCAGGCGACTCGTCTCGATTCGATGCTGATTCAGACGATCAGTTGAACCGAATTGTTCACTCTCAACAGATGTGACAGGCCCGCGCGGCTCATTCGTTACTGTCTCCCCAACTCGGATAGCAGGTAGACCTTCGCTGAACGATCAACACGCGTCACGTCACCAGCTATGATGATCGGACTGTCACTGGACTGATTGGGAGACCGACATGCGATTGACCGGGTTACTCGTCCTCACGTTTATGCTGTCGTCCGCACGTGCGGGGGACCGATGGCCCGAGTTCCGTGGTCCGACGGCTGACGGTCGGGCGGATGACACGGGTCTCCCGGTGACGTGGAGTGAGAACGAGAACATCGCATGGAAGACGGCCATTCAGGGACGGGCGTGGTCATCGCCGGTCATCTGGGGCGATCGAATCTGGCTGACCACCGCCAGCGGCGATGGACACGAACTGTCGTATCTCGTGCTGGACACCAATTCCGGCGAAGTCATCCGCGATGAGTTACTGTTTCACACCGCGATCCCGCAGGAGAACTACGAGTTCAACAGTCACGCATCGCCGACGCCCGTGCTTGATGAGCAGCGGGCCTATCTCTGTTGGGGGAGTGCAGGGACCGCGTGCATTGATCGCGAAACATTCGACGTCCTCTGGACACGTCGTGATCTCGAATGTGACCACTACCGCGGCTCCGGCTCGTCGCCCATTCTCTACGATGACATGCTGATCTGTCACTACGACGGTTTCGACTATCAGTACGTCATCGCCCTCGACACACAGACGGGAGACACTGTCTGGAAGACGCCCCGGCCGACAGACTTCGGCACGACCAATGGTGATCACAAGAAGGCGTACGGCACGCCGATCGTGATCGACGTCAACGGGCAGACGCAGCTGTTCAGCCCGTCCGCGAAAGGTGCGTTTGCTTATGACGCCCACACCGGCGAGGAGATCTGGCGGATTCGATTCGATCAACACTCCATCGCCTGCCGACCGCTGTACGAGCAGGGGACACTGTTTCTCACGACCGGCTTTGGCCGAGCGGAGATGCTGGCAGTCGACCCGACCGGGCAGGGGGACGTGACCGACACGCACATCCTCTGGCGGAAAACGAAGGGCATGCCGTCCAAGCCGTCGCCTCTCTACATCGACGGCCTGCTGTACCTCATCCACGATCAGGGAGTGGCGATGTGCCTCGATACCGAGACGGGTGACGAAGTCTGGAAACATCGCCTCGGCGGCAACTACTCGGCATCACCGGTGTACGCTGATGGTCGGATCTACGTCTTCAGCGAGGAGGGCGATGCCACCGTACTGGCCACCGGTCGCGAGGCGGAAGTGCTTGCTCAGAACAAGCTCGACGCCGGCTGCCTCGCATCCCCCGCCATCGCCAACGGAGCCCTCTTCGTCCGCACACGGACTCACCTGTACCGCATTGGCGAGTCGAGCCGTTGATGTGACGATTGCTCTGGTCTGAGATCAGCGACTCGGTATCATGCCGCCGTTCTGTTCCAGGGATCGGCGGTCATGCGTGCTTCTGTTCTACTCCTCGGTTGTATGACGATTCCCGTGGCGAGCGCCGTGAGAGCTGACGACTGCGGCTCGGCAGGCGTCACGCCCTCCCGAGATGTTTCATCCGTGGCCGTGGCGTCATCCGAGCCGACCGCTGACGAACGTCTCTCGAATCTCGTGGAGACGATCGTGCGAGAGGCGATCCCACATGAGTTTGAGGACGACAAGCACTGGGGCAAACGCAAGACGGTCGTCAACGGGCTCGATATTGAGACCAAACGGGGTCTGCCTCGCATCTCGAAGCGTGAGCGGGCGGTGAGGCACGGGTTCTGGCGACGTTACGTGGTCACACTGCTCGACCCGCAGGAGACGCTGCATCTGCGAATCGACAATTTGCGGTCGCCCGCCAATGGCGAGTTTCGTTGGGACCTGCACGTCGGCACGCGGGCCAACGTCGAGGCACGTTTCGAGCATTGGAACCTGGGCGTCAAACTGCTCAACGGCAGCATGGACGCAGACGCGACGTTGCATGTGCATGCAGCCTGCTCGTTGAAGATCACTCTGGAGACAGACGAAGAGACATCGTCACCCGTGATCGTCCTCTCACCGACCGTGCATGCGATTGATCTCGCCATGCCCGACCTCGACGTCAACAAATTCGGCAAGGCACAAGGACCCGTTGTGCGTGAGATCGGGTCAGGGCTGGAAGACGTCATTGAGGAGTTGCTGCAAACTCAGGAGAAGTCGATCCGCAAGAAAGCACAAAAGTCGATCGACAAGCACGCAGACGACCTCCGCATCCCGATCGGCGAATTCTTCACGTCGCGCTGGTCGGGCCTCTGGCGTGTGCCGCGACCCTGAGCCAATTTCGTACGGAACACGTCCGTCACGCGAGACGTCATGTGACCGCAATCCCAAGCCGACAGCTCCGCTGTCGAACCGAGGCCAGACAATTCTCGTTCGTATCGAGTTCATGCCCGGTTCGTCGGACTGCGCATGTTCGTTCGACGGCGGAGCCGTCGGATTGTGAAAGACGAACAAACGTCTCCGAGACGAACGAGGGACTGTGGCAACATCGATGTTGCCGCATGGCAACGTGTTGACGAAACACATCAAGTATGGCCGTGACCATCACGTCGATGAATCGAAAGAACTTATCGGAGGTTACAGCGTTCGACTGTGTCGCAATCAACTACTCTGATTGTATGGCACGACGATCGCATGTTCAGGAGTCAGCCCCACCACCATCCCTCATGCCTCTTCGTGCCCATCGATCCCATGCCTGCCACCGTCACCTATCGCGAGAATTCGGAGCCGATCCTCAACACTGAATTGTCAGGTGAAAATGCCGCCAGCGCTTCAAGACGGCGTGTCGTGCAGAGTCAGTTCCTCACGTGCAAAGTGGGGGGCATGCTGATGCTGAAGTTACTCGGTTTTATTGAGGATCAGCGGGCGGAGATCGAGGAGGTGTCCGATCATCACATCGTGATGCAGTTGGGACGCCCGTGGTACTCCCGCATCTGGCACGGTGACGAACGCCGTCGTCCTGTTCGCGTACGGCTCGACTTCGCCGATCCGGGTGACGACTTGCCGACGTGGAAGAAGGCAACGGCTCGCCGATCCGTCGTCAACGTCGACATTCGGCCCGTCTCAATGACGTTTCCGCGTCGCGACTTTCATCGTCGTGCACAGGGCATCTTGCGAAACCTGCGATTGCACTTTGTCGCGGACTGATCATTCACTCGACTGGCAGGTCGAAGTAGAACACGCGTCGGCTGTCAAGTTCGCTGTCGACCTGTTCCGGGTCGACTCCCAACCGGTCTCCCAGGATCGTGCTCTCGACGAGCTCGCCATCGGGACCGGTCACGAGAAACTCAGCCGGATGCACGAAGACGATGTGCTTGCCATTCTCTTTCGAGCGTGATTGCACGATCGGATCGTTACTGCGAGGGCCGAACATGCCGCCGGACGGGCAGATCAGGATGTCGGCTCCGTTCGTGCAGAGTTGCTTGACGAGATCGGGGACGCGTCGATCTGCACAGATCATGAGGCCCACGTTGCCGTGCGGCGACGGGAAGACCGAATACTCGTCGCCCGGCGTGTTGCGGAGGATCTCGTGATCGAGTTTGTGCTTGTGGTACTTGCCGATGAGTGAACCATCTGGGCCGATGAACACAGCCGTGTTGAAGCGGTGCTCACCGTCAGCTTCGAGCATGCCCGCGACCAGACGGATGTCCAACTCGTCCGCCAGTTTGGCCAGCCGTTCGTAATAGTGTCCGCCGGGGATTTGCTCGCCGAGGGCTCGATACTCCTCGAGTGGAATACTTTTGTCCTTGATCGCATAGCCATCGAGAAAGCACTCGGTCGTACAGACAATCTCCGCCCCACCGGCTGCGGCCTCTCGGATCATGACCTCCGCCCGCTCAAGATTCGCCGGTTTGTCCCCCTGAATCCACTTCAAGACGATGCCGGCAATACGGACCGTTTTCATCGAGTCAGGTGCGTCCGCAGCGTCGGTTCTCGCGACGAAACTCACCAGGCCTGACAGAATCGTGATCAGGGCAAGGCACCACAATCGGCATTGCATGATGTGTCGTCCTTTGATTGATGGGTGGAATGTGGCAGCGTCAAGTTTACCTGAAATCGTACAGCGGACGTAATTGCCCCCGGCGACTTCAATTCGAGATCAATCATGGATTCTGCGTTCGTTCCCTTGCAAGTCTCCCGGTGTGACCGACAATCGCCTGTTTGACACGAGGGGCAACTTGCCCTCATGTGCCCTCCCGGGGATTGCTTTCAGGTGAATCGGCTTCAGAAACTTCTCAACACGTTTGACGTCAAGGCGTCCGGCAAGTGGATCGTGCTTTCGATCCTGGTCGGAGTCGTTGCGGGGGTCGGAGCCATCCTGTTTCACCTCGCCGGACAGATTGTGACGCAGGTGTCGCTGGTGCATTTTGCGGAGTATGCTCCCCGCGAAGCGATGGGCGAGCACAGCGTCTTCGGACCGCACGGAGAGACAGCGGGGGAGGCACTGACGTCGTCGCCGTGGTTGATCGTTGGGGTGATGACCGTCGGCGGACTGCTCTCCGGTTTTCTCGTCTACACGTTTGCCCCGGATGCTGAGGGGCATGGCACAGATGCGGCCATTGATGCTTTTCACAATAAGCGAGGCTTTATCCGGGCTCGCATCCCGCTGATCAAGACGCTCGCGTCGGCAATCACGATCGGCACGGGAGGCTCAGCCGGGCGTGAGGGCCCGATTGCGCAGATCGGGGCCGGTTTTGGCTCAGTCCTGGCGACAATGCTGAAGCTCTCGCCGCGCGATCGACGGATTATGCTCGCTGCCGGGATGGGCGCGGGAGTCGGCGCGATCTTCCGCGCTCCATTGGCGGGCGCCCTGTTCGCAGCGGAGATTCTCTACAGCGAGTCGGACTTTGAAGCGGACGTTGTCATCCCGGCGGCGACTGCGTCGATCATCGGTTACAGCGTCTATTGCCTCTCGCTACCCGCACACATTCGCTATGCGCCGCTGTTCTCCTTGCGGCCCGATCTCGCGCCTGCCTCGACGATGGAGTTGATTCCCTATGCCGCGCTGGGCGTGATTCTGGTGGCGGTGGGTGTCCTTTACATCAAAGTGTTTTATGGAACGCATCAACTGTTCAAGAAGATCCCGATCCCGCCACATATCAAGCCGGCGATCGGGGCAGCACTCGCCGGGTGTGTTGGCGTGGGGCTGTTTCTCTACTTCGGCGAAGATCGTCGCGTGCTCGCCGTGCTGAGCACGGGTTATGGCACTCTCCAGGATGCGGTGACTGACACGTCCGGCGTCGGGATTCGTCTACTGTTGGTCATTGCACTGATCAAGATCCTGACAACATCTCTGACGATTAGCTCGGGCGGATCGGGGGGCGTGTTTGGTCCGTCGATGGTCATCGGCGGCTGTCTCGGCGGAGCAGTGGGACAATGGTTTCATCGCCTGTCGCCCGATCTGGTCAAACAACCGGAGGCATACGCGATCGTGGGGATGGCAGGCTTCTTCGCCGGCTGTGCTCATGCTCCGTTCTCGACAATCATCATGGTCTCCGAGATGACGGGCGGATACGAACTGTTGTTACCCACAATGTGGGTTTCGACACTCTGTTTCATGATGAGCCGTCGCTGGAAGCTGTACTCGAAGCAGGTCCCCACGCGGCTGGAGTCGCCCGCACACCGGGGAGATTTCCTGGTCGACATTCTCGAAGGGCTCACAGTCGCAGAGGTGTACGACCGCAAGCGGAGCATCCTCCGCATTCCGGAGTCGATGCAGCTGCATCAAATCGTGCATGCCCTCTCGACCACCAAACAGCACTATTTCCCGGTCGTCAACGAGGCCGGCGAGATGGTCGGCATCTTCTCCGGGGATGACGTTCGTTCATATCTGTATGACGAAATCATCTGGAAACTC
Source organism: Planctomycetaceae bacterium (assembly GCA_020426505.1). Lineage (GTDB taxonomy): Bacteria > Planctomycetota > Planctomycetia > Planctomycetales > Planctomycetaceae > JAHBXU01. Next base: position 38,241 of record JAGQPX010000116.1, on the reverse strand, counting down.
GCCACCGCGAACGATGTGATGAACCCTAACGTGGTCAGCGTCTCGCCCGACGACGACCTCAACGTCGCGATGCGCGCCTTCACGGCTGTTGCGATCGACGAACTTCCGGTCGTCGACCCCGAAAACCCCCGCAAACTTCTCGGCACGCTCCGACACAAGGACACGATCGCGTTCTACAATCGGCGGTTGATGGAGTACAAGCGCGCGCAGGAGGAGGGATAAGAGAGGCAATAGGGAGTAGGGAGTAGGGAGTAGTCGATTGTGGCTTGGGTGGTGTAGAGAGGTAGTGTCTGTTCAATCTTTTTGAGCGACTTGCTGTGACATCGATTGGACGTCTCGCGACGTACGAATCGTGGATGTTCCGTCGTTGAGGACGCTACACTGATTTCCCTCAGCGTATGTGCACGATTTGTTGATCGTGTGAGTCCCAATTTGTCCTACTCCCTACTCCCTCCTTCCCACGTGCGTCACTTCGCTTTCAATTCGCTGAACGATACCGGCTGGCTGGTGATGCTGGTTGTGACGGTGATTGTGTGCGTGGCCTGCATTGGGCTGCTGTCGCGGTATGAGCGGCGACTGGTGGAGCGACGGCTCGGATTGACGCTGCTCGTGTTGAGATTGGCAGTGGTCGCGGCCGTGTTCCTGACGTTGTTGGAGCCGGTGATTACGTGGACCATGGACCGGACGGAGACCGGTCGCGTCCTCATCTCGCTCGACGTATCCGACAGCATGAGCACGGTCGACAAGCAGGCAACGCAGGGTGAACGTCTCCGCTGGCTGCGGGCCATGAACATGATTGGTAATGACTCGGTCGATGCCCGCCTCGATCGCTGGCAGGAAGCATTCGACGACGACCGTGAGCCGGAATGGGTCGATGAGGGGGAAGCCAACAGTGCAACTGAGCGTGAGGAGCTAGCGTCCGCTCGTCGGCAGCAACTCAATGAGATGATGGAGTCTCTCGAACAGACGCCTCGCAGGGAAGTGGCGCGACGTCTGATCAGCAATGGACCGTCATCGCTGCAGAAAGAGCTCACAGAACTGGCTCAGGTCGAGATGCAGGTCTTCGCCGGCAAGTCTGAGCTTGCAGATGAGGCGACGCTGACGGAACTGACCGACAGTCCAAGTGATTCACTTCAGACTGGGACTTCTGACCTGATGACCGGGGTGACGTCGACTGGCGGCGATGACACCGCAGGTCCACTGGCGGGGATCGTGCTATTCACCGACGGGCAGGACAACGCAGCACTGGATACCGAACGGCTGCTCGCTCGCGCCCGGAATCTGCCCGTGCCTGTCTATCCGGTGATGATCGGATCGGAGCGTCGTCCGAAGGATCTGGCCATCGGCGAACTGAGTTACCCCGAGATGATCTACGAGAATGATGCTGCTCAACTCACGGCCCAAATCCGGACGCCCGGGTTCGACGGGGAAGAGGTCACGGTCACGCTCGAACCGATTGATGCCCCGGAGCATGCTCAAACGCAAACGATGCTCACAACCGATCGATCCCTTGACGTCGAGTTTAAACTCGATGCCACACAGATCGGACGGCGACAGTACGTGCTGCGGGTCGAACCGCAAGCGGGGGAAACACGGGAGGACAACAATGAGAAACCGTTCTCGGTCAACGTGATCGACGACGACACACGCGTGCTGTTGCTCGAAGGCATCGCTCGCTGGGAGTTTCGCTTTCTGGACAATGCTCTCAGTCGCGACCCGCATGTCGAGGTCGACAAGATCGTTTATCACCAGCCGTACCTCGGAGTGCTGCCAGAGACGTTCTTTCCCCGGGCATTGCCGCTGCCGGCCGATGGAGACGGGGACGTCGAATCACCGTTTGCGAATTATGACGCGGTCATCGTCGGAGACATTTCACCCAACGACCTCCCCGAACGTGGATGGACGTTGCTCGAACAATTCGTGCAGGAGGAGGGAGGCACGGTTGTCCTGACAGCCGGGAAACACCATTTCCCGAAGGAGTTTGAATTACCGCTGGTGGATCAGTTACTTCCAGTGGAACGTGTCCGGGAGATCGAAGAACCTGGACGACATGAACAGCAGCCGCCGATGGTCCGCGGGTTCCACCTCACGCTGACTCCTGAGGGGGCGCGGGAACAGTTCCTGCAGTTCGATGCGGACCGCAACGAGAACAATCGCATCTGGGATTCTCTCCCCGGTCATTCCTGGGGACTTGCCGGTCGCGCGAAGCCGTCGGCGACCGTGCTGGCGTCATTGCGTGACGAGACAGGACAGGGGGGGCTCGACTTCGAACGGCAGAACGCGATGATCGTGCAACAACACGTCGGGGCAGGGCAGGTGCTCTGGATCGGGATCGACAGCACCTGGCGATGGCGGCATCGTGCGGGCGACCAGTACCATCACCTCTTCTGGGGACAGATCGCCAGATGGGCCGCCAAGTTCAAGGCGAGTGCGGGTAACGAGCATGTCCGTTTCGGTCCTGAGCGGGCCGAGATCGCACTCGGAGAGGACGCTCTCATTCGTGCCCGTTGGAATCAACGCTTTCTCAACGAGTTTCCCAACCTCGAAGCACGTGCGGAGTTCTATTCCCTTCAAGGAGAGCCGGGCAGCCGGCCTGTGCTGACGATTCCATTGAAGCCGACAGACTCGCGAACATTCATTCACGAAGGGACAGCGACGGGACTTCTGGCGGGGGAGTACCGAGTCGAGCTGCATGTTGACCATGCGGACCTTGGCGATGAAACCGTGTCAGCCGAGTTGGTTGTCATCGAGACACCGACGACCGAACTTGCCGAACTGGCCGCCAATCGCGATCTCCTACAGCAACTGGCTGACGCGACCGGCGGCCGACTCTTTCTACCCGACGAAGTTGATGAGATCCCCGTTTTGTTCACGGACGTCACCGAACATGAAACATCACAGGAAGAGATTGCCCTCTGGGACCACTGGCTGGTCCTGCTGCTCTGCTTCGCCCTTCTCACGACCGAGTGGGTCCTCCGCAAGCTGAACGGGTTGCCGTGAGAGAGATGATTGGAATCAGATAATCATCCAGTCATCTAATCAACCAATCATCTCGTCAACTCGGTCCGCACTCCGTCCAGTTCTTTCATGTCGGCGACTTTGACGATCAACAGTCGTTGCATCTTGTTGTCGGTAGTGCCGCCGCGGAAGAAGTGATGACCGAGTGAGGAGGGGTTGTCCCCGTCTGCTGAGACAACGACGATCTCTCCGACGTTCAATTCGACCGAGAACGTTTGATCGTAGAAGGTATCGACGATCTGTGAGGGCATCAGTTCGAACTGCTGCTCGCCGGCCTGATGACGCATCTTGTTTTCGCCATGATGGACTTCGGGCGTGAACTCGACACGGACCCAACCGTCCTGAAGTCGGCGGGGGGTCACGCGGAACAGACAGCGGGCCGTTTCGTAAGACGAGACCTTCGTATCGCCCCCTTTGTTGATCTCGATCTCACACGAGTCGTACACCGGCCATGTGCTGAAGAGTTGATGCTCACCCGACCGATGGGAGTGACGACCACCGCTGACCTGCACGCCCGGCTCGTCAGCGAATGACTGAGTGTGACTCGACTGTCCGAGTGCTGCCTGAAGAGTGCGGGGCAGAACCGAACCCGCGACGCCGAACTGAAATCCGTTGCGACGCAGTGCGGTCAGCACGCTCGCATCGAGTGTGCTCACCTGATCCAACTCGGCCCACAGCGAACTGCCGAGCAGGGGATCGCCGATCGGACGGCTGACGAAGTAGAACTCTAACTCGATCGCATCGATGCGCGGTGCGACCGGTTTGAGCGGGCTCTTGGCCGTCACTGTTTGAGCGTCATCGTCCCGCCACAACGCGCAGCCGGACACGACGGTCAGCGTGATGACCGCGATCGACAGTCGCCAAAGGGGGAGGGTATTGGTCCGCATTTGCACGTACGAAGGACGTGGAGCGAGAAGGGGAGCGGGTTATAGAAGTGGTCTCGCCGGTGTGTCAACGGACAGTGGAGACCATTGGACAGCACAGATTTCATCGTTTCAACGACCTTTCGTTCGTGGCGAAAAACGTTGGCGATGGGATCGTCCCACACGGATGGTGTCGGCAAGACGCACCAATTATGATGACGTTCTGCAATGAGACGAGGCATCGACCCTTTTGCGTAACTTCCGACTGTCGGAAAGGTTGAAGAAATGTTTCGCGTCGGACTGGGACACGATACGCACCGGACCATCGAGGGACGCCCGCTCATTCTGGGTGGCGTGACGATTCCGTCCGACTCCGGTCTCGATGGCCACAGCGACGCAGACGTGCTGCTGCATGCCATCACCGACGCCATTCTGGGGGCAGCAGGTTTGGGCGACATTGGCGAGTGGTTCCCCGACACTTCGGCAGAGTTCGCCGGTGCGGACTCAGGCGAGCTGCTCAGTCGGGTCATGGCGGAAGTCGCCGGGCAGGGGTGGGCCGTCGTCAACCTGGACTGCACGATCTTCGCCGAACGGCCCAAACTGTCGCAGCACAAACAGGCGATCGAACTGAAGATCGCCGCTCTGCTGAAGGTCGACCCTGCGGCAATCAACGTCAAAGCCAAGACGGGGGAGCGAGTCGGTCCGGTCGGGCGGGGAGAGGCGATGGAGGCTCAGGCGGTCGTGTTGCTGTCGAAAGAGACGTGAACAAACGTTACACTCCGACCAATCGCGAAATTCATCCAGTCATCCCGGAGGACGGACGATGAACACCCACAGAGAGCGAGGCTCGGCCCGCTCACACGCCGCCCCGTCTGTGGATCACGCCGCGATGAGTTTCGCCCTGGGCAACACCTTCACTGGTCCCGTGCAGGATCGCTATCTCGGCATCGACCCGGGCCTCAACCGCACAGGCTACGCGATCATTGTTCGCACCGAGGAAGGTCCCGTGCTCGAAGAGGGGGGGGTCATCAGTTCCAACCGCGAATGGTCACTCGCCGAACGCGTGACCGAAATCGGTCGTGGGCTCGTGGAAGTCATCGAGGAGTATGCCCCCGAAGCGATGGCAATCGAACAGGTGTTCTCGCATGGCAGTTACCCCAAGACAGCCGTGCTGATGGCTCATGCTCGCGGCGCGATCCTGTTCGCCGCTGCCGACCGACGCATTCCCGTGGTGCATTACACGCCGGCCCAGATTAAACGCCTGCTCACCGGCAGCGGCCGCGCTGACAAGTCGCAGATGCAACTCGCAGTCCAACGCGAGCTCGCTCTCCTCGAAGTCCCCGAACCACACGACGTCGCCGACGCCGCCGCAGTCGCATTGTGTCACTACTACAGCGCCCGCCTGCCTGTTGGGTAAGTGACAAAGTGGCTGGGTGGCAAAGTGGCAAAGTGATAGAGTTCAATCCCTTTGCCACTTTCTCACTTTGCCACCCTGCCACTCTCACCCCCCCATGATCACCAAAATCACCGGCAAGCTCGTCGACCTCGGCGGTCAGGAAGCGACTCTGGAAGTCGGAGCCTTCGAGTATCAGGTGCTCGTGCCTGAGTTTGTGCGACGACAACTTCAGTCGCAACTCGATGCCGTCATCAGCCTGCGGACCATCCAGTATCTCGACGGCAACCCGCAGAAAGGGGGCCGCATGACGCCGCGCATGATCGGGTTCCTGTCGGATGTCGAACGACAGTTTTTCGATCTCATCTGTTCGGTCGACGGCGTTGGCGTTCGCAAGGCATTGACGGCAATGGTCCGCCCGGTGCGTGACGTGGCAGCCGCAATCGAGGAGCAGGACGTCAAGTTCCTTGCCACGCTGCCCGGCATCGGTCCTGCGGTCGCTGAACGCATCGTCGCCAAACTCCGCCGCAAGATGACCCGCTTCGCCCTGATGCCGGAAAGCGATCTCCCCGAAGACGGCACCACCAAAGGGGACGTGCTGCACGAAGGCTACGAAGCCCTTGTCGCCCTCGGCCACTCCCCCGTCGACGCCCGCAAGAAAATCGAACGGGCCACCGAATCAAAGAGCAAATTCAAATCGGTCGAAGACCTCATCAACGAGGTTTATCGTCAGGAGCATGCCGACTGATCGCAGGTCGTTCGTTGTCATCCATCACGTCGTCAACGACTCGATGGCAACTGATGGACTGGAATGTCCGCGGGGAATTCGAGTGCGAACTGGTCGTCATCGATCGGTTGATTGACGTTCCAGTTCGTCACGGTGATCTTTTCTTCCACGACAGGCTGTGTGCTGCCGTCCTCTCGGACATGATTATTCAGTTCTTCCACGTATGACGGTAACCAGATCCCCGGTGCGACTTCGACGTGCCGGAAACGGTCGTTCTGGACATGGAGCCCCCAGGAGCCTGTGTCCCCCAGCTTCTGGTAACAGCGAGCTCGCACCACAAGGAAGTTGCGACGGACATCAATCCAAAGCTGCTCTTTGAAGACGAGATCACGAGGACCTTTTTGCGGAGGAGTCTCCACAACCAGAACCGGCCTGCCTTCCCAGCGGTCCTGACGCAGAATTGTTGTCCCTGCTTCGGCGATGACCTTGCTGAATGGTTTGTCGGAGAATCGACAGCTCGTGAGTTCAAAGGGAGACGACGTGGGGCTGAGATTCGAATCACCCACCTTGGCATCACGATGAAGAACCTTCCCCGTTGGGTCGAGTTCGGTCCAAATGCTTCGAAATTCCGATCCGTCGAACGTCGACATCCATCCTCTGGTTCGATTGACCTCCGTCGTGTCCTCGCGGATCGACGTGAGTTCCGTCATCGCTTCACAGCGAGGATGCCCTGCCGACGTCATCAGCCAGATGGCGTCGATTGTACTGAGTGCTTTGACAGGATCATCTTGAATCAATCCTTTGGAAGGTGCCTTTCCATCAGGGCCACGAAAGTAGGAAGTCCTCTGTAACTCGAATTCTGCCCCCAGATTCTGAATCGACTGTTCGAGTTCGAGCAGGCCTTTGACAATTTCGGGGACCGTGATGGTTGAGAGGTCACTGTTGTCACCGCTGTTCGCAGGTTGGGCAGTTGTGGCTCGTTCCTGTGCGGCCAGTTTGACGCGAAGCGTGCTGCCGGCTGCAATCGTGAGCAAGACGAGGATGGGAACAGCCGTTTTCATTCGAGACTCCTTGGAATCGTTGATAGAGATCACACGCCGTATGCGTTGAGCCAAGCCGCCGTCCGTCGCGGCTGGCATCCAGAGTTGACGTCCGTTGTTGGCCGTGCCCAGTGCCAGTAGTGCGCGGGCATAGTCTGTTGATGATTGCTGGCCGTCGTGACGGACAGCATCATCGCACGCCCATTCCGCACCGATCTCGATTTGGCGAACGGCGAACCATGCCACGGGGTTGAACCAGTGCGGCAGTAAGAGCAAGTAAGACAACAGCGATTTCCAGACATCCGCCCGCTCGTAATGGGCAAGCTCATGTCGGAGGATGCATCGACGCTCGAGTGGCGACAGGGTTGACCACAACTTCGACGGGACAATCAGTCGATACTCTGAAGGATGCCTGCACAACACGGGTCCGACGTCAGGTGTCACGAAGAGCGGAATCATTCCGGTGATGCCCGCCTCTTGCAGCAACGAGTGCCACTCGTGATTCCATTCGCCGACGCTGCATTCCGTGCCACAGTCTCGGATGAAACAAACGTACCGCGATCCCCAGACCACGAGCAACAAGGCCGCACCACTCAACCATGTCACGATTGCAATTTCACGGAACGAAACCCGTTCCGCTGCCGGGGACTTCACAATGGGTTGGTCGAACTCTGTGCCCGAGTGCTGAAACTGATTGAGGAAGAGATCATCATGGGAGATGACTCCCGGCTCAATCGAGTTCTGCGTGAGTTGATCCTCTGCCGACTCCACGACAGTTGCAGGCCACCAGGAGACAGTAACCGGAATCTCCACGAGCAGCAGCCCTTGAATCAGGACGAGCCAGCCGACGGCAGCATGAACTCGCGGGGAGCGCACCTGAAGGCACCGAAGCAGCAGCCATGAGATGATGCCACTGATCGCCAACAGAAAAGAAGCAATGCCCAGTCGCCAGAGGAATTCGCTCATCGTGCACCTTCCTGGTTGGGAGATGAACTTGCTCGCTGTTCGGCGTCAGCGATCAACTGCTTGAGTTCCGCGACTTCGGCATCTGTCAGCGAGCGTTCGCGAACGAGATGAGCGACCAATGGGACGACCTTCCCGCGACTCACCTTATCAAGAAGCAAATCAAGATCACCGCTCGTCACGGCCTCAGGCTGAATAGCCGCAGAGTACTTCGCGGGTTTGCTTCGGGAGCGTTTCACCAGCCCCTTCTTGACCATCCGATTGAGGCGTGTCTGAATCGTCGTGTAACCATCAGAACAATCCAGAGCTCGCTGGGCTTCGATCAAGGTGACTCGCTCTGTCCGCCAGAGCATCTCCAGAATCTCAAGCTCACTCGCGAGCAACCGTGGCACAGGCTTTTTTGGGGACATCCGTCTGCTCCCACATCTATGACATGTGTCATACACAATACACGACAAGTGTCATAGGAGCAAGCGAGTTCTCGATGAAACGTCCATTCTCGGCGAAAATTCATCGACTGCTGGGAATCTGATCTGCTGAATGCCGACACTTGTTCCCTTTGTCTCGCGGAGCGAGAGGTTTACTTGTTTCGCAGGCGTTTCACCGTTGCGGTGATGCGGTTGATGGCGGTTTCAAGCTCTTCGAGCGTGTTGTCGAAGCCGACGGAGAGGCGGACTGAGGCGATCGCGATTTCGCGGGGAACGTTCATGGCCATCAGGACCGGGGCCGGTTCGCTGGAGCCGCTGGCGCAGGCGCTGCCGAGGGAGACGCAGATGCCTTCGAGGTCGAGGGCCACGAGCAGGGCGTCGCCGTCGATGCCGGGGAAGGCGATGTTCAGCGTGTTGGGCAGCCGATCCTCCTGCGAGCCGTTGATCACGATGGGGGCACATTGCTCGGTGAGTCCGGCTTGCAGACGGTCACGCAGTGCGCGGATGTGAGCCGTGCGTTGTTCCCGGTCATCGTGCCACAGGCGGAGGGCGGTGGCCATGCCGGCGGCGAGGGCGACGCATTCGGTGCCGGGGCGATGTCCTGATTCCTGATGTCCGCCGAACTGCGTCGCAGGCAGGAGTGTGCCTTCGTGGATCAGCAGGGCTCCAATGCCGCGCGGTCCGTGGAACTTGTGAGCGCCGAGTGCGAGCGTGGTCGCTCCGAGTGTGTGAAAGTCGACGTCGATCTTGCCAACCGCCTGCACGGCATCGACGTGCAGCGGGATGCCATGCTCTGCACATCGTGAAGCAATCGGCGTGATGTCCTGCAGGACGCCTGTCTCGTTGTGGGCGAGCAGGAGCGTCGCCAGCTTGATCTCTGACCACGGCACCTCGTGATAAGCCGTGCCAAGAATACGTCCCTCAGCATCCAGCGGCAGGGTGTGACGTTTCCAGCCGTTGGAGAGCAGGTTCTTCACAGTCTCCTCGGTCGCAGGATGCTCGGCAGGAGGGAGCAGGATTGTCCCCTTGCGACCGGCAGCGAAACCGAGTAACGCGAGGTTTGTCGCTTCGGTTCCGCCGCTGGTGAACACGACTTCTTGCGGTGAGGCGTTGAGCACGTCCGCGACGGTCTCACGTGCCTGTTCGAGGATCTGTCGTGCTTTGCGACCTGCGGCGTGTCGACTGCCGGGGTTGGCGTAAGCTTCAGCGGAAACGCGTGCGACCGTCTCGATTACCTCCGGCAGCGGGCGGGTCGTCGCGTTGTGATCGAGGTCGATGCGCATCAAATCAATGAGTGCTCCCGCTGGTCACGGCTAAACATGTGGTGATCGGTTTAGACGCGACCAACGGGAGCGCGTCGTCAATCAGTCGTAGTGGATGAGGCTGTGCACGGTGTGCGGTTCGAGTTTGACACGGCCATTCAGACCGTCCAGTTCGATGAGGAACCCGCATCCGACGACTTCGGCGCCGCATTTCTCGGCGAGTTGGATGCAGGCCTGCATGGTGCCCCCGGTGGCGAGCAGATCGTCGATCATCAGCACGCGGTCGCCCGGCTTGAAGGCGTCTGTGTGAATCTCCAGCGTGTCGGTGCCGTACTCGAGTTCGTACTCGAAGGATTCGGTGTTGAACGGAAGTTTGCCCGGCTTGCGAACGGGGATGAAGGCGGCGTTGAGTTCCATCGCGAGTGGCGTGGCGAAGATGAAGCCTCTGGCTTCGGCAGCGGCGATTGCTGTGATGCCAGCATCGCGGAAGTGGTCAGCGAACTGACGTGTCGTCTCCCGCATCGCATCTGGAGAAGCGAGCAGGGGGGTGATGTCACGAAAGAGAATGCCCGGTTTGGGGAAGTCCGGAACGCTGCGGATGTAGTCGGTCAACTTGAGGGTGTCATTCATCGGGTTCCGTTTCGGATGATGCGGGAGCGGGATGTTCTTCGAGCCACTGTTTTGCCTGGGCGACCGCCTCGGTGGCGTGCGGGTCCGTATCATACAGGTCGACAATGCTCAGCCAAACGTACCGGGCGTCTTCGATCTGCCCCGCTTCGGTCATACTCTCTGCACGCTCGACGGCCTGATTGAGGACCTCACGAGAGTTCGTCGTGAGTTCCCGGTTGATTTCGTCGATCCTCTCATCAATTTCGAGCCGGAAGTCCAGATAGACGTCCGTTTCCGGGAGCAGGGTCTTGAGTGATCGTAGTGTTTGCAGTGCGCGAGACAGTTCGCCGATTTCGCGTTCCCGGCGAGCGCGTCGGATGATGCGGGCGATCTCCGAAGACGACTGCTGATTCAATGGCCGCAACGAGAGTCGATCGAAGCCTCTCGATTCTTCGGCGAGTTCGATTTGACGCAGATAGTCAGCGACTTTCGGTTCCCAGGTCTCGGCGTCCTCTTCGACAAGCGGTTTGAAGTACTCGTCTCGCGCTTTCCGCATTGAGGCGCGGTCCCCCTTTTGCATCAGTGCTTCGCCAGCGTCGAACTTTTCTTGATCGGTGAGTTGTGTTTGGCTGAACCACACGACGCCACCGACGATCAGGAGCAGTAGCAGACCTGCGAGCACCCACACGCTGTCGAGTAACTGGGCGACAGTGCTGGTTGGAGTCTTCTCCTGCTCGAGTTGGGCCCGCATGAGGTCCCGCATGAGGGTCGCGCCGACTTCTCGCTCGCCCGGCGTGGCGTCTGCGGCGAGTGTCTCCGCATCGGGCGGAGCGTCGATCTCGAACGTTGCCGTGTTGCTCGCAGATGCGAGGTCGACTTTTCTTGGGATCTCCTCCAGCCGACGGGAGAGCACGTATGCGTCGGGGTAGCGGTCGTCGGGCTTCTTTTCCAGACACTTGCAGATAACTTCGTCGAGCCAGTAGGGGATCTCGGGGACGATCATGCGGGGCGAATCGAAGAGTCCCGTCTTTTGTTTGGTGGCGATGTCGATGGCCGCTTTGCCGGTGAAGGGGGGCCGACCGGTGATCATCACGTACATCACCGCGCCAAGGGCATAGAGGTCGCTTTGCTTGTTGGCCCGTTTGCCTTCGGCCTGTTCGGGGGCCATGTACTCAGCGGTGCCGATAACGCCGCCGGTCAGAGTGAGCTTGTTCGTTGCGAACACCTGGGCGACGCCGAAGTCCGTCAGTTTGACAGTTCCGTCCCTGGCGAGAAGCAAATTGGAGGGCTTGAGGTCGCGATGGATGACCCCTGCGTTGTGGGCCGACTTGAGGGCCGCACAAATCTGCACGGCGATGTCGATCGTTTCCCGCCAGGGAATGCGTTTCGTCCGCTTGATGCGGCTGGTGAGCGTTTCCCCCTCGACATACTCCATCGCGTAGTAGTAGATCGACAGGTCGCCACCGCTGCTGTTGTCGACACCGCTTTCGTACAATTGCACAACGTTGGGGTGCGACAGTTTTTTGAGGGCATCGATTTCTCGGTTGAAGCGGGCGACGAAACCCGGTTCGCGAGCGAGCATCGAAGGCAGCACCTTCACCGCGGCCTGCTCACCTGTTTCGACATGAGTCCCCAGATAGACGGTCCCCATCCCTCCCGCCCCGATCTTGTGTTCGATGGTGTACGGTCCGATCTGCTTGTGAGGCACACTGGAGGACGACTCGTGTTCGCGTGGCGTCACCGGGACGGTTCCGCCTTCGGTCGGTTCAACGGGGGTCGTACGATCTGTGGACATGGGCGGTTGTGTCTCCGGGCGATGTCGTCTACTTTGAACTTTCGACGTCCAACACTCAAGCGCCAACATCAAATCCGATCATGCGCACCGCCATTCTTCTTATTGCTCACGGCAGTCGTGTCGAGGCAGCGAACGCCGATCTTCGAAAGTTGGCAGAGATGATCGCTGAGAAACGACCGGAAGCGATTGTCGAGCACGCCTACCTGGAACTGGCAGAGCCGACGATCCCGGCAGGATTAGAGACGTGCGTTCAGCGAGGCGCGGAAGAGGTGCGGATGCTGCCTTGGTTCTTGTCAGCAGGGTCGCATGTGACTCGCGATCTGGAAGCGGATCGCCTTCGATTTCAGGAGAAGCATCCCACCATTGATTGCATCCTGTGCCCGCCGTTGGGGCTTCATCCGTTGATGGTGGAACTTGTCCTCGCGCGGGTGGAAGAATCAATCTGACGGCAGGCGATGAGTCTCGGATGAAGTCGCTCAGCGTTGGGTGCGTGCAACAAACCAGCCAATCACAATGATGGCCAGCACACAGTGTGCGTAGTCCATCATCGTGGCGGACTGCCAGCGATACATGATCATTTCAATAAAGTGGTCCATAAGATCCCGATCTGATGAGGGAAGGGTTGTGGGAAGTATACGTGACGTTTTGTCACACTGATGCCGAAACAACGTGGAGATCGGCAAAGTCTCCTATTGAATCGTCGGATTTGCGGCCAAGTTTAAGGGAACCGCGTGTGTTCTTCCGTGTGAATCGATTGTGACGTGCTTCAGGAATGCAGACGGGGGACCCTCGGAGCATTGCGAACGTGACGGCGTGTGGAATCCGCGTGATCGCTTCAATTGGTCGTTTGCGATTGAAACGGAACCGGAACCCAGTAAAGCAGCAGGGGCAGCAGGACAAGGTCGCCCAGCAGCCCTCCCAGCATGGCGACACTGACCAGCACGCCAAAGTAGATCAACGGGATGAAGTGCGACAGCGACAGCACGGTAAAGCCCAGCACGAGGGCGATACTCGCAAACACGAGTGCCCGTCCGACTCCCGCATGAGTCTGATGGATGGCGGCGTAGTGATCGAGTCCGGCCGCTCGTGAACGCCGATACCCGACAAGGTAATGAATGCTCGAATCGACCGTCAGGCCCATTGAGACACTGGCGATCATGGCGGTGCCGATGTTGACCGGCACCCCGACCCAGCCCATCCCGCCGATGACGATCAGAATGGGAAACGTGTTCGGAACGAGCATCACCAGCCCGACCCGGATACTGCGAAAGGCGATCGTCATCGTGACGAGAATCCCGGCCGCTGCGAGTCCGAAGGCGACAACTTGATCACTCAGCAGGCTCTGAATGAGATGAGCCAGCAGGACGTACAGGCCGGTCGCTTTCGCGTCGGGGAATATGTTTTGGGCCACGGCTTCGGCCTGTTCGATGAGTTGCAGTTTCGTCTCCGCCGGTTGCTGCTCTCGCGCCCGCAGCATGATCCGCATGCGTCCCTGCTCGGCGTTGTACAGACTCTCCTCAAACTCCGGCTGCATGCGTTTCAGAACATCACGCTTTTCTTTAAGAGAATGTGCCGCCAAGCCGGGGATGAAGCCTGTCCCGTCACTCATGGCTACGGCCTTCGTCGGTCCCGTCCCATCTGGCATTTCGATGTCACGCAGTTGCGACGCAGTCGATGCAACTCGAGAAAGCAAGTCGAGGGTGAGGCCTTCGTTGTCTAGTCCAGGTTGGGAGGCAACGTCTTCAGTGTGTGTGGAGAAGTTGATCTCCCAGTTGCCGACACCCCCAAGACGATCCTCGAAGAAATGGATTGACTCGACGATAGGACTCGCCTGTCGAAAATTTTTGCTGAAGTCAGTTTCGACACGGAGGCGGGACATGCCGGCGGTTGCCAGAAGCGTCAGCAAGGCGAACAGTGTCAGCAGAAGTCCCGAATGATGTTCGACTCCATGGCTGACTTTCGACAGCACCCCAAGCAGTCGCTTCTCCGCTGGCGGCTTTCGCGGATCCGCGTCCAACCGGCCGATGAGAACGCCTCCGGGTAACAGCAGTGCCCCGGCAGCAAGGATCAACATTGTGCCGAGGGCGACCATCATCCCGAAACTACGGACCGGTGTGATCCCACTGGAGAGCAGGGCTCCAAACCCGACAGCGGTAGTCACGCATGACCAGAACGTCGCCGGTGCGAGATCGACGAACGCCTGACGGAACGCGGCAAATCGATCCATCTCATCCCGCAATTCGCGGAATCGGACGGTCACATGCATCACCGTCGCAATGCCGATGATCGTAATCAGACTCGTCAGGATGGAACTCACCATGCTGAGCTTCATTCCCGAGAGGACCAGGATGGCCTTCGTCCAGAGCAGAGCTGCATGCACGAGCAGCAGCGGCAACACCATCCAGCGCAGGCTGCGAAACAACATCAGGATGATCAGGATGAGCAGACTGGATGTTGCGATGCCCAGAATGGCGCCATCCTGTTCAACGTAGCGGAACATGTCGTGAATCATCACTGGCTCGCCCGTCACATAGGCGCGAGGAACATGTGCGTCGGCGAGTTCGCGGATCTGCGCAAATGTTTCCCGCCGTGAAATGGGTGCCTTCGCCTCGGGGAGCAGTCGCAGCACGATGCCAGTCGTCTCATTGTCGTCGCCAATCAGGACGCGACGGGAGAGTTCGATGATCCCGGCCTTGAACAGCGAACTGATCTTGCGGGCGAAGAAACCGCTGCCGACGATGCTGTCAGCAACGTCTTGAAAACGATCGAAGTTGGTGGAGAGGTCCTGTGTGCTTTCGGATCGAATGCCGGGCAGCGCACTGAGTTGTTCGGCGAAAACCCTGACCCGTTCCAGGCCCTCGGGTTCGAGCAACTGCGGATCGTGATACGCGATGAAGACGAATTCGTCTCCACCGAATGTCTGCTTGCTGTCCAGATAGTCGAGCAGGTAAGGGTCGTCCGGTGCGTAGAACGACTCGACCGACTCGTCGAGTTTGAGACGACTGGCAGGGTAACCAGCCGCAATGACAAGGAGAATCGCCGCAACGAACAACACCCCGCGATGCTGAACGAGCCAGTCCGCCACTCGCGCGAGTCGGGGAGCCCGTTCGAGTTCAGACGCGTCTGGCGGCATCGTCAGCCTGATGATGTTAGGATTCGCGGAGTATGGGCGTGTGTTGAAGCGATCCGTCTCTCCAACAGACGTTCGAGACGACACCGCACAATCAGACCAAATCAGCCGGTGACGACGCAAGCGGCTCGCACATGAATCTCGACGCAAATCTCGATCGCGAATTGGCATCAGACGTCCCAGCCTGGCAACCGGGAGGACTCGTCTGGGGCGTGCTGCTGTTGGCGGCGATTGCGAGAGTCAGCGTGTTGTGGGGCTGGTCCGACAACTTGAGTGACGATCGGGACGTCTACCTTGCGATCGCTGAGGGTGTTGCGGAGGGTCGTGGATACTCAGTGCACGGCACGAATATCCCCACCGCCTTTCGTCCACCGTTGTATCCGGTGATGTTGGCTGTGACGGGGACGAGTCGGTCGCCGTTTGGTCGTGCGTTACTGCATCTTGTGCTCGGCGTCGGCACCGTTTGGTTGACGGTTGTCATAGCGTGTCGATTCGGTCTCAGCAGGCGACTTGCACTTTTCGCGGGGGCCATTGTCGCCGTCGATCCTTTGCTGTTGAGATACACGACCTTTCCCATGACGGAGACGTTGGCGACGTTTCTGGCCACGGCCCTGCTTGGTTGTCTGACGATGCCATCGTCTCGCCATCAACAATTGCTGACCGGATTTGTGTTTGGGTTGAACGTCCTCTGTCGTCCGACAGTTTGGGTGTTCGCGGGATTGATGGGCCTGTGGTGGATCAGCAGGCGCCTCGTCTCGATGCGTGAGTCGCAGCCCTCTGAACCTCTGTCGTTTCCCTGGCTCACGATGGCAGCCGGTCTGTTGACCGTGCTCCCCTGGGTCGTGCGGAACACCATTGTGATGGGACATCCCATTCTCATGACCACACATGGCGGGTACACGCTCCTCCTTGGTAACAACCCTCGATTCTATGAGGAGGTTGTCAATCAACCCTGGGGCACCGTCTGGGACGGGTCGCATGGGGCAGGGCAGGAGGTCTGGGTAGAGGAAGTCAATCGTCAAATGGACGAGGCGGGCGTGACCGGCGAGGTCGACCGGGATCGCTGGCTGGGGCAACGGGCGAGAGAAACCATGCAAGAACAACCCGGGATGTTCGTTCGTGCGTGTCTGCTACGACTGCGGCGATTCTGGAGTCTGGCCCCCCAGGGAGAGGCGGGCGCGGCGATCCCGTCGCAACTGCGTCTTCCGGTAATCACGTTTTATGGCGGGATCTTTCTGCTCGCGGCTGTAGGACTGATCCGGATCTTCATCCCAAGGCCCTCGTGCTTCCAACTCACCCAATGGTTACCTGTCGTACTTTTGATCGCGACGTTCGTGTCGGTCCATCTCGTGTACTGGTCGAATGCCCGCATGCGTTCACCGGTCGTCCCCGCGATTGCCCTGCTCGCTGCGCGGAGTGTGAGTCGCCGCAGAGAGTGAGCGACTTGAGGCGTTTGCGCGTGTTGTAATGCATTTTGTGTTATGGGCTTACGTGCTGCGTCGGCTGCTCAATCCCTTATTGACACTCTTTGAAGATCAGGGATATACTGCCGCCCCAATTCGTTCGGTTTCCACATATCAACACGGGTAGGGCCCTTCGATTCGTGACATCCTGTCACGGAGCGTTGAGTCATTGATACTTCCAATCCAACGCGGCTCATTCCTCAGCCGTCCCTCATCCTCTCGTCTCGATTGATGCTTTGTGTCGGTCCTCCATCGTTCGATGGGAGTGTCACATTGCGTTCCATTCCCGGCTAGCCTCAACGGGCGGCCTGAAATATGCAACAACGACGATCACTGCCCAGGGCACGACCCCTGCGAAGGGTGCTCGCGACCGGTGTGCTGTTTGCCAGCGCACTGATCGGGATGATCGTCTGCACAAACCGGATCACTCTGGCTCAGCTACCGCAGCTTGAGTTCCCCCAGATCCCCAAGCCGTCACTGCCGAAGCCTACGCTGCCGGACTCCCTGCCGAAGTTCTCCATCCCTCAGTTCGGACGTGACTCCTCACCCTCGTTGGACGTACCTGCGGAGCGAATCGATGTCCGGGCAGACATCGCTCAGAAATGGGACGATGAGGTTGGTTCGGTTTGGCTGATGCATGGACAATGTGAGATCAAGCAAGGGGATCAGACGCTGACTGCTGACAAGGTCGTCATGTGGCATTCAGAGCAGAAGCTCAAGGGCCGCACACAAGAGCGAGTCGTTGCCTATCTGGAGGGGAACGTCCGTGTCATCCGTCCGGACGGCAATCGTTCACATCCGTCCCTTGTTGCGGAACTGTTGACGTCTGGAGGAGCTGCATTCAATGGACGTCCCCCCTTGGAAGGAAAACCGGCGACGCACGATCCGTTGTACGTTCACGCTGTCGAACAGGTGCAACCGTTGATGCCGGATGTGGTCCGGACTGTTCAACACAACGTGACCGACCAGCCGACTTCACTCGAAGAACCTCCAATCTTCGCCATGCAAGGGCCGTCGTTTTCGAGTCCCGGTCCTGCAGTCTTCGGACCGCGCCGACACGTGACCGTCGTGCCCCGTAACATCGACGTCCCATTTGAAGTCAAAGCCTTTGTGTCCGAGCAGACCGTACCCGCCGAGTTGATCACGGTCATCAAACAGGGGGTCAACATCGTCGTGGATGGAGTGCCGGTCAACGTGGGTGGCGTTCAGCAACTGGGGACGATCGACCTCAGTGCGGATCGTGCCGTCATCTGGACCGACCCAGAACGCATCCAAAACGTGACCAGTGGAGCTGATCTCGATCCGAACACGCCTTTCCAGGTGTACCTCGAAGGTCACATTGTCGTGCGTCAGGGTGATGTGACGACCACGGCTTCTCATGCGTTCTACGATATCCGGGATGATCGGGGCGTCGCGCATAACGTGGAACTGGCCGCGTTCGTTCCCGAGTACGAAGGCAACATCCGCGTGAGGGCCTCGCAGGTCCGACAATTGAACCGAGATAGCTATCACGCGCGGGATGCCTGGATCACCGGCAGTCAGTTCGGCAAGCCGGGCTATCGACTCGAAGCGACCGATATCTTCCTCGAACGTCGACCGGGCAACCCTTATCCGTGGACCGTCGACCCCAACGACCCGGACGATTACTCATCCTTATGGGTCACGTCGCTGAACAACCGGTTCCTGCTGAATGATCTGCCGGTGTTTTACACGCCGGTCGTCAGCGCGCCGGCTGAGGACCCGCAGATCCCGATTCGTGACATCGAATTCGGACAAGACCGCATCTTCGGCACACAATTGCGGACCGAGTGGAACCTCGAATCCCTGTTCGGCCTCAACCTTCCCCCCAACACCGACGCGAGTTTGCTATTGGACTACCTCTCCGATCGTGGACCGGCGATTGGCAGCACCGCCGACTATGAAGGCGTCACGGAAATCTTCGGTATCCCCACGCTCTACGACGGAGAGGCCGACCTGTATTACATCTACGATGAGGGCACCGACAACCTGGGCCTCATGCGACGGAACCTTCCGGTGCCGGAGAACAACCGGGGCCGCGCGATGTGGCGAAACCGCCTGCGGTTCCCGGACAACGTCTGGATCAAAAGCGAGATCGGCTACATCAGCGACCGCAACTTCCTGGAACAGTACTTTGAGAACGAATGGGACGAAGGTAAGGACAACGAGACACTCCTGGAGATTGGACAACAGGTCGACAACGTCACCATCTCCGGTCTCGGCCGAAAACGGCTGAATGATTTCTCCAACGTGACCGAGTGGCTGCGTGAGGATCTGACCGTGCTCGCGGAGCCGCTGTTCGGTGATCTGCTGACGTGGAGTTCACATTCATCAGTGGGGTATGGACGGATCGAGCCGGCTCAACCGCCGTTCAATCCTGCGGTCGACACGTTCACACCGCTTCCGTACTACCCCAACGTGGATGGTCTCGTCGCGATGACGCGTCACGAAATCGTGATGCCTCTGGACCTCGGGCCGCTCAACGTCGACCCTTATGTGATGGGAGAGGCCGCACACTGGGGTGAGGCGATGAATGGCGACGACCTCTCCCGGCTGTACGGCACGGCCGGTATCCGAGCGAGCATCCTCTTCTGGAAACCGATGCCGTGGGTACAGAGCCGGATCCTGGGCCTCAATGGACTGGCTCACAAGATGGTGTTCGATGCGGACTATTCCATCTCCGACGCCAGTGAGGACCTCGCGCTTATCCCGCAATACAACGAGTTCGACGACAACGCACAGGAACGATTCCGGTCCCGGTTCTTCACTCTCGATTTCGCTGGGGTCTTGCCCCCCACGTTCGCTGAGCGGATGTATGCGGTTCGCACCGGTGCAGGTCAGTCGGTGACGGCTCCCTATCACGAACTGGTTGACGACCTGCAGGTCCTTAGTCTCGGCTGGCGAAACCGACTGCAAACGAAAGTCGGTCCGCCAGATCGACTCCGCATCAAGGATTGGATGACTCTCGATTTTGACCTCAGTTACTTCCCGGACGAGAATCGAGACAACTTCGGCGAAGACTTCGGTCTTTTCTCGACTCGCTATGCCTGGAACGTCGGCGAGCGGACCACCGTGATGGCGAACTCGCTTGTCGACTTCTTTAATGTCGAGCAGAACATCTGGAACGTCGGTGTCCTCTCGCAGCGCAGCACACGAGGCAGCGTTTATGTCGGCTTCCGACAGGTACAGGGCGGACCGATCGACAGTCAAATCCTCTCGGCCAGTTACAGCTATCAGATGAGCCCCAAGTGGATCTCGTCGCTCGGCACAGCTTACGATGTTGCGGAAGGGCAGGACCGGGGGCAATCACTCGTCATCAGCCGTGTCGGCGGCGACTGGATCATCCATCTCGGCGCCAATTACGACCGCAGCAAGAACAACGCCGGCATCGCCTTCTCGATTGAACCCCGTCTCGGTGCACGACGAACGTCGCAGACACAGCTGAGTTCACTTCTCGGCGTGCCGTAAAAGGTCGAAAGTCGAGGGTCGAAAGTTGAAGGTTAAATGATTCTCGTTCCCATTTCCTAATTCCCAATTCCCATCTCCCACATGCCTGCCACTCTGCCACTTCCGACAAAGCCGAGTCCGCCTCGCAAGACACCGAAGCGACGTGCTCAATGGCGGCAGCGGTTGCGTGACTCGGAGTCCGGCGTACGGCAGGGGGTCCGTAGTGACAGCTCGTTCGCCGTCCACTTTTTCCTTGGGACAGTGGTCGCGACCGCCGCGTTCGTGCTGAACTTCACTGTCATTGAGTGGGCCGTGCTCATTCTCGCGTTCACGACCGTGCTTTCCGCTGAGATGTTTCATCAGTTGCTGAAGACGCTGTGGGAACAGGAGGGGCGGTTGCTCTCGACGCGGTCACAGGAAGCGCTGCGCATCGGCACGGCTGCTGTGATGGTGACCATCGCAGGATCGTTGACGGTCTCCGGTCTGCTATTCGCCCGCCGCATAATGGCCCTGTGGGCTGAGTGATTCAAACACGCTCCTTGGCATCCGGCGTCATGGCCCGCTTGCAATCATCACCGTCGCTGATTCCAATCGGGGGTGGTGGAACCGTTGTACTGAGGCTTTGAGCGGGATTGACTAATGCTGAGGGATCAAACCGGCCAGCGGAGGCGAGATGACCATCGTCTCGTCTCCACGGGGATGATGTTTACACTGACCATCGTGGTGCTGGGGTGCGGAGAGGCGCCGCATTCCAGTGTGGCTGAGGAACGGACTCCGACGGAGACGGCGACGACTCCGGTGGCAGCGATTCCCGATGTTCCGCCACCGGACCGCGACGGCAGTGACTGGCCTCAGTTTCTTGGGCCGGAAGGGACGGGTGCTTCGTCGGAGACGAATCTGCTCATAGAGTGGCCCGAAGATGGTCCTCCTCTGCTGTGGGAACGCGAGTTGGAGTCGGGCTACGCGGCTCCTTCGATTCGTGGCAATCGTCTGATCCTTCATCATCGTGTGGGGGATGAGGAAGTCGTCGAATGCATGCGGGCAGATACGGGGGAGATGGTCTGGACATACGGTTATCCGACGAGTTATCGGGATCGTTACGGTTACGGAAACGGACCGAGATGTGCCCCGCTGCTGACGGATAACCGCTGTTATACGTTCGGTGCGGAGGGGAAGCTCAAGTGTCTTGAACTCGAGACCGGCTCGCCAGTGTGGGAAAAGGATGTTCTTGCCGAGTTTGACGTGCCACAGAGTTTCTTCGGCGTTGCAGCCTGTCCGATTCTTGATGGTGACAAGCTGATTGTACTCGTCGGTGGGCAGACCGATTCGGGCATCGTGGCATTCGATTCGGCGACGGGTGAGAAGCTGTGGGAGTCGGTCGGGCAGAAGACGTGGGATGGGGCTGAGACCCGCGTTTCCAGCGAGCCGACCTATGAATGGACGGGTGAGGAGATGGTGGTGAGTTACTCATCGCCCATTGCTGCGACCATTCATGGCAAGCGACACGTGCTCGCTCTCATGCGGCAAGGTCTGGTGTCAGTCGATCCGGAGACGGGTGAAGAGAACTTCCACTACTACTTCCGATCACGCACACACGACTCGGTTAATGGCGCACGACCGGTCGTCGTAGATGATACGATCATGCTGTCGGCGGCCTATCGGGTGGGGGCATCGCTGCTGAAGGTGAACGAGGACGGCAAGTCGTACGAGGAAGTCTGGTCCGATCCTCGCAACCTGATGACCCACTGGTCGACCGCCATACATCATGACGGCCACTATTACGGCTTCAGTGGTCGACATGAGAACGAAGCCGAGTTGCGGTGCATCGACGCGGCGACCGGCGATGTCGTTTGGAAGACGAGTGGTTGGGGACGCGGATTTGACGCGATTGAAAGACTCCCGGATGGGACATTGGTCGACTCAGAAACAAAAGAGCCGATTCCCTTCCCGGTTTACGGACGCGGATCAGCTGTCCTGGCAGAAGGTCGTCTGATCGTCTTCGCCGAGCGCGGCACCCTTGCACTGGTTGAAGCGACATCGGAGGGCTGGAACGAACTCGCCCGCTGTTCTGCTCCAGGCATGCACTATCCCTGCTGGGCCGCCCCCGTGCTGTCGCGAGGTCGGCTGTATCTGCTCTGTGACAAAGGTCACACCGACGGCGAGAGCGCCAGACTGATCTGCCTCGACCTGAAAGCGAAAGTCGAGTGATTCCGCATCCCTCACCCTCGGTCGGTGAGGGTGGCAACTCGTCACGGATCGGGTGTCACGGCTCGCATGTCCCAATTGGTCGTTACCCTCGCCAGATTCATCAGGTATACTTGATTCTCCTGCGTCTCTGGGATTTCAGGTATGTTTTCGCTGTGTGAATCGGCCACGATTGGACGTCGTGAGTTTCTCCGCGTCGGGGGACTGGCGTTGGGCGGACTGACGTTGCCCGAGTTGTTGAGCGCGAAGGCGGAGGCAGCAATGAGGGGTCTGCCGATCACGGACAAGTCGGTCGTGTTCGTGTTCATGCACGGCGGACCGAGTCAGATCGAAACGTTCGATCCCAAGATGTCCGCTCCCCGCGAGATCGCGAGCGTGAACGGCGAAATTCCGACGAGCCTCTCGGGGGTGACGTTCGGCAGTTCGTTCCCGCAACTTGCGACGTGGGCGGACCGGATGGCTATTGTGCGATCGTTCTCGACGGGTGACGGCAATCATGACATCAAGCCGATCGTCAGTCGCCACACGTCTGGTGCAAATCTGGGATCGCTGTACGCGAGGGTTGCTGGAGCGAACCGGTCTCACACGGGTATGCCGACGAACGTGGCGTTGTATCCACGCTCCGTTGATGACAGCACGATGCCCGCGATCAAGCAGTTCGGCGATTTCGAATCGACGGGGCCGCTGGGGGGCGGATTCAGTCCCTTCGCACCCAGCGGCGGCGGAAGTCTGCAGGAGAGCATGAAGCTCAGCATGCCGATGACGCGGGTCGACGATCGTCGGTCGCTGCTCAGCGGCCTTGACCGGCTGCGGAGAGAGATCGAAGCCGGAGGCATCCTCGACAGCTACAATGGTCTGCGGCAACAGGCTTACGACACGATCCTTGGCGGCGTTGTTGATGCGTTCGATCTGAATCAGGAAGACCCCAAAACAGTCGCTCGCTACGACACGGCACCGCTTGTTCGGCCAGAGTCGATCGACAAGAAGTGGAACAATCATGAGCGATATGCGGACAACGCGAAGTCGCTGGGCAAACTAATGCTCCTCGCCCGTCGGTTGTGCGAGCGCGGTTGCGGGTTTGTGACTGTGACGACGAACTTCGTATGGGACATGCACGCGGACGTGAACAATGCCACGATGGAAGAGGGTCTGCGTTACATGGGCGGCCCCTTCGATCATGCGATGAGCGCATTCCTTGAAGACGTACACGAACGCGGACTGAGCGACGACATCCTGCTTGTCTGTTGCGGAGAGATGGGACGCACGCCGCGGCTCAATGCGAGAGGCGGTCGCGATCACTGGGGGAACCTCGCACCGCTGATGCTTGCAGGCGGCGGGTTGAACATGGGGCAGGTGATCGGTCGCTCGGCTCGTGATGCTTCGCAGCCGGCGAGTGATCCGATCACGATCCCGCATCTCGTTGCGACCATTCTGCACACGTTGATGGATATCGGCGAACTGCGGCTCCGCACCGACATCCCTCGTGAAGTGACTCGCGCAGCGACCAACGTCTCGCCGATTGCGGAACTCCTGTGACGTATCCCTCTTCCTCTCTGAGTCATCGTGATGATCTCCGACGAAACTGAGTTAATGCCGGTGATCGGTTGGCGGGAGTGGATCGCGCTGCCGGACCTTGGTATCGACCATGTGAAGGCCAAAATCGACACGGGAGCCCGTTCGTCGAGCCTGCATGCGATTGACATCCAGTTCGTCAGGCGTGAGGGGCAGAAGTTTGTCACGTTCCGCACGGCGCCGCGGCAGGGGGATGACAAGCACTTTGTCGAGGCCGAAGCCGAGGTGCTGGAAGTCCGCAATGTCAGAAGCTCTAATGGAGAGGTGAGCAAGCGGCCTGTCATCGTGACGCATGTCTCGGTGCTGGGAATGAAGTGGCCCATCGAATTGACCTTGGTGAACCGAGAAGAGATGGGCTTTCGCATGCTCCTTGGACGCGAGGCGGTCCGTGGGCGGTTTCTGGTCGACGCCGGCAACTCTTACTTCGGCGGTCGGCGTCACGGACGCAGAAGGCTGGGGTGATACAACTCCATCCACTACGATGAGCCTCTCCGCCCGGAGTCTGGGCCACATTTTCCGGAGATCATGGAACGATGAAACTTGCCATTCTGTCATGCAGTCCCCATTGCTACAGTACTCGTCGACTTGTGGAGGCAGCCAAACGGCGTGGCCACAGGGCGAAAGTGCTCAACACTCTGAAGTTCGCGATCGATGTCGATAAAGGAGCTCCAGACCTGTATTACCGTTCAAAGGAGTTGAGCGACTACGACGCGGTGCTGCCGAGAATCGGAGCCTCCATCACGTATTTCGGGACGGCTGTCGTTCGTCAGTTTGAGCAGATGGATGTGTTCTGTGCCAATTCGTCCGCCGGAATCTCTAACTCCCGCGACAAGCTGCGCAGCCTGCAGATCCTCAGCCGTCATCAAATCGGTTTGCCGAAGACGACTTTCGTGCGAGACAAGAAGGACGTGCTGCCGGCGATTCAACGAGTCGGTGGCTCTCCCGTCATCATCAAGCTGCTGGAGGGCACACAGGGTGTCGGGGTCATCCTCGCGGACACCGTCAAAATCGCGGAAGCGATCATCGAGACATTGCAAAGCACCCGGCAGAACGTCCTGGTGCAGAAGTTTGTGGCGGAGAGCAAGGGGCGGGACATCCGCGCATTCGTCGTGGGCGATCAGGTGATCGCCGCCATGCGTCGCGTCGCTCAGGGGCAGGAGTTTCGCAGTAATGTGCATCGCGGCGGGACGACTGAGCCGGTCGAACTTGACGACGCCTACAAGGAGACTGCTGTTCGAGCGGCACAAATCATGGGGTTGCGTGTCGCCGGTGTTGACATGCTCGAGGGGAATGATGGTCCACAGGTCATGGAGGTCAACTCGTCCCCTGGACTGGAGGGCATTGAATCGTGCACTCAACTCGACATCGCCGGGGCCATCGTTGACTACATTGCCGCGCAGGTCGATTTTCCGGAGATCGATCTGCGTCAACGACTGACCGTCAGTCGTGGCTACGGCGTGACGGAGATCCATATTCCGGAAGGGTCCGAGTATGTCGGTCGGACGATCGATGAATCCGGCTTGCATGAGCAGGACATCAACGTGCTGACGCTCTATCGCGGCACGACCGTGATTCCGAACCCGCGGCGAAAACGGACGCTCGAACCCGGGGATCGGCTCCTCTGCTTCGGAAAGCTCGAAGCGATGCGCTCCATGATTCCCGAGAAGACACGCCGCCGACGTCGCCCGAAAGTGATGGACCTTCCCGCTCCAGAACCCGTGTGATCATGCCTGTATGACCGCAAAACTGACCAGAAAGCCGATCGACAATTGGCAGGGACAGGCCATCGCGCCCGGCGAAAGCCGTGACGTGAAGCTCGCCATCGGCGAGAGCTACAGCGGCATGACGGTCCGTATTCCGCTGCACATCCGTCGCGCGAAGAAGGATGGACCGGTTTTATTTGTCACAGCCGCGTTGCACGGTGACGAGATCAACGGGACGGGCACGATCCGTCAGCTGATCCAAGATGACGAGTTCGAGATTCTGAAGGGGAGCGTGATTCTCGTGCCCGTGCTGAATCTCCTCGCCTTCGATCGTCACTCGCGATACCTGCCCGATCGGCGCGACCTCAATCGGTGTTTCCCCGGTTCCTCAAGCGGCAGCCTCGCGGCTCGCATGGCCAACACGGTCTTTCAGGAGATCGTCTCCCGCTGCGACTACGGGATTGATCTGCACACTGCAGCCGTCCGTCGGACGAACTATCCGAATGTGCGAGCCGACCTGTCAAAAAAACCGATCCGACGACTTGCTGAGGCGTTTGGGAGTGAACTCATCCTCAACGGCAAGGGACCACAGGGGGCATTTCGAAGAGAAGCATGTGCTGCCGGTTGTCCATCGATCATTATGGAGGGGGGAGAAGTCTGGAAGGTCGAGCCGAGCATTGTCGAATCCGCCAACCGAGGCGTGAGGAATGTCTTGCGTGCTCTCGGCATGCTTGCCGGGGAAATCGAGAAGCCGAACTATCAGGTCATCATCCAAAAAACCAAGTGGATCCGTGCCGAACGAGGCGGGTTCCTGCAGTTTCATGTCGCTCCCGGCGACATCGTCAAAGCGAGGCAACCGTTGGCGACGAACACCAATCTTCTCGGCCATGAGCGGAGCATGCTTCGCGCGCCGTTCGACGGCGTTGTCGTTGGCATGACAACTCTGCCGGCCGTCAGTCCGGGCGAGCCGGTTTGTCACCTCGGCAAACTCCCCGCCGACACCAAAGCAGAGACGCTCCGGCGCCTGAGAACCGAAGAGTCCGGACTCGAAGGGCGAGTTGTCGAGGACCTCGCCTCGAACGTCATGGTCGTCGAGCAATCGGGACAAGTTGGTCGCGACTGATGGTGTGACAGGATTCAAACAAACTCTTGCGTTGTCGGCTTGATGATCATGTCCGAGACATGGGCACGCGGCGGGAGGCCGGCGATCATCACGACCGCTGCTGCAACGTCCTCCGGCTGGAGGATTCGGGCGCGATGCTCGGCTGAGACGGGGACCGGACGTTTGTCGAGGATGGGCGTCTCCACCTCGCCGGGATAGATGTTCGTCACCCGGATGCTCCGGTTTCGTTCCTCGTTAGCAACGCACGTTGTGAGGGCAGACATGGCAAATTTCGATGCACTGTAGGCGACGCCGCCCAATGCACTCGCCCGCGTACCGGCGATCGACGTAATGTTAATGATCAGCCCGTCCTGCCGATCTCGCATTTGCGGTAACACGGCGTGCATCATGTTGTAGGCACCGGTTGCGTTGATTCGCATGACTTGATCCCAATCATCGGGCGAGCATTCCACCATCGACCGCTTGGGTACGTTGATTCCCGCCGCGTGGATGAGCACGTCGACCTGTCCGAGTGATTTCGTGGCCCACTCGACAAGCCCGTTGGCACTCTCGCGATCACCGACGTCAACGGTATGGATCACGATCGCCGGGTCACCTCTGAACTGAGACGCGGTTTCCGTGAGAGGCTCATTGCGTCGCCCGGAAATCGCCACACGGCACCCTTGCCCGGCAAGAGCCAATGCGCATGCGGCTCCAATGCCCGTCCCGCCTCCGGTGACCAGAACCCTTCGCCCTGCCAACGACATCGCACTCTCCAATGATTAGAACCGCAATCCCACGCCGACAGTTCATCTGCCGTCGAACGATTTGTCAAAGTCTCACAATTCGCCGGGGGCAATCAATCCTCCCAGCCACAATCCAATCGCGACCGCTGCAAATCCGATGCACACGTTCGTCAACACATTCGCCGCAGCCAGTCCATAATCCGCGTCGACCCAAAGTTGCACGCTCTGATAACCGAAGGTGGAAAACGTCGTCAGCGATCCGAGTCCGCCCATGACGAGGAAGTGTCGCGCCGTCGGCGACAGCCAGTCGCGATGCTGCAGGGAACCGACGATCAGTCCAATCAACAAACAACCGGCGACATTGACCGCGAGCGTCCCCAGCGGAAACCGTTTGAGCATCCAGCCGCTCAACGCATATCGCACCAAGGCGCCCGAGGCCCCTCCGCATGCGACTGCCAGCAGGACTGTAACTCGTTCCATCGTCACTGCTGGCCGATCTTCCAAAGATGACCATCACTGCGGACGTAAATGGCGCCGTCAGTGATGGCGGGCGTGCACAGGATCGTTTCCCCGAACTCATGTGTGCCAACGATCTCGCCTTCGTCTCCGCTCAGTTTAACGCACAAGCCGGTTCCATCCTCGTTGAACACAAACAGATGGTCACCGGCGATCACTGGGCTGCCGCTGAAGCGTCCTTTGAGCCGGAGTTGCCAGAGCCGCTCGCCGTCCTGTTGCTTCACGCAAGAGAGGACGCCGCCCCGGTTGATGAGGTAGAGCCGACCGTCTGCCGCAGCGAGGCTCGACGTACCCGGTTGCAATCCGCCTTCGTTCCAGACGATCTCTGGCACGCTTGGATTGCTCTGACCGGCTTTGAGAGCCGTGACGCCGTTCGATGGCACGAACACGACCTCGCCCGAGACGACCGATGAGGGTGCCGTCGAGGCTCCGTCCTGATAGTTCCAACTCTCCTCACCCGTTCGCGGGTCGATGGCGACGACCCCCTTGGACGACTGAATCAACACGTGTTGTTTATTGCTGTCGGGATCGGTCATCACGACAGGTGACGTCCAGTTCGCCGCTCGGGGACGATCGAGATGCCAGCGTGTTTCACCAGTCGCCGTGTCCAATCCGGTCGTGAACGACTCGGCATCGTTTTCGACCATCACGATTAGCGTCTCGTCCACGACGACCGGAGACGATGCCATGCCAAGACTGTTGCTGGCGTTCGGGTAATCGTGAGTCAGTCCACGGAACCACAACAGGTTGCCAGCCAGGTCGAGGCAGACGACATCGTTGGATGAGTAGAACGCAAAGATTCGCTCGCCATCACTGGCGGGTGTCGGGGCAGCGACGCATGTCTTCGGGTGACACGCCGTGCGACCGGTCGCCCAGAACTGCCGCTCCCACTGTTGTTCCCCCGAGTTCTCGTCGAAGGACATTACATGTAATCGTTCCTGAGTCGGTCCGGAACTGGCGGTCACAATCACTTGTCCATTCACGACGATCGGACTCGCCAGTCCGCGTCCTTCCAACTCGGCTGACCACGCCACCGGCGCGCCGTCTTTCCATTCCGTGGGGACGTTGACGTTCGAGAGAGCGTCCGCATCGTTGCCTCGGAACTGTCGCCAGTCGACGCCTGTTCCGATCGTCAAGACACAGAGGGCACACAAGCCAAGAATCAATCGCTGCATGAGGTCACCAAGGGAATTCGTGACGAGTTGATAGTTGCTATCGAGAAATGAGGAGGGTCGGAGTTCACCGGGACGCCTGGCGGTCATCGGCCGGTCGAATGGCCTTGCCGGACAGGTCGGTAACCCGGAACGTGAACTTGTAGTCCTGTGCCCAGTCTTGATCCTGCTCGTTCTGCAGGACCTTGAGCAACAGCACATTCTCGCCGGGCTTCAACGTGCCTTGCACTCGGTACTGATCGAAGAACATGCCTCGATGATATTCCTCACGGGCGAAGAGAAGTTCGCCGTTCAGCCACAACTTCCATGCGTTCTGTGTCGAGATGCGGAACTCGACGTCTCGATCGTCGTCGCTGTCGAAGGTTGTCGTCGCATACGTCGCAGAGCCCTTGTGGTTGAAGACCAACGCACCGATATCGAACTCGCCTTCCGTGTTCTCGCTTTGATACGACTTCCATTCCACCTCACCCAGTTGACCTTCGTACTTCGCGTCGAAGTCCAACTCGTCCTCCGGCGGGTAAGTGACATCGAAGCCCTTCATGTCCTTATTGTCGAACGGACCAATGAGCTTCCAGTTCATCAGCATGCCGAAGTGTTGCACGAGATCGACCTCTTCGCCATGCTCCTTGAGTGCTTTGACGATCTCTTTCACTTGATCTTCGTCGATGGCTCCTTCGAGTGCTCGCTTCCAGTTCGCATGGGCGACGAGTTTCTCTTCGTTTTTCTCCGCATTCTTCGCAGCGTCGATCAACCGGGCAACGGCGTCTCGCCGCAACTCACTGCTGGGGTCGTCCAGCATCTGAGGAATGAGGCGGTCGGGAGCTGCCTCATCAACCTTGGCCAGCCATTCGTACGCCAAACGGCGGATGCGCGGGGCATTGTCGGTGTTGAGTACGAATGCTTCCAGTTCTTTCAATGGTAACTCACCATCGGACTTCACCGTCCGATCTGCGATTGCCTCAAACGCACCGCGTAGCCAGTTCATCGCCAGCGGGTTGGCATCATTGCTCGCCTTGAGGATCGGCAACAGGGCCTCGCTGTCCGACTCGCTGAGTCGAGTGACCGCGCGTTGAGCGGCGACGTTCCCAGTCCCTTTGTCTCCGACTGCCTTCACCTGATTGAGCAGCGACTCAATCTCAGCCGCTTCTGCGGCAGGCAGACACGTCAGACACACCAGTAAAACCAGCCAACTTCGAGATCGCCTTCGCATCACTCATGCTCCGCTTCTTCGACACAGATTGCTCATAACTCGACTCAGCACTGCAGAAAATGGATAGTACTCTCGTCGGCAAAGACCTGCAAACCGGTGCGAGTCGCCCCGATAGTCCGCAAATGCCTGAACTTTGTTTCCTTCTTTCACTTCTGTCGAAGGGCGAATTGAACACGAGGAAATAGTAAGGAAGGGAGGAGTGATCAATCGCGCCTCATGTGGAGCGAATTCGCCAAGACCAAACGCTGAAGCCGATCGCGGCGAGCAGAAGCATCGAGGCGAAGACTGTCGGTCGCCACATGAGCGTGGTGATCAGGAAAGGGCTGGAGACGAGAGCCATCAGCCCGTAACGGGCATTCCACGCCATCACTTGCTCGACCAGCAAGAGCGTCAGCACGACGACAAGTAACCATCGCCAAATCCCGCTGGTCGAGCGCGCCACTATTGCGGTCGACTCGTCACCGCCAACGGCTCCGAGCATCCGAAAGCCCACGCTTCCCAGGACCGAACTCGACAGATCGGATTCCCGGTACTGCCGCAGGTCGCTCTCACGCGGGTCGACGTTGACGACAAGGTGTTCCATGTCCGTGGGAGTCACCTCCAGCGAGTAGGCCCCGCATTGCTCCAGGTCATCGATGGTCATCGAAATCGAGTCCTGCTCGGTGACCGTTCGCACTTGACGTATACGGCCATCAGGTGCGGTCAGTGTGAGTGTTTGCGGCAAGTCATCACGATTTGGAAACTCCAGAGTAATTGGATGACCGACGATCGCTGTGCGTGATGAGGCCCCGGCGACTGCGTACTCGACGGTCTGGTGCATCATGGGCAGAAAACTGGGCCATAATGCCCAACTCCCCCAGCGATCATCCAGAGACGTTGTGATCAACAGAACTCGTCCGCTTCCGTAAGCATGTTCGATGATCGCGGGTGATCCTTGTGCATACGACAGGATGATGCGCGCACCAGAGTCAGAGGCCATTCTTGTTTCGACGAACCGATAGACGTTCGCTGTCGTCAGGCCCGACTGTGGATTGCCGATGAAAGGGCGTGTGATCAGATGGTCAATGACCGGCTCGGCAAAGTGGAATGGCTCACTTTCCTCATCTGGAGTCTCGGTCACTTGCGTCAACTGGACCGGCATCAGTCCATCACCGTTCTGTGAGAGTTGCCGCGAGTACTGGTCGAGCAGGACCTGCTCTCCCAATCCGATGACAAGTCCGCCGCCTGCACGCACGAATCCTTCGAGCCGTTTAACTTCGTCATCGCTGAGGAACGGCACATTGCAGAGGAATACGCAGTCGTAGTCGGCGAGGTTAGTGTTGATGAGGGCGGCTTCGTTGATGACCGTCGGCGCGATGTCCCACGAGGTCCTCAAGCGAGTCAAAGCATCGGTTTCCGAGGTGAGGGACGGCCTCAATGCAACTTCGACAAAGTCGCTCGCCCCGCTTAGTGGTTCCGTTGCCGGTCGACCGTTGACAAGCAGGACTGACAACTCATGCTTCACATTGACGGTCAACCAGTGATGATTGTCCGGCAGGAGTGCATCCTGCCCGGTGCGAATCTCCAACGCATGACTCCCCGCCTCGCTCCACTGAGTGACAAACGGGACGCTCACTTCACCTGACGATGGCAGGTCAACGTTCTCCGTCGCGAGGATGCGGTCGTTCTCGACCAATTGCACACGATGCCCGGGCAACGCCTCTCGCCCGTGATTGCGAACGTGGGCCATGATCGTGATTGGGGTGCTGATGGTCGTGAATGGTGTCTCCACCTCAGCATCCAGGACGGATACATTGCTGACGTCTTGTGTCTCCAGAGGGATCAATATGATCTCCGACCGAGCAGCGATCCGATCGAGAGCCTGTTGCGTGTGCTCGCGTATCCCGGAATCATCGAACTCCCAATTGGTCCTCTGAAAGTCGCTGGCGATGACCGTCCGTTGGCGACCGGATGTCTGGAAATGCTCGATCAACTCTGCTGCCTCAATGAGCGCTGCCGGGACATCACCAAAGGAGTCCTTCAAAACAAGTCGGTCAATTTCTGTGAGGACATCGTCGGGCGAGAACGACGGCTGCCGGATGACGACCTCCGGTTTCGCTGCTACGGTCACCAGTTGATACGAGTCTCCCGTCGAACCGTCCTCGACAATTGATCGCACCGCTTGCCTGGCTCGTTCCGCGACCGTGATGCCGTCGACACGTGCCTGCATGCTGAGTGACATGTCGAGCACGATCAAGGTGTGAGTCGCTGTCTCACCCGAAGGGAGCAGGCCGCTCGATTCCAGAATGGGCTGAGCAACCGCAAGAGCTGCCAGCAGAAGGACGGCCGTTCGCACGCAGAGCAGGAGTAGCGACTCCATCCTCAATCGACGCGTCTGCGACTCCGTGGCCCGCTTGAGGAACCGCATGGCGGCCCATACCCGTTCGGTGTATTTGCGGCGATGCAGCCACTGGATCAACAGCGGAATTCCGGCGAACAACAGCCCCCATAGCAGAAACGGGTTGAGGAACCCCATGGCCAGTGTTGTGAAGGCGTGCATCGGCTCACCCTCGCAAGGTGCTGTTGCGAGCATCTTTGCGACGCTTGAGGACTCGCCAGAGGACGCTGTCGAGCGGTTCATCCGTTCTGGCACATTGGAACGTCATGCTCAGATCATGAATTCCTCGCTCTAACCTCCGTTGGGCGGTCTGGAACTCGTGTTGATACGCCTGCCGCAACGCTCGTGGCTCGAGTTGTCGATCGCCAGTCCCTTCGAGTCCATGAAACAGAGTCGGATCTTCGAAGGGAAAATCCTCCTCGGCCCGGTCGATGACCTGAATGACAATGACATCGTGCTGCTGATGTTTGAACCGTTTGAGAGTCCGCAAGATTTCCTCGGGATCGTCGAACAGATCGCTGATCAGCACGACCATGCCTCGCCGCCGGATGTGCTGTGCGACTTGTCGCAGGACATCAGCGATCGATTCGGACTCCCGTTCCTCTTGTGATTTGCCACTCAACAATTCCTCAATGGTGACGGCTCGTTGCGGCTGCTGCCGTTCAAGGACAGCAAGGAACTGCTCCAAATGCGATGATTGACTGGACGGCGGCAACCGTTCGCGGAGTGCCTCGTCGAACGTGAACAACCCGACACCGTCCTGTTGTTTGAGTAAGAGATACCCCAACGCAGCCGCCAGATACACGGCGTACTCCAGTTTGGGCACGCTCGCCAACTCCGACTGATAACGCATCGACTCGCTGACATCGAGCAGTACATGGCAGGCGAAATTCGTCTCCTCCTCGAATTGCTTGAGGAAGAACCGGTCGCTCTTGGCGAACACTTTCCAGTCGACATACCGCAGGTCGTCACCGGGGGTGTACTCCCGATGCTCAGCGAATTCGACCGAAAACCCATGATGCGGACTCCGGTGTAGCCCGGCTACGAACCCCTCGACGATCGTCTTTGCCTTCACCCCCAATCCTGAGAGTTTCGCCAGCAACTCGGGAGTCACGGCTGATGGCATCCGCACTCGGTCACTCGGACGGGTTGAGACGGGCGAGTCTTTCATCGGTCTTCATCGTTCGTCGCTGCGGACGCAAAAACGTTCGGTAGCTTGCTGAGGTTGGACGCTTTGCGGGGGTCGGTGGGGATCACATCGATCAGTCGTTGGACAATCTCCTGCGCGGTGACTCCGTCGGCTTCCGCGTTGAAGTTGGTCACGATGCGGTGACGAATGACGGGGGCAGCGACTGCCTTCACGTCGTCGATGCTCACATGTTCGCGAGCGCGGAGCATGGCGTGAGCCTTTGCGGCCATCACGAGATGCTGGCTTGCCCGTGGTCCGGCACCCCATGTTACGTAATCGCGGATGAAGTCCGGCACGCCCTCCGTCTCCTGTCGCGTCCAGCGAGTGAACGTCGTCGCGTATCGCAGCACATGGTCGGCGACCGGCAGGCGACGCACGACGTCCTGCAAACCCACGAGTTCCTCCTGGGTCAGCACTTGCTCGATGGGTTCCGGCTTGGGGGTCGTCATCTGCCGGACGATCTGAAACTCCTCATCCTCGCTGGGGTAGTCGACCCGAATCTGCAGCATGAACCGATCTTGTTGGGCTTCCGGGAGCGGGTACGTCCCCTCCTGCTCGATCGGATTCTGTGTCGCGAGGACGAAGAACGGCTCCGGGAGTCGATGCCGATGTCCCCCCACCGTCACCTGATGTTCCTGCATTGCTTCGAGGAGAGCGGCTTGGGTCTTCGGCGGCGTGCGATTGACCTCGTCGGCGAGCACCACGTTGGCAAACACGGGGCCTTCCACGAAGCGAAACTCGCGGGCACCTGTCGAGCGGTCCTCCTGCAGGAGTTCCGTCCCCGTGATGTCTGCCGGCATCAGATCGGGCGTGAATTGAATCCGGTTAAAGCTGAGTTCCAAGGCGTCCGCGAGTGTGTGCACCATCAGCGTCTTAGCGAGGCCGGGCACGCCGACCAGCAGGCAATGCCCCCCCGCGAGGATCGCGATCAACATCTCCTCGATGACCTGATGCTGCCCGACGATTCGTTTGGCCAGTTGGCTCGTCAACGCATCGTGTGCCTCACGAAGACGTTGAAGGGCAGCAAGATCGTCAGCGGGCGGGGAATCAGGCATCAAGGAGTCTCACCGGAGCAGGGGGCAGGTCATCGCATGGTTGTGACCGTCACGACCGGTCACTGACCGTTCGATTATGGGATGCCGGTAAGCACAGTGACAAGGGCTCATCGCCTTCCGGAGCATGCCCCTCGGGAAGTGTGAGCTTCGCAGGTATCGTGGCCACACTCCCAAGCCGACGGCTTTGCCGTCGAACGATGCTGTGCAGACTGTCATCAGCAGTCTCGGTTGGAAGATCATTTCCCTTTGAGGCACGACGGCAGAGCCATCGGCTTGGGAAGAAACGCCACACTGCTCAGGCAAAAGTCGGACCGACCAGTGAGCGGTAGAGGAACATGTAATGCAGCACGCTTCCGAGAATCACACAGACGTGCCAGACCGCGTGGTAGTAGATGTGTTTGTGGTCGTTGATGAAGAACCACAGCCCCGTGATGTAGGCGGCTCCACCCAGCAGCACGTAACAGACTCCCGGGATGCCCGTGATCGCGAGGACCTGTCCGATCGCCAGGGCAGGGAAGATGCACATCGACAGGAACCAAGCATAGTGCAGGGATCGCTCTCCCACACGGATGCGGACGATGATGCCCACGATGGCGACCAGCCACATCAGTGACAGCACGATCCACCACGGTGTCGATCGCAAATGGGCGATCGAAAATGCCGTATACTGGCCCACCATCGCCAAAAAGATGCAAATCTGATCGACCATGCGAAAGACGTAACGGCGCGTCGGATCGTCAAACGAGTGAGAGAGTGTCGAGGCTCCATACAGGGCCACCAGCGTGACCACATAGATCGTTGCCCCGAGCATGGCCCACGGCCCGCCGTGCAACATCACCGTCCGTATGAGGACGATTGACCCCAGGATACTCAGCATCCAGCCGAACGCGTGTGTCCACATGTTCGCCGTCTCTGACGGAACGGGTGGGACCGTCCTTGAAAGAACAAACTGTGCAACACGATCCATCAGCGGCTTCCTTGCCTGTTTCGGGGAGCGGATTGTCCTCACTTTATCGTTGAGGTCAAGACGGACTTCGAGGTTGACGGCTGCGAGACGGTTACGCCAATCCATCAGATTAGATCGGTATGACCGCTCGGAATGCCTCAGGGAATCGTGCCGATTTCGGCTTGCTCGGAAGATGTGACAGGGTCTTCTGGGTAAAGTTCACAGTTGCCGATCGGCGGGATTTGCAGTTAAACCGCAGAAATGGTTTATAATCAATTCGTGATGCGAAAACGGAATCGGGAACGAAAGGGGAAGCCTGATGGTTCGCTGGCCATATTTGGTTGTGTTGCTGGTCGGAGCGACATTGCCCCCCATCGTCCCAGCACAGATCGTCTCGCCACAGCGGGAACGTAACGCACTCAACAAAGGTGTGGCCGTTCCCAAGCGAGCTTGGGGTCCGGAGCAGGCAATCGGGGAGCCGGATACACCTCTGGCGGGGGACATTCAGACAGCTTGGGCGTCACTCACAGAGGATGGCCAAAAAGAATGGCTCGAATTGATCTATGAAAAGGCGGTGATACCAGTATGCGTCGAGATTCACGAGACATACCGTCCGGGAGCGGTTTTCAAGATTGCCGTTTTCGATCGTGAGGGTGTGGAATCAATCGTTTGGGAAGGTCAAGATCCGACCGCTGCCGGTCAAACAAGGGGTGTCTCAAAGATCAAGCTGCGTACGGACATTGTGACCGACCGCATCCGGATTTACCTGGATTCCCCGAAAGTGCCCGGATGGAATGAAATTGACGCAGTCGGCCTGATTGGACAAGACGCCGACCGTCAATGGGCAGTGGGAGTCAAAGCCAGCAGTACCTATGCCCGTGAGATTCCTCCTCAAGTCGATCAACCACAAATGGATCCCTTTGATGGTGTGTTTGTGGGTGACTCAGAGTTGATGGCGAAACGTGAGCAGCAATTGGCAGCTCTGGTGAAACAACTTCGTCAACGGGACGAGCAATTGCGGGCGGCTCAGGAGCGAGTTGACGAACTTGAACGAGAGAACGAGACGCTGAAACAAAAGTTGAAGGATCGCTGAGTTCTCACGCTGATCAACGGTCCCGACTATGGCATCCATCAACAAGATCCGCCGGTTGCTCAAACTGATCGAACGCCTGCAGACAGGTGGCGTGTGCAACTCGAAGGATCTGGCGGAGTTCTGCGGCGTCAGCCGCCGGACGATCTTCCGTGACCTTCGGATGCTGCAGGATTCGGGACTTCCGGTGCTTTATGACGAGGAGCGACAAGGCTACTGGATGACGACCGCGTCGTTCCTGCCGCCAACCGATCTGACGTTGGCTGAAACGCTGGCGCTCATCATCCTGTCGAGAAGCCTTGGCCGCGAGGAGACAGGCCTGCCGTTCTTTCAGGCCGCCCGAGATGCAAGCCTCAAGCTGGTGAGCAACCTTCCGGGGAATTTGCAGCACGAGATCGGTGACCTTGCTGAAGTGGTCGATGTGCGATTACCTCGACACCACCCGCTCAGCGATGCGCAGCCGTATCACGAGCAGCTGATGCAGGCAATCGCACGCCGGCGCAGCGTTCGGATCGAGTACAACAGCCTGTTCGATCAAAAGGAGCTACGGACACTCTTCAGCCCTTATCGTTTGTTCTTCGCCCGACGCAGCTGGTACGTCATCGGTCGCTCGTCTGTGCATCGAGCCGTTCGCACACTGCATCTTGGTCGCATCCTCTCCGCAGAGACGATCGATGACACATTCGAAATCCCGCCGCGGTTCTCACTCGCCCGCTACCTGGGGAACGCCTGGCACATGATTCGTGAGCGGGGTAAACGCACCGACGTGACGATTCGCTTTCAGCCGCGAGTCGCGACCAACGTCGCTGAGGTCACCTGGCACAAGACACAGCAAATTACCTGGAACGACGACAGTACAATGGACTTTCATGTCACGGTCGATGGCCTCAAGGAGATTTCCTGGTGGATCCTCGGCTACGGCGATCAGGCTGAGGTGCTCGAACCTCCAGAACTCCGAGACATGATCGTCGCCCACGTCCAAGGCATGCTGGACCGCTATCAGCCTCAGCGAAAGAAGCGAGCCAAATCACGAAAGAAGAAGTCCGCCAAGAGAAAGAAGGCAAAAACAAAGTAGCCATCACGCTCCGCGTGATGAGTGGTCGATGGTGAAGTTTTTCGGTTGCTCTGCGTCTTCCAGCATTCCGTCCATTTCGTGGAGCGGAATCACGACGATGCACCTAGTGGCTCATCCGAGCTGAATT
>JAGQPX010000115.1 GCA_020426505.1 Planctomycetaceae bacterium | reverse complement strand
CATAGACTTAACGGAGTAGTGCTAGAAGCCTGTTGGATTTTGTCGAACTCTGGGAACTGTTCTCTGTACATCACGTACGGCTGGTCAGTCTCCGCGAAGATTTCGACACATCGTCTCCCATGGGCGAAGCGATGCTCAAACTCATCATGGTCTTTGCTGAACTGGAGAGAAAGCTCACCGCAGAACGAACACTGTCCACCATGCAGGACCGCACTGAGCGGGGGCTTTGGAACGGCGGCTTTGTCCATGGGTACCTGTCCGATCCCGATGATCGTGGAAAACTCATCATCGATCCCGAATGGGCGGCCATCATCAAGACACACTTCTTCGACGCGTTCGAGGAGCTGGGGTCAGTGGGAGCCGTCCAGCGACACCTGAGGCAGGCTGGAATTCGTCTACCCAAAACCAAAACTCGCCACGGGAAACTGAAAGGAGGACAGCCGTTTGCCAAACAGCAGGTCAAACGAATTCTGAGGAACCGCATCTATCTGGGAGAGCTTCACTGGGGTGAAGCACACTGTCTCGATTCCCACGAGCCGATCATTGACGAGCGACAGTTCGACCGCGTCCAACGGAAACTTGATGAAACCGCCCGAACGAGATCAAATCATCGGCATACTGATGGTCGGTGCTACCTGCTGCGGGGACTCGTTCAATGTGGTTGTGGAGCGATGATGACTCCCAAGAGTGCCCATGGTCGAAACCGGAAATACCACTACTACGCCTGCACAAAACAGAATCACCTGGGCAACAAGACAGACTGCCAGGCGCCCATGATACCGGCGGAGTCCCTTGAAGCGGCAGTCATCGACCGAGTCGTCAAGATTGGTGTTAACACTGGTGACCGGCAGAAGATCTTCGAAGCCGCGATGCGAGAAGTCGACGATGAAGGTCGAAAGCTGGCCTCACAGATTGACATCGCTCGTCACAGGTTGACGCGTGTTCAAGTGGAAATCCAGAACTTGCTGGAGGTCCTCAAGCACATGGGAAGATCCGGGATCACAAGTGTTGGCGATGAACTGAAGCAATTGGAAGTCGAGCGGGAGAAACTTCAGACGGACATCAAGGCGATGACCGAACAGGAGTCACCGATCAAACAGATCACAGAAGCCGGACGTGCGTTTCTCGAAGATTGGCAGGACATCGGAGAGATCTTGGGCGGTGCGGAACCGGACGAGCAGCGGTGCCTTCTGCACCATTTCGTCCAGTCGCTGGAACTCAAGTTTCTGGACGGCGAGGAGAAGCGTGCGGAGTAAGCACTGACGCTTTTTCCGGAAGTCGGACCGGTGGATTCGTCGCCTCAAAATGGAAACGAGACCGGGCCAGATGACGGCGACGGTCTCGATGTGTTAACCCCTGAGAGCTTGGTTCGCCAAAGGGGTCAAAAGGCTCCCCGAGGCGTTCTCAACTCGAACCGCGGTTTCGTGGAGCTAGGTTCCTTCACTACCAACAGGTTGCGTCAATCACCGACAGTAGAATTCTATCCGTGGACGCGACCGCCCGCAACGCCGAAGCGCGAATCGCACGCCCCGTCACAGAAGCGTGACCCGCTCCGGTTGGCTCGCTACTACCAGTCCTTGCTGGACTCCGGCAAGTTCGAAAGCCGGGCGGCGCTCGCCCGCCATTTGGAGGTGAGCCGGGCACGGGTGACTCAGGTGCTCAATCGGTTGAAAGCCCCTGCCAATTTGAAAGCTGATGTAGGATAACATGCTGATGTCAACGCCGGGTTTGCTTCTGCCTTCGCCCTTTGCCACCCCGCCGAACCATGTTGGAGTCGAAGGCAGGATTGGGCTCGGATGGGCGGGGGGCGTTGAGTGAGGTCTGCCAGTCAGTCAACAGGCTGAGCATCTGGTGAGTCTTCTCCGGGTTTGCCTGCGCAAGGTTTCTGGACTCACCAGGATCGTCGTGCAGATTGAACAGTTCCACCGACTGGTCCTCGAATTTCTGAATCAGTTTCCAGTCGTCCGCCCGGACCGCGCTGCAGGGTTCGCCCCGACCGATGTAACAGGGGAAATGCCAGTAGACGGCTTCGCGGTTGAGGTCTCCTGACCGTTCCAGGATGGGAATGAGACTCACACCATCGACCGGTTGCTGAGCTGGCAGTTTCGCACCCGACAGTTCCGCCAGCGTTGGAAAGAAGTCCATGCTGAGCACTGGCACGTCGCACGTCCGACCAGGATTCTCGATCCCTTGCCACCAGACAGCGCAAGGGACGCGAATGCCGCCTTCATACAACGCCCCCTTGCTCCCGTTGAGTGGTGCGACGTATTGCGGTGTGCCGCCATTGTCGCTGGTGAAGACGACGAGTGTGTTGTCCGCCAGTTGCTGCCGTTCGAGATGAGCCAACAGTCGACCGACGTTCTGGTCAACGGCTTCGATCATCGCGGCGTACACCGGATCTGCGCCGTCCAACCTGAGTTGGCGGGCTTTCTCACGGTATTTCTCGACCAGTTCCGGTTTAGGTTCGAATGGAGCGTGAACAGCGTGTGTTGGCAAATACAGGAAGAATGGTTCGTCTGCATGCT
>JAGQPX010000114.1 GCA_020426505.1 Planctomycetaceae bacterium | reverse complement strand
AGACACCTTTTTGCCGCCCCGTCAACAATTGACAATAGCTCCTCTGGGACGCTGACACTGGAGAACTCATCAGTACCTGTTACGGGCACTCTGCTCTGATTCATGGACTGAGTTACAGTCCAGACGGCTTAAAGATTGCTACTGGTAGCTATGATCGGTCAATAAGGATGTGGGACGCGAATTCTGATCTTTCCACGTTAACGCTCGACACACACAATGAAGTTGTAGCTGACGTCAGATTTAGTTCTGAGGGGACACAGATCGCAGCTGTAATCGAGGACGGTACAATCAAGTTGTGGGACGCAGAGACTGGTTTGCAAAGACGCACAATTGTTGGCTCTGAGGAGAGTCTCGAATGCATGGACATCAGCGCA
This sequence comes from Planctomycetaceae bacterium, assembly GCA_020426505.1. Taxonomy (GTDB): domain Bacteria; phylum Planctomycetota; class Planctomycetia; order Planctomycetales; family Planctomycetaceae; genus JAHBXU01. Next base: position 12,944 of record JAGQPX010000114.1, on the reverse strand, counting down.
GACGGAGAGCGAATGTGCGCCGGAGGTGGTGACATGAGAATTCGAGTCTGGGATGTGGACACTGGACAGTTAGCACTCACTCTACAGGGGCACACGGGATGGGTCAGCTGCGTGGCATTCAGCCCGAGTGGAAATCAGATCGTCAGTGGAAGCGAGGACAAGACGATCAGGTTATGGGATGTCACAACAGGACAACTAGAACGTACGGCGACACTACATGCCAACACGGTCTACAGCGCAGATTTCAATCCTGACGGAATGAGCATTGTCACTGGAAGCAAAGACGGTACTGCCAAAGTGTGGGAAATTGCAACCGGAAGGACAATCCATACGCTTGACGGATATGGTAGTAGCGTCGTTGCCGCCAGATTCAGCCCCGACGGCACGAGGATTGTAACCGGACACGGTGACTCGTCTTTGAAGATTTGGGATGCAGCGACAGGTCAGAAGATGCTTACGCTGAACAGTCATATGGCCGGAGTTACGACTGTGGGATTCAGCCCTGATGGTAGGCGGATCGTCAGTGGAAGCTGGGACAGAACTGTAAGGCTTTGGGATCTCGATACAGGACGAGAAACACTAATATTGAGGGGACATACAGAAGGCGTATCCGCAGTCACGTTTAATGAGAATGGTACACGACTCATCAGCGGAAGCAGGGATGGCACCATCAAGGTGTGGGATGCTCGAATGTGGACCGAAGACCAACGACTGACTCGACAGGCTGGCAGAATCGTCCGCAACACGTTGCGGGAGGCAAATTCAAAGACATCAGCCGCGGAGTTGCTACTCGGTGACGAGTCAATTCCCGAAGACGTTTTGGCGAAAGCTTTGGCGTTGTTGAATGCAGTGAGTCTAGACGGTGGTGAGAATGCGAAGCACCCGGCGGGCGGTGGCGTCCGGTGAGATCAGCAACCGGGCAGCCTGTGGAAAATAAGACATTTGCTGGGAAACTCTGACGAAGCTCCTGACAGGCACGAAGCTACCCGGTTATCGGTTGACTTTGCTGCGACGAGCGAAGATGGGGCCGCTCTTGGCAATCATTGGGTCGATATGCGGAAGTGACCTTCACGTGCATCGGAGCGACGCTCATAATATCTGGATCAGATCTCGGGGAGTTGCCACTCATACAGAGCATGACTTATCTGGCTCAAACGCGTCGTATCAGATGGCAACGTGAATTCGAAGACTGGCACTCACACCTCAGCACCTTCCTCCACGACAATCGGAATGACTTCAGCAACATCTGCGAGCAAGGAACAATGTACGGAGTTGTCATCGCTTTCACTTGAGAGAGTCGAAAGCCATGTTGTGTTGTTGAACCCATTGGTGCGAATGACGTTTCCAAGATTTGGTGAATTCATTACGTGAGTGATCGCAACACGGATATCCTGCAGTACTCCGGCATCGAATGGAAGTCCTCCGTGGGAGACTCCAGTGACCACGCTTTGATCGATGATTCCAATGTCGGTGCTTAAATGCCTCTGAGCATGGTTGGAGCGCTCCGCACTACTGGAACCAAGAATGTTTTCGTTGGGGAATGGCGAGTTTTCCTGCCAACGATTCAAGAAATATGTCACATTCGAAGGGACAGAGTCAGGCAATTCTGAACGGAATCCGAGAGCTCCAACGGGGTCGAGGGTGACAAGAAGATCTATGTTACGAGAAGTCGCATTCGCGACTTCCAAAACTGAATCACCACCATAACTGAAGCCGACTAAGATGATCATGTCTGTATCTTCCATGATGTTCAAAAAGTTCTGCATGTCAGTGATGAAGTCACTTTCACTTGAAAGCACATTGCCATCGCCATGGGCATAGAAGTTGTCCCAATTTGCAACATGGAGTTCGTCGTCGTTGACCGTGGTACTAAGCCATGACAGTGGCTCCCCTAAGTCCAATGAAGAGTCCCAAGGATGTGCATCAGCGCCGTTGACAAGAAAGACAGCTGTGTCGTCTTGCCGATATGGATTCGATTCATAAACTCCACTGAAAGTATCCCCTCGAAACCATGCACTCGCAAACGCGGCAGGGTCATAGGCAATCTCACCGGCTGGGCGTCCATCTTCATCGCTGTCGGCAATCCAAGAATCTGAATCGTCCCATGTCCAGGGTGCATTGGCGGCGTCATTCATTCCGTTGTCACCATAGAATTTCCCCCACCGACCGAATGTAAGTCTGTCGAATCGATGATCCCAAAGTCCCCCCGTTACGAAAATATCGACCAATTCGTAGGGTGTGGTGGCAGAAGGGGAAAAGACATTTCCGCTGTTGTATGGACTCGATGGTTCTGCCCCGTGTTTTCCCGGTTCATATCGCACCCAAGTAGTATCGCCGCCGTTGGGACGGTGACCCTTGTTGCCGCCGATGTCGAAGGCAAGCAGTCCGTGCCCCTCGGATTCCTGAGCAACCACAGGGCGATGCCATGATTGCCCGTCGGGGCCGGTCGTCGGCATCATTGGCAAGACGCCACCATGATCCATGGCCCCACCGATATCTTCTTGGTCCGAGTCGAACCAAGCTGGCTGCAGAGTTCCGCCATCAACGATGTAGCTGACAAAGTCGGTGTGATATGTCGTGACGATGGCCTGTAATTCCCCAAAGGCTTCGCCATTGGAAGTCCCACGTTTCACGATCGCCAGCATACCCTCCATGTCATTTTCGTGTTGGTCCCATGACCGTTGAAGAAGTTGATCACTCCAATCTCTTGCGTGATAGAAGCCGTAGGTGATGTACCAATGAGTCGTAGTGGTAACTACCGAGTAGTAGACACTTGCTGGCAATGCAAAGTGCTCAGCATTTTCCCAGTTGTTCCGCGCATCCCAATCGCCGTCGAAGTCGATTCGTGAGATGTAGTCAGATCGACCACCAAGGGAATTGGGGCCGTCATCGTCAACATCCTGATAAAGCACCGGAGCCCAACGAAAAGCCAACTGTTGTTCAAACATGTCTACGGCATTGATGATCTCGTCATTCCCGTCGCCTCCGTAGGCAACATCATCGCCTTCTCCGCCATTCAGATGGTCATTGCCGCTGCCTCCAATTAGGACATCGTTGCCGGCGTTACCATCAATGCGATCATTCCCGCCGCGTCCGTCGAGTCGGTTGGCAGCATCGCTTCCGAAGATCGTGTCGTCGAATTCGGAGCCATCGACATTCTCGATGTTGAGCAGTTCATCAACGTCAATATCGGGACCATCCGCATGATTCAAGCCGAGATGAACGTAGACCGACTGTGATGAGTTTCCGTAATCCACGGTGTCAATGCCACCTCCGCCATTCAGATGATCCAAGCCTGCTCCACCAAGCAACACGTCATTACCACTGTTGCCGTCGACACGGTCATTGCCTCGGCCTCCATCGATTCGATTGTCTTGACTGTCGCCGAAAATCGTGTCGTCGAAATCGGATCCAATTACATTTTCGACCTGAGTTACAAAGTCTTCTCCGTCGCCTGTGGCTGATTGCTCGCCAAGGTGTACGCGTACACCTTCTCTGGCGTCAGAGAAATCAACCGTGTCACTTCCTCCTCCGCCGTACAGGTGGTCATTGTCACGGCCACCGTGGAAGGCGTCGTCAGCTTGCCCACCAACGAGGACGTCATTGCCGGCATTGCCAACGAGGGATACGCCGGCTGAGGAATCACGACGGATGCTGGTGAGCGCACTGACGATGACGTCATTGCCTTCCAGACCGCGAAGCTCGATCTCACGGTAGTTATCATTCAGATATCCCAAGCCTGGTACGAACAGTCTTCCTTCTGATTCAGTAACGATAAGCACATCGTCACCTGATCCGCCGTTGATTCGCAGGATACCGTCGTTGTTCTCAGCAAATTGCCATGACTGTCTACCGCGATACCCCCCATTCGCCCCGGTTGGTGCTCCGTCGCCGAATTGGTCGAAGGCTCCCGGGTTGACGATCTGGTCTTCGCCATGGTGTCCACGCAGGAAGTCTTGTCCCAGCCCGCCATAGAGTACGTCGACCCCAGGGCCGCCGTTGATGTCGTCTTCGTAACCGATCGTGGCCATGGCAAAGCCAGCCTCACGCATGGCGAAAACGTCGCCATACGTCCAGCCGTTCCCTGTACCGCTTGCTCCAAACAAGTCGGTGACCACTCGGCTGGACAGCTCCGTGTAGACGACGTCAGAAAAGTCATCCCCATTGAAGTTGCCGATGACATGCGATCCCAAGGCAAATGATTCGAAAGCCGTCCCTGCGCCTCGGACTTGGCCGTTGATGACTTGGCCACGGTCATCGAGAATGTATTCGACGTACCGTCCATCGTCGCGACGCATGAGCAACTCGTGACGACCATTTCCTGCGACAAAGTCACCAACTCCCAGTGGAATGTCCGCTGTGTTGAGATATCCGGACCCGTCCCGGTGTGAGAGTTGGTTGGAATAAACGATGAGCCGATTGTCGCTCAGCCGAACGGTCATTACATCTTCGCGATTATCTCCGTCGAACTTCCCGACACCGATGACCATCTCGTCCGCGTCGGTGCGTATCCGTCCACTTCGGTCGACGGAGACTCCGTCTGAGCTCATCGTGAATTCAATCAGTAGGCTGTCGCTCTCACGGCGGGTCAGCAGGCTGTCGCGTCCGTCGCCATCGAAGTCGCCGATGCCAACGAATGTTCCCAGCATGTATCCATTGGCATTGCGTATGAGGTTCCCATCTTTATCTTTCACGTAGCGATTGGCGCGTGTATCGCGGACATTGCCACTTTGCATCTGGTATGTGATCAACAGACCATTGTCGCCGTCGTTTGTTCGACGTTCGAAGATCAAGTCGGAGTCCCCATCTCCATCAAAGTCACCTACCGCAATGAATTGGTCACGAGCATCAACTGACACGGCTTTCGTATCGATCGCTTGTCCATCCTGCATACGCCAGATCGTATACTGCGTGTCGAGCCTGAAGAGCAGGTCGTCATCCCCATCGCCGTCGAAATCGCCAACACCAATGGTTTCACCGAAGTTGCCATCAACTGCGGCACTGCTGCCAAAATCACCATTCAGTCGATCGTTGCCGGCTCCTCCCTCGATGACATCGCGCCCCTCTCCTCCATAGATCGTGTCATTTCCGTCACCACCGACGAGCGTATCGTTTCCATCTCCACCGAGGATGATCATGCCCACACTCGTGTTGTTGACAATCACGTCATCTCCAGCGCCAGCATAAACAACGAACTGCTGAATCGGGTGACTGACGGGGTTTGCAATTGATGTCTCGCCGTTGGAGAAGCGAAACTCGCGATTCCCGTTGATGACAATCCGGCGATTCTCGTTTTCGCCAACCTCAGCGAATGTGATGATATCCTGCTCGTTGGTGCCGTGAACGGCGACGGAATCGCCGTCAACATCCACCATGACGTCCGCACTCAACAACACACGGGACTCCATCGCCTCCACGGCAGACGGATTGTTTTGAGCGTGTCGTCGACGTCGTCGAGTTGAGAATCCAAACATTCTTAGCCCCAGTTCTCTTCAGGATTGCACGTGATTCGTAAGCCCTTGAAAAAAGAACGCCGGGGTGTGACACTGAAAAGCGTCAAATGTCGCAACTGTCACGATGCCTTTCACTTAAGCTGAAAAGTGTTGAGTTTCCGCTCCTCTTTTTTCTGACTGGGCCATCCGATGCAAGAGTCACTCCGGCGACCGCCGAATGAAATTGCAGCCACGAGTGCTGATCTCCTGAGCGGCGCGCGATGTGACGACCAGGAAGCGTGGCGGGAGCTGGAGTACGTCTATGGGCCGGTGATTCGGTATTGGATTTCGCGGATGGGGGTTCGTGACTCGTCTTCACTTCAGGACGTCTACCAGGACGTGTTTCTGTCCGTTGTTCGCAATCTCAAGCGATTCCAACGCGAAGAAGGAAAGGCCAAGTTTCGAGCCTGGTTGAAGGTGATTACGTTCAACAAGGTGAACGATCACTTTCGCCGAAACGGCAAGCAGCCAATTGCCATTGGGGGATCGACTGCTGCACTGCGAATCGAGGAAATCGCTGCGGTAGAACTCGAATCACTGGATTCCGTGCTGACAGAAAGTCCACAGAAAAAGACCGAGACAGAGGCCGCATTGGAAACACGCGAAGCGCTGCTGACACTGAAGGCTGAGTTTCGTGAACAGACTTGGACGGCCTTCTGGCGGACGGCAGTCGACGGCTTGAACGCAACCGATGCAGCGTCTGAACTCGGGATCAGTTCAGCAGCCGTCAGACAGGCCAAATGCCGTGTGCTTCGTCGGTTACGCGATGCACTTCCCAGTTCAGAAGAACTCCGATGACCTCGCGACGAAACGTCGTGTCACACGTTGGCGTTATGTCTTCAAATCCCGATTCCGACTGGTTGCATCCATGATGGTCCATTGATGTCCACTGAAAACTGTCTGAGCGACGACGATTTGAGGGCGTTCGCGGTTGGTGAGTGTAGCAATGATCGCATTGATGCGATCACACTCCATTTGGAGACGTGCGAGGATTGTTCTCGCCGTCTGGATGTCATTGACTCAGCTCCTGATGAACTACTGAACCAACTGCAGAGTCCCCAGGCGAACGACGGTCCATCATCCGTTGAATCGATGTTCGTCAAGATTCGACGTCGGCTCGCAGGAGTCACCGTCGACGATTCACTCCATCTCCATTGTCCGCACTGTCGAAATCCCATCCACATCGTGGATGATTCCGTAGACGATGTCTCATGTCCGTCGTGCGGAAGCTCGATTCATGTCGATCCTGCTCATTCCTGGGCAGACGATGAGCTTCCGCAGCTCGATCGCTTTAAGCTTGTTGAGCAAGTTGGACGTGGATCATTTGGCACAGTCTATCGCGCCATCGATACGGAACTCGGGCGAACGGTTGCAGTCAAAATCCCCCGCTCTGGACGCTTCATGTCCTCAGAGGATGAAGAACGCTTCGTCCGCGAGGCCCGCAGCGTCGCCAAACTTGCACATGCGAACATCGTTTCCGTTTTGGAATTGGGACGGAGGGACACTTTCCCCTACATCGTCAGCGAGTTTGTGGAGGGGACAACGCTGGCGGAAGCCCTCGAGTCCGATCAGTTCACATTTCGAGATTCCGTTGAAATCCTGGTGATGGCATGCAGTGGTGTTCAACACTCGCACGAGCACGGCATCGTCCACCGTGATCTGAAGCCTTCGAACATCATGTTGCAGGCGGCTACAAGCGACGCCGCAGCACGTCATGTTCGCGTCATGGACTTCGGGCTCGCTCGCGGAGACGATACGGAAATCACGATCACACGTGAGGGAGCGATCCTCGGCACTCCGGCGTATGCAGCTCCTGAACAACTCCGGGGTGATCAGGACGAAGTAGACGAGCGTAGTGACATCTACAGCTTGGGGGTGATTCTCTATGAGATGTTGACGGGAGAACTGCCGTTTCGCGGCAACGTCCGCATGCTCCTGCATCAGGTGTTGAACGATGATCCGAAACCACTCCGTCAACTCAATGACCGCATCCCGCGTGACCTGGAGACAATCTGCCTGAAGGCGATGATGAAAGAGCCGGGTCGTCGGTATACCACCGTTGCTAACTTGGCGAGTGACCTGCGATGCTGGTTGGACGACAGGCCAATTCAAGCCAGACCCGTCAGCAAGGCTGAAAGAATTTGGCGTGCCTGCCGTCGAAACCCGTTGATTGCTTCGCTTTCAACAGCCATCTTCTTGTCTCTGTTAATCGGCACGCTCGTGTCGACGCTGTTTGCCATTGAATCAAAAGTGCAGGCAAAACAAGCGCGCCTCGCCGCTGGTCGTGCCGACCGAGAGGCCACAGCTGCGAAGCAAAGCGAATCTGTCGCCATTGTCAATCGTCGCCGTGCTGAGCGATTAAAGGCGACTCTAAGCGCGTCCGTGGGGCGATCCCTTTGTGAGAGAGGGCGCGTTGGTCACGGACTTCTGTTGCTCGCAAAAGCGGTCGAAGACTCATCTGCGGATGACGAAGATTTTCGTGCCGACGTAAAGCGTGATCTGATTAGCTGGGCATCTCCTGCGCCTTCACTCCGTGACGTCTGTGAGATTCCAACGTCAATGGTTCCATTTGGTAGTGTCGCCAGTAAGTCGGGACGTTACGTCCTCTTTTATGGATATCGTCGAGAGAAACCAGAGCGGGCAGAACTCTTGTTGTGGGATCGAACATCAAATGAAAAGTCGATTTTGCACCCGCCGATTTCCTGTGCCCATGCTGCCGCCTTCAGCCCCAATGAAGAGTTTTTTGTGGTTGGGACTGCTGAAGCCTCTGTGGCTCCGTTTTCTGTCCCTGGCGGCTCAGCATTGACCTGGGTGATGGAAGATGCTTATGCCACGCGCAATCCTTCACTCACATTCAGCCCAGATGGAAGCGAACTTGCAACGATTCACGACCGTTCGGTCCGCATCTGGTCAACTAGCTCTGGTGAAGAGCTGGCAAAACTCGACTCCGAAGTGACTCCAACTACAATTTCTTGGAACTACGACGGGACCTTAATTGCCGCAGTGACTGACCAGCACGGGAATCACGGCGTTCAGCTCTGGGATCGTACGAAAGTGGAGAAGGTTGGCACTTTGCTTGAACATCCCCTTGCCGTCTTCGCCATCGCCTTCTCACCAAACTCTCAACTGCTTGCCACTGGCTGTCTGGACGGGGGTGTTCGGTTATGGAACGTCGATACAGGTCAAATCCAAAATCAGATCTTGGGTGGGTCTGTCAGTGGAACGTCCCACCAATGGGAAGCGATTTACGCCATCGCCTTCGATGAGGATGGCAGCGTTCTTGCCGTCGGAAGCGGTACATCGACTGTCCGACTGTGGTCAGTCGACACAATGGAACAGATATACAATCAGATGCTCCACGAACAGGGTATCCACAGTATTTCATTCGCTGACGGGGGGAGAACGATTCTGGCGAGATCTTATTGGGCTGGATACGAATGGGAGTTGCCAGACCATGATGCCCTCCACAAGGATGTTCACACTGGCTGGGTCAGCTCTATCGATGTCAGCTCCGACGGAAGCCTCCTGCTCTCCGGAACGAACGATGTGCTCGGTTCCAACATGGGTACCACTCAAGTCTGGGACGCTCAGAATCTTGAATCCATTGGCACTGCGGTACAACACAGTAAAGGTGTATGCAGTGCAGTCTTTAGCGCAGACGCAAAAAGCTATGTAGTCGCCTCAGGGCATCCGCTTTCTGGTGGCGGGACGGTTTCTGTATGGGACACACAATCGGGACAGCAAGTCGGAGACACGATCGATCAAGCTTGCCTGGCTGTCGCAATGAGTCCAGATGGAAAACTGATTGCTGCTGGGGGGCACGGCAACACTGTCTGGGTTTGGGACACGGATTCCCACAGACTCATGCATACACTTTCGACTGATGAATGGGTGGTTTCGTTAAATTGGAGCCCTGCTGGGTCCTACGTCGCCGTGGGAGGGTATCGCGGCTTGGTTGCGCTTTGGAATCCTGAGACCGACGAAGTCATTACCTTGTCAGAGTGGGAAAATGGCGTATTCAATGACGCGGTGTTGGGGATCACCTTTTCCCCCGATGCCAAAAGTTTAATTGCCGCAGGGGCAAACCGAATGGCCGTCATTTGGGATGTTGAGACAAAAAGAGAGACCGGTCAGGTTTTTCCGCACGATGGATGGATTCGTGCTTTATCTATAAGTAGGGATGGTCAGCATATTGCCATCGGTGGAGGCGATAGTGCGTTACGAGTGTGGAATCTTAAAACTGGACGTCCTGTCAGTCGCTTGCTGAAACATTCTGGACTTGTCCTTGATGCAGCGTTCGCATCTGACGAACAAACAGTGGTAACCGGATGCGGGCGGCAGTTCGCGAGAAATGGTGAGATCAGTTTCTGGGGACGCGGCTTGATGCAAGCGGTACCCGACGCCTTAGCAAGCACATGGGTTGAGGTTAAAACAGGACAACGACTCCTCGAAAGTGGAGACGTCGTACTGCTTTCCCCTTCAGAATGGCTGATCCGAAAGCAAAAGCTGAACCAATCTATCGCCGTAGATGACGCGAAGTAATCAATCGGTTGGCGCCAATCGATGATCTCTGCAACGTCATCACTTGCTGCGCTTTGGACCCATTCATCTCGAGTCCTCGACTGGAGCATCCCTGTGGTACAGCCGCAAGGTGAATCCCCATAGGTGGCCGCTTGTTTTACGAACCATGAAGGAATGTCACACCCTCCCGTTCTCTCCACAGCGTCAATCGAGCGCAGAACCGTTACTCGAACTGAGACACTGAGGAGAGCGATCATGTCGAAGCGAAATACTGGAGCAATCTTGTGTGCATGCATCCTACTTACCGCGATTCAGAATGCGCCTGTGAAGGCAGACGGTTGCCCATGTGCTGCCGTTCTCGTGCCCGATGTTGAGGTCCGCGAGATGTCAAAAGCTACGCGGCTCGCATTCCTACGTTTGGTGAACAAAGCGACCTTTGAAGAAATGAAGGAATCGGCGAAAGGAGGCGCGACGGTCCCCGTCGACGGCATTCCAATTGGCGGTGAGATGTCTTGGGAGCAGTTCCAAGAGAGACGGACGAGTGAATTCAGCCAAAAAGGCTTTGCCCTCGATGAAGATCAGTCGACCACCTTGCTACGTGAGCACCTATCGAAGGAAGCAATCGATGCATGGAACAAATGCATCCGAAACTTCTATAACGGATTTGGGCTTCGAGCATGGGTCATCGGCGCAAATGATCAGACCGTCACCGTGAGAGTCACCTGGAGACCAACCCCAGAGGGCAAGGCAACGACCATCAAGAATGTTCACGTCGATGGCGGAAAAGCACGGCAAAACCTCGTTGGTTGCCAACTTGTTGTCAATGCTGAAAAGACATTCACTTTTGACCGTGTAAAGGATCGTCCGTTCACCTTCGTCATCAATGCGGGAAACCTCACCGCAACCGCGATGGCCGAACGATACGTTCCTCCGCAGCAACAACCACGTGCAGAGATGGTCGACGTCGTGTTCAACATTTATGGCCATCATGACGGTAACGGTCGCCAGGGATACGACCTTCATGATCAGGCATTCCAGACCACCGACCCCGCACCGGGGGACAACAAGCGGATTCTCAGTGCGAAGATTCTGAATAACCCGTATGACAGCCTTTTTGATGTGTCGTCTGTGGAACCGAATGGAGACAAGTTGACCTTTCACATGGTGATCACAGAAGGGGCTCATCAAACGTATTCCGCTGGGGGGGAGGTCACAAAACAAAACGGGCCTGTATTCAACATTCGTGTTCTCGTGACCTATGAGGAGTAGTGATAGAATCTAGTGGTTCCGCCCCTCCGTGTACTCGTAACAGGGATGCCTGCCTCGCTTGAAGAACGGATGCGAGATTCGTTTTCACTGGTCAATGGATAACCGCACGCCCCAGCCACTGTGGCCAGTCTGGGGCTTTTTTTTGTGCGCGAGCGTCGATCCCCAAAAAAATGTCACACCCTGCCGTTCTCTTCACAGCGGAATTGGCCGCTTGATTCACTTGAACCTGAATGACCGGGAGTAGAGCCATGTTGAAGCGAACCGTTGTGACGTCCGTCTGTAGTTTCCTGCTGCTGAGCGCCATCGCCTTCGGGCAGCAATCGGAACCAGAGGCGAGCAGCTATGTTTTGTATTTTCTGGATGAGAAAGGCGAAACATGGGGCAGCGAGGGATATCCGACCCGCGCAGCCGCAGATACCGCTCTGGAAAACTACAGGCAGGCATACTCCGAACTGCGCTGGGGAAAACTCAACGCAGAGGTTCGTCAGGAGTCCGACATCCTTGGCGGTAAGGCCGTCAAGTCACGTGCAAATGTGACAGAACCGTTCAAACTGCGTCTCGCCAAGCGGCGTGAGTCGCAGCTCAAGTGGCATTGGAAGGGGCTTGATACGGAATCGACGACAATCCTGGGGATCGACAAGGCCTTGAGTGATGATCTGAAGACACTCCGAAAGCTCAAGGCCGAAGGAGAGGCGGAACTGTTGGCATTGATCCAACAGAAAGTCGTGACGGAACGGGAGACAGAAATTGCGGACCGCCGTGCTAAGCTTGAAAAGCGCCTTACTGCGTTTGAAGAGCGGCTACGAGACTTCAACTCGAAACGCACAACGCTCGGCTACGGCGGCACCTACGAACCCGATGTCGTGTCGTTACGAGAGCATGCGGGGATTACGGTTGCTAAGAGCACGACTCCGAAAGATGGATTGACGACAAAGCCCTCCGCGACTTTAACGCAGGGTGTCCTATACGGCGCCAATGATCGCAGGTGGTCCGTGCCTGATAAGAATGGAAGGCCAAGCACGCCTTACATTCAATTCTACAGCAATGGCTATCTCGACGTTGCTGTCGGAGCGCAAGGTTGCGGAGGCCGCGGATACCAGATTACGGGCAACTCCGTTCGGTTTTCTTGCAAGGGTGAGGGTTATTCGAAAGGCAATTCTGCATCGTTCGTTGGTCAATGGGAGGACGATGAAATCAAAGGAACTCTCGTTTGGAATGGGCGTTCTCAGCGTGTTACGTTTCGACTGGCTCGGCTGGTAGAAAACTCGTGGTCGTTCTGAGCCACGCGTCGCACTCGAAATGCAGTGAAGGCAATTAGCAGAGACGACCTTTCCGTCTCACCACCTAATTCAAAATGATGGGACGCAGGGACGACCTGCTCTACCTCTACTCACTCCTGTATTTCTATCTGACTGCAATGAGGCCGTTTCAAACCTTTTCGGTCGGTAGGACGGGTTTTGAAACCACTTCATGTGTCTTCCTTGCTTGTAAGTCGCCGGTAACGGTGGAACCGCATAGCTCGTTATGGCTTTTGACATTACCTGAGAAGAAGGTCACTTACCCCGCTCTTCTTTCATGTCGTCACTAGGCGAGCGACAAACGTCAAAAGTTCACTCGTGACTTTTCGATGCACCACGTTGAAGTGGACCCCGATTTTCGGAC
>JAGQPX010000113.1 GCA_020426505.1 Planctomycetaceae bacterium | reverse complement strand
ACGAGGCACCGCACTCAGCTTCGTCCTACGCCTCATTGGCATGGCCAACCGGCTCAGCAGCTGACGTCATGAAAGTGAGAGCAATCTGATTCAGACGACACGGATGATTCGCCTCACAAGGCTGAAAGCGTTGTTCGTCAATCGGGTCGACGTCGTGTCAAATCGTCGTGACGCAAGGCCCATGACCATTTATGCAACTCGAGTGCTGGAACGATCGTCACTGCGAGGGCAGCTACGATGAGCCATGCTGACGGCGAAACTGGATTGGCCTCCAGGATGGTTTGCATGAACGGGACATACATCACAGAGACATGGATCAGCAACGCCGTTACTGCGCCCATCAACAGGATCGGGCTCCTCAGTGGAGAGAACTGAAACGCTGACTTGGTTTCGGAGCGACAGTTGCCGATGTGAAAGTTCTCAAAGAGCACCATCATCAACAACAGAACATTTCTGGCCTCTGTTTCCGTCCAGCCGTTCTGGATCATCCAGGTGAACGAAGTGAAGCCGATTGTCCCGATCACGCTCGCGGCAACGACAGTTCTCTCGATCATGAGCTGGTTGAAAACACGTTCCCGAGGCGAACGTGGCTTTCTCTTCAAATCGTCTCCCTCGCCCGGTTCGAAAGCGAGCGCAACATCTTGAATGCCATTGGTCACAAGGTTCAGCCACAGAATCTGCACCGGCAACAGAGGCAATGGCATTCCGGAAATGATGGACAGGCCCATCAACACAAGTTCAGCCGCGCCTGTCGAGACAAGCAGGTAGATGACTTTCCGAATGTTGTCGTACGCAATTCGGCCCTCCTCAATCCCGGCGACGATTGTGGCGAAGTTGTCATCACTGATGACAAGTTCCGCCGCTTCGCGAGCCACATCTGTCCCCGCCTTGCCCATCGCGACGCCAATGTTCGCCGCCCGTAAGGCTGGTGCATCGTTAACGCCGTCTCCTGTGACAGCGACAAAGTGGCCGGCTCTCCGTGCTGCATCAACAATCTGGAGTTTTTGACGTGGACCGACCCGTGCGAAGACTCGAGTTGTCTTTACGATCTCTGACAGTTCTTCGCTTGTCTTAACCTCCAACTCTGGACCAGTAACGACTTGAGATTCATCGTGAGCGAGGTCCATTTCTCGAGCAATCGCCAACGCTGTCACGCCATGGTCGCCTGTGACCATCGACACATCGACGCCGGCTTCATGACACGCACGCACGGCATCGCCAACGCCAGGCCGCAATGGATCGATCATCCCCACGAAGCCAAGGAACATGAGGCCTGACGGCAAGGTGGGGGCATGGGAATGGTCGCTTCCTCCGTCAACTCTTCCCTCTGCCAAAGCCAATACCCGAAGCCCTCGACTGGCCATCTCGTTTGCCAGCGATTCCAGATCGGTGTCCATATCGTTGAAGCCACACATCGCCAGAATGCGCTCGGGAGCCCCCTTGACAAAGACACAGGTGTCACCGTTCACCTTGTTGAATGAGGCGGCATATTGATGCTCTGACTCGAACGGAATCTCGTGCACCTGTGGGTGTTCGTCGATCATTCCCACCCGGTGCCACCCGAGCTTGTGGCCGAACGAAAGCAAGGCAATGTCGACCGCGTCGCCTCGCCATTCCCATTGGTCATCCCGTTCATGTAAGTCCGATTCATTGCAGAGGATGCCCGCTCGAACCAGAGCGTCCAACGATCGATTCATCGTCGACCGCAAAGGCTTGCCATCCGAGAGCACATGCCCATTCGGCACAAACCCCTCTCCTGTTGCCGTGAAGCTCTCACCATTCGGCGTTCGAACCTCTCGCACGGTGAGTTCATTCACCGTCAATGTGCCGGTCTTGTCCGTCGCGATGAGAGTGCAACTTCCGAGACCTTCAACCGCCGTGAGCCTGCGAACGATGACGCCGCGGGCAGCCATGCGGGTCGTCGCAATTGCCAGGGCAACCGTCATTGCGACGGGCAGACCTTCGGGAATGGCGGAAACTGCCAAGGCAACGACAAACAGAAACATTTCCGAGGTCGTATAACGCCCCAACGTTGTCCCGATGACGCCGATCAACACGGCGATCGTCAATGTCGCAATCGAGACCACATTCGTAAATCGCTCCATTCGCTCCAAGAGTGGAGGCCTGCCGCCGGTTGAGCTTCCCACATCGAGGGCCAGTTGACCGACATTTGTCGCAGTCCCGGTCGCAACAACAATTCCTTTGGCTCGCCCTCGTGCCACAATCGATCCCGCGTATGACATGCAAGCTCGGTCGCCAACGGACGCGTTCTCTGGTCCGATCCAAGCGGGGTCTTTGGCAACGGCCAGAGATTCTCCCGTCAGCAGAGACTCATCCACTTCCAATCCCTGAGAAGTGAGCAATCTCAAATCTGCGGGGACACGGTTCCCAGATTCGAGCCAGACGACATCGCCGGGAACCACTCGCTCGGCAGACACATCTCGGAATTCGCCCCCGCGAAGTACGGACGCACGAATTTGGAGCAGTTTCTTGAGCGCATGGCTGCTCTGCTCGGCCTTCCATTCCTGGTAGCTGCCGATGACCGCATTGAGGATCAACACCGCGAAGATGAATCCAGCATCCTTCACGTCTCCAATGACAAGCGACACCAGGGCGGCAATCAACAGAATGTAGATGAGTGGACTGTAAAATTGCCGAATGAAGATTTGCCAACGAGTGGCAGGAGGGCGTTCTGGCAATTTGTTTGGACCATATCGTCGAAGCCGCTCCTCGGCCTCAGGTTCTGACAACCCGCTTTCCGTGGTATTCAAATGCTCGCAAACACCAGATAACGCGAGTGCGTGCCACGGTCGTTGCTCTTGAGATTCCCCCATATCGGAAATTCCAATGCTGGTTCCCTTTGAATGTTCGGGTTAGGTAGTACGGACATTCAGAGTTGTAACGTGCGGGGGCTTTTCGCGACACTTTGAAGGGTTTGGATTTCTCACGGCATCGTTCCAGGGAGGAAGGCGATGGCTCGGCGACACGAATTGGCGGACGAGCAGTGAACGCAAATCAACGATCTGATCCCCGGCAAGGAGGGCGACCCGGGACGCACGGGCGAGGACAATCGACGATTCGTCAACGCGGTGCTGTTTGTGCAGAAGACCGGCATTCCCTGGGACGACCTCCCGGAGCGATACGACAAACCGAATTCTGTCTGGAAGCGGTTCGACCGGTGGTGTGCCAACGGCCCTTCGGTTCCGTAGGTTTGGAAGCGAATTCGGCGGAGCGTGATTCTTAGTGGTGCTAAATCAGGAAGTCAGAAGAGTTTTCGGTGAGCGATCGCTTCAAGTCTTGACTCGCTCGACTTCCGGGATTTTGGCGGATTTCGCGGGGTTTGCAAGGGGTAGTGTACCCGAATGTGTACCGCCCCGTAGAGCATCGACCCGATGCAACCGATGCTCTGTGTGCTTCACTGGTTTGGAGGCCGCTAAATACAACATTCGGATGTGCTTTCATGGTTCATCAGCCAGATTGACAAAGTGCCCCAGGTGTGCTCGTCATGAGTTCCGAAGCGTCGCAATCAGATGACTGCGGACACGCCCTCATGGTGCACTTCGGAACCGGGCGGGTGGGCCTTCGATGATCAGGTCGCTCGCGTATGTCAAAGTGATACGACAACTTCAGAAGTGTTTCTCAACTCGTTCAGTTTGGTTCCGCCATTCGGGCCAGCGGTTGGTCCAACTTCAGTAGATTCGGAAGTTCCGCAACTCGCTGAGGTGCAAGCGACCGCCGTAGATGCGCTGTGTACGTTTCCGCACCCGGCTGGCTGGCCGCCCGCTGGAAATCTCTCCGGTCTCCCGGATACGATCGTTTCGTTCCCCAAGCTGCTCACCGCTGTTTCGCTGCATCGGCGCTACGCCCCGCTGGTTGACGACACGGGAGACCGCGGCGTTGTGCCGCTATGAGCAACGTCACACAGATCTTGCAGAAGTTTGAAGGCGGCGACTCGTCGGCGGCCGAGCAGTTGCTGCCTTTGGTGTACGACGACCTTCGCACGCTGGACGCCCTACGACTTTGTCACTAGACGCTGGGACAAACGCTGGACGGGAAGTCACTAAACCTATTCCGGACCGTACAGGAGTTGGTTGGTCGCGAGGACGTGCGACCCACGGTATATTATACCCACGTGCTCAATCGGAAGGGGGATAGGGTCTTCTCGATGTCTTAGAGAGATCGACACAACCCCAAATGAGATCAGCATGTCTGCGTCATCATCAACTTACCCACTGAAGTCCGCGTTCAGCCATACATACTTCGCTCTACGATGAGAACTCGCGCCTTTCTGATCTTCTGTTCCGTCGGCTTGGTACCGATCGCGTTGGGCTATGGAGCCAAACCGTCGGTCAGTCTGGACGCCCTCTTCGGCATTACGGTGAATACAATCAACCTCACTCACATCATGCGTGCGGTTATGGGACTCTACTTCGGAATGGTCGTGATCTGGCTGTGGGGTGCGTTGCGTCAATCCATGACCGGTCCGGCCCTTGCGGCTTGCGCAGTGTTCATGCTCGGACTCGCCGCAGGGCGCCTGCTGAGCTTCGTCCTCGACGGCATGCCACACTGGTTGCTCATGGTCTACGCCGCCCTTGAGATCGTTCTCGGAATCATGGCGGTCATGCTCTATCATTCACATGTTCGGGCGAAAAGCGACCAATCCCCGTGAAAAGAAAACGACCCCTCACAATTCTCGCCTTGTTCATATCCCTCGCGGCCTGCTTGACGTTTTTCCTGCTCAGGGACGAATCAGTTTCCGCGAGTCGCTTTGTCGAACCGGACAAGCTCTTTGTTGCCCTTGAGGCAAATGTTCGAAGTCAGTCCGATTTCGAGGTGATGGTGGATATTGATCACGCCCGCCTTGGAGCAAAGGCAGGGTCACCGATGCCGCCGGCGCACGTGCTCATCTGGTCTGATCCGGAACTCGAGGCTTCCATTCTGAAGCACAATCCTCTTGCTGCCGTTGACCTGCCGTTAAGAGTGCTTGCTTACGAAGACAAACGCACAGGGAAGGCCGCAGTCATCGCGAATAGCTATGATTTCCTGGCACAGCGTCATTCCTTGCCAGATGATGCGGCAATTCGATCGCGATACGAGGCGGCGATCTCCAAGGCCACGAAGGGCATTCCCAAGGATGTGATCGCCACTTTCTCCTCCAACTCGATGCCCGATGCCGGACTGGTCACTCTAACCAGCCGGCATGACTTTGCCACGACCGAAAAACGGATCCTTGACGCAATCCAAGCTCAGTCGGACACGGTGAGTTTTGGAACCGTGGATTTCGCACGGCGATCGAAGACGTATGGCGTCGACCTTCGTCCGCTTCGATTGATTTTGTTCGGTGGCCCCGGGCCGGGCGGTAAAGCCATGGCGTCGGCACCAACGTTAGGCCTGGATGCCTTTTGCCAGAAGCTGGTGATCTGGCAAGACGAAGATGGCACCGTTCGTGTCACGTTCAACGACCTACTGGCTCTTGCCGAGCGACAAAACGTATCCGGAGGGCTGCCTCTACAGATCATCAACCGGCGGTTGAAGGAAACTTTCTCAGCGGCCCTTGACGAAGAACCGCGAAACGCCACAAGTGAGTGAGTGTACGTTGCCAACGGAGCGAACAAGCACACGTACCAGAGCCGACTGCCAGGTCGGTTCCGGTTGGCAAGACGCCACTGCTACGCCGATTCTGCATTCCCTAGTCTTGTCGCCGAGCGAGTATTGTCCAAGTCGTTTAGCTTGAAGCCACACCCGGCGTCGCGGTGGCGGCCGGTTGGATTCGCTTTGAATGCTGCAAGGATCGACCCGACAAGGCAGCGATCTGGGACATCTCCGTCAATATCGCCGAGTCAACAACTGCCGAGGATGCATCGACTTCATTCAGAAAGTGAAGGTCGTTTGCCGCAGCGGTCCTTCCGACCGACCACAGTTGTAACCTCCGAAACGTGTGTTCCAAATGATGGCACAATCGTGGTTGAGATTGACCTCGTTCGTGACCCCGGATGAACCGACATCACGCAAATACTATCAGCGCTTCGTCGCACAGGACATTTCGTCCTTGGTCAGGAAGGTCAGCCCCGTTCGCCTCGCCTTTCGCGTCGGCCTTCACATCAGCTGAGGTCGATGCGAAAGGCGAGGTGACGGGGCGCCTTCGGTTCCGTAGCTCGACGCACAAAGCAAGAAAACCCTGCAAAACAAGGGCCTTCAGCGCTGACACAATTCCACAGATTACATGATTTTCTGTGAATTACTATGGGTTTCCTGCACGATTCCCTGCACCGACTGAGACCGTCGGTCAAAGGCACCGATGGTGCATGCTGATGAAGGGTGAATCGGCAAGATGACGAGACCGTAGCGGCGCATGTCAGCGGACCTCGACAGAGTGAACTGCAACGTCACTTTGAACCCTTCATTCCCTCAGATAGCGGTGTACAACGAATGTGTCACCCCGTCCCAAACTACAGATCAAGACGATACCGAGATGGAAAAGATTGTCCACCCACTGCTGGCCATGATCGCCTCAGCGACGGATCGTGAGCTGGCCAAATATGTGGAGTTCCTGAAGGAGGAGAACCGCATTCTCAGAGCACGAGTTCCAGGTAAGCAGGTCCACACAAAGCCACATGAACGGGAACGCCTGCTCAAGTTAGGCAGGAGCCTCGGCCGTGCCGTCGAAGAGCTGATTACCATTGTCTCCCCCTCCACGTTCTACCGCTGGCTGCGCGAGCAGAAGGAAGGGCCGAAGCGGAAGAAGAACTCCAAAGGCGGACAGCGAAAGCCCAAGGAGATTCGCGAGCTGGTTCTTCAGATCGCCACCCTCACAGGCTTCGGTTACACCCGTATCCTTGGTGAACTCCGAAAACTGGGGATCAGGAAGATCAGCCGCCAGACGGTGAGAAACATTCTCAAGGAGGAAGGTATCGAGCCCGGCCCCGATCGCACCAGTGACTGCTGGGAGAACTTCATTGCACGTCACGCGAAGACATTGTGGGCGGTGGACTTCTTTAGCGTTCGTACGGTGACGTCGCGGGGGTTCCAAGAGATGTACGTCCTTGTCTGGCTGTGCATGACCAGCCGCGAGATCATCGTGTCAGAATCGACGCAGCATCCCAACTCAGCTTGGGTGGTCCAGCAATCGGAATCATTTCTCGAGCAGACACTCAACCGGGACGACAAGCCGGCGATTGTGATGCACGACCGGGACACGAAGTTCACCAAGGAATTCGTGTCCAAGCTGAAGCAGCATGGCGTGAGAAATAACGTATTGCCCAAAGCAGCTCCCAATCTCAACGGCCGGTGCGAGCGGGCAATTTTCACGCTCAAAGAAGAATGTCTGCGGAAGTTCATCATCTTCGGCAAGCAGCACCTGGACTACCTCCTCAGCGAATTTGCAGACTACTACAACACGGCGCGCTCCAGCATGGTGCGGGATCACTTGCCGCCAGTCCGCAGTGCAGATCCTGAGGAAGTCGCCACGCTCACATTGGACCAGGTCGAGACGAGAACGTACGTCGGCGGATTAGTGACGGCGTTTGCCCGAAGGGCGGCGTAGCGAAGCTGTGGCCCGCGTACGTGGCCAGTGCACGACAGGCAATGGCATCGCCGCTCTGGCACCTGAAGCGCTTCGTCCTCCTGCCATCTCTGAGTATTGTGCCATACTCTCAGGCGACGGTTCTCCACCGCTCTTCCTCTCACTTTCGCCTCTCACCCAAACAAACCCGGCTTGACAGGACAGTTCTCAGCCACTTGTGGACAATGCAAGTGATGTCAAGTATTCAGGTTCGCTCCGGAAACATCTGTTGAACCGCGCGCGGTTACTCAGATTCGAATACATTCGAGTTGAACTTTAAAGTGCGGCAATTCTCAGTAACTGTTCGAACGATATTCTCTGAGACGCCGTCGGGAATGCGGACTTCAATGTCCAGCGTCACCTCGGCTTTTGCCCCCTGAAGGCCGGTCAAGTGGCTTATCACCTCTTCGGAGATGCGCCCCGCGTCTCTGCCGAGTCGAGTCGCATCAAGTGTGACTGTTCCATAGAAACGCCTTGGCTTTGACTGAGAAGTTGCGACTCGCATGTTCTCTGTGTCTAGACTGTCGCATAAATCGGACTCCCCAATTCGTCGATCGCCAGTTCCTGATGCTGTATCCGCCCTATCATCTGTGGTTACGGTTGCGTTCAGCTGTGCGTGGGCAATATCTGCCCGAACGATTAGGCTCGTATTGTCAGCCACAACTTGCGTATTCCGTCCAGCAGTCAATCCAACATACCGATTGTGATCCACATCGAAATCTTGAGCATAGGCGAAGCCGTCTTCCGCCCATGTGAGCATCGAAATGCCCTGTTGGATAGATGCCAGCAAGACTCGGTCGTTCTTCAAGCGAGGCAGGTATAGGTACTGAGCAAAGTCTTCGCAGAGCTGTTTGATCAATACATGGTTGCCGCGCCACAACGGGATGTCGTCAAGAACCATCCGAAGGAGATTGCTGCCATACACGGTGACAAGAGCGCCCTGATCTGCAAGTTTCTTCGCTGAGCGGTCGGCAATCGAGTCAGAACCTCGAAGACGAAATGCTTCGTAGCTCACCGGCTCGCTTGACTTGAGTTGCGTCGGCACAATCAGCCAGCAATACGTCTCTGAAATCCGTTGACCTACGACGCCATCCCATTCCTTCTTCTTTGATTCAGCTGTGCGAACTTGTGATGGATTCAGGTCCAGCTCTTCGCGCTTCGCGTAGATAGCATCCCAAGCCATGCACCACCGAACTGCGTCTTCCAGCTCACCGAGCCGTGTTTGGTCAGCCGCCGCAAATACAAGCATGTTCCGATAAAGCCGAGGACTCGAACCTCGTGAATTTAGAAACTGTTCAGCCTGCATCATCGCTTTGGAATCGGAACTCGCAGACGTATGCGTCTCGTTGGGAGGCAGGATCACCAAACGAGCGGAAGGTTCATCGACGACTTCTGAGGGAGAGAACGGGCACGGATGCACTCGCTCAAAATCGGCTGTCTGCGTTTCTGACTTCTTAATCAGTTTTGCAATGTACTCGGTGACCGCATCTGCTGAGAAGTCGTCTTTTCGGGACTCTGCGTCTCGGCTGATGTTCTGTGCAGGATCGTAGTAGGTCCGTTCTCCGTCCGTATGCAAATACTGGGCTTTGTTCTGCAGACGTCGCAACGCATCTCCAAACGTTGCCGTGCTCTCTCCCGGTTGAACACAACCGAGATTGATTTGTCGGATATCTTTCCCCCGATTGGCCGCTCCACGCATTGGTGCGGTACCAAGAAACACAGTCCGTGCAACACGGCGAGTGGCGGAGAAACGACCAAGATTGGAGTTCTCCCGATCAATTGCGAGCGGCGTCGATTCCCCGCCATCAACATCTGCCTCCACGATGACCGGCCATGATGGCTCCAAGTAGCGAATCAGTTCTTTCGTCACAGCAGGCTGATGCAGCGGCAACATCCCTGGCAGGATCATCAGATTCTGATCCCCTTGTTCCCACAACTCATGAATCACCGCCGCCATCAATCGCAACACGCCACGAGTTCTTTGAAACCGATCGAGTGTCGACCATTCCGTGTACAAACGGTCGAAGACATCCGGGTGAATCGGAAACGCAGCCTTCATCCTTTTCTCGTAGTCGGCCGAACTCGCCTCAGTGGGGAAGTCTTTTCCACCATCGCGGTAGTTCTCAATGAACGCACGCACGACCGCATCCCGATTGCGAAAAAGGTCTTCGGACGCAATTGGCTTGAACAGTCGCCGACGGACAATCTCGAAGCCCTCTTCGCTGCTGGCTGGTTGCCACGTTGCCTCTTTACGCGCGACGACATTCTCCATTCGGTTGAGAGCTTCTTTGCCGGCCATCCCACCCACTTCGATGTCCGACGAAGGGATACTCACAACCACAAAGATATTGTCCGACGCAGACGCTGCTTCGGTCAGAGCCTGAGCGAAGGTGAACTGAGCATCGAAGCTACCAGCCGGCAGTTCGTGCTTCTCATACAGCTGACGGGCATAAGCCACCCATTCATCGATGAGGATCAGGCTCGGTCCAGCTAGTTTGAATAGCTCAATCAGTGTTCGTCCAGGATTCGTGCCGGTCTCATCCGACTGACGAATCAACTCGTATCCTTCCTTGCCCGCCAGTTGCCAGGCCATCTCGCCCCACAAAGTACGCACGAGCGTGCCGTCCGGCATCTTGTGAACTTCGCCAGGTGAGAGATACTGACCGACCAAAACGCTCCGTTTCACCTCGGGCAGTTCTTCGATCTCCAATGTCGAAACCAACTCATCCACATGCGGAAGCTGTGCCACTGGCATGCCGGAGAACAGGTGGTAGAGCGCTAGCATCGAGTGCGTTTTTCCGCCACCAAAGTTCGTTTGCAGGGCCACGACCGGGTCACCGCTTCCGTGCACCAGTCGCTTGAGAGCGTTTGTCAGCAAGTCGCTGAGCCCCTGCGTGAGATACGTCCGGCGAAAGAACTCGACCGGATCGCCGTACTCGTCAGCGGCCCGATTCGTGTAGACCTGATGCAGGTCGGCTGCAAATTCCGCCTGCTGATAGTTCCCCGACGCTACATCGACATGTGGTTCGATGATGTCCCGCCAGGGTGAAAGTCCGGATGCGGGATTCCCTTCGGTTGCGATGGCGGCTCGCCTCTTGGCGTCATGCCGCGTCTGCTCATGCAGCTTCAGACGCATCACTTCCATCTTCTGCTCATTGATCGCGCGTGCAACATCACCGGCGGAGACCGCATCCAGGAGTCGCTCCATGCTGTCCATTGCCCGGTAGGTGTCGTCTGCTGAGAAGGTCTTTTCGTGAGCCCACTTATTCCGGACGTCACGGAGTTCCTGCACCATGCTCCGCTCGACTGGCCCTAAAGTATTGCGGAAGACATTGTTCCAGTGGTCCCACATCACGGCCAGATACGCCCAAGTGTCCCACTCGTCACCCGGATCAAACCGCAGCATCTCGGCCGCCTGTTTCTTCCAGTCATCGCCGTAATGCGATTGCAACTCGCGGTCCACGAACGGTGCCAACCCGCTCTTGAACAGCATGATCCCCTGACCAATCTTTTCCCGGTTCGACTTAGCCATTTTTGCTAACGCTCTTCTGAAAACTGGTCATCACACAAGAACTCAATCTCAATACCATTTCGCTCCAAAGCTTGCCGCCATTTCCACCAATCCGAGTCAGTGGCGTTGAGGACCGGCGGAGAATGCTGGCTGGTCAACGCAACGGCAACGAACTTGCGATCGGAACGATCGAAGTCAGCAAGGTCAGGATCGTCCGGAAACTCTTCGAAGTCCTGCTCGATACAATTAATCAATGTGATTGGTACAAGTTCACAATGACTTTCATTTGCCTGATTCTGAAACACCCATTTCATGAACGCATCGCCCGCCCCCGGTTGCCCCGACAAGCTGAGATTGCTCATGTACTCTCTAAGAATCAATCGCAGACTATCAAGGCAAGTGAGGCCGTCGCGTGCTTGATCGAGTGCAGAGACGCAATGTAAGACGCATTCGGGTGATGCCTGAGGCGACTTTCCGTTTGCGACAATGGGCACGTTCGAGTCGATAACATAGGCGTTCAACCGGCTTCCTCCATCTTCCGGTGCATCGCGGCCTCAGTCATTGCCTTCATCTCTCCGAATTCGTCGCCGAAAAAGTCAGTCGGCCAATTGGTGATGTTGCCGAACATGTCTACATCAAGTTCTGACAATTGAGAGTGCCCGTGATCTGTGTCGCAGAAGTAAAGCGCAATGGAATCGCGATCGAGCTTTTCCTCTGCGATGCGTCGCTGGAGGCGACGCAAAAGATGCTCACTGTGACTTTCAAGAAGGATCTGGATGCCTCGAACCTTGATTGCGTCGATGAAGACGTCTGCCAATCCTGATTGCACTAAGGGGTGAAGGTGGATTTCCGGTTGTTCCAGGATGATCGTCGATCCCTCTGGAACGTAATAGCAAAGGACGATCACTGGGAGAATTTGAGAAACGCCAAAGCCAACGTCCGTGATCAAAACTTCTGATGAAGTCGCCTGCTTGCGAACTCGTACCTCGTACAGGTTGCTGTTTCTTGAGATTCTCTTGACAGAGAAAGAATGAATCAGGCCCAGCTCCTTTAGCCAGAACGCGATCTGCTCATCAAGAGTCCGCTTGCGCTTGTGCTTTCCGGGATTGATGCACTTTCCCCTTCCACGAGCAGCAAGAAGCGCATCAATGACCCTCTCGCCGCGTTGTCCCATATCAGCTGGTTCGGCTCCCGACCACGAATAGACCCTTTTGGGAAAGTCCCGAAGTGGGCCAAGGTAGAAGAGCCGTGTAAATAGCTGCTCAAATTCAAGTTGTAGGTCTGCCAGGAAGCCGGCGTTTTGATAGTAGGAAAACACTTGATCAGGAAATCCGTAGCACTTCGTCGGTGATGGAAGTTCCCAAGCGCGGCCCTGAGTCCGCTTCAGTGTAAACCCGCCCTCAGACTCAAGCTTGAATTTTGAGGCCGAGTCACGCTTCTGTTGCATCGTGAAGACCTGATCGGCGAACTCGTATGTGACCACGCTCGGACGGGGAAGACCATCCTTGCGGGCGACGATTTCACATCGCAGCGACATTTGATCATCTCTAAAAAGGACCTTGTCTGGATCTTCCGGGTCGTCGATCTCGAGTTCCTCGTCAAAATCCCAGCTCAGTTCAAACGACAGGCCGCTGTCTAAGTCATGTTTGTACACAACGTCCTGAAAACTACCGAGTTGAACGAGGCTTCGCTCTCCGCCGAAATCCAAGGTCAATGCTCGGTCAGTTGATTCTGCTGTCTGCCGAAGCATGAGCAGTAGTTGCAGAATACTCGACTTGCCGGAACTGTTTGTTCCAAACAGTCCGGTAATCGGCGCCAGTCGCATCTGGTCAATGTCGGCCCATGATTTGAAGTTCTTGGCTGAGAGTTCGGTAAGCATTAGCTGAACATCTCCTTCTGTTCCTCGCGTGGTCGCTGATTCTTCAGGTCGCGGGCCATGCGGCTGATTTCTGGCCAGCTCACGACGAGTCCGTTGTAGCTGCGGGCTTCGGCGGCTCGGCTCTTGCGTTCGCAGGTGCTGTAGAGGCGGTAGGAAAGCTCGCGGGCGACTTCGCCGGCTTCGCTCCCTTTCGCCTGCTGGATGTCAGCCAGCATCTGAGCGGCGGCGGATTCGCCGTCTTCTTCCAAACGTCGAATCAGATGTTGCGTGCATTCCCAGATCGTCGAGCGTTTGTCGGTTGCCGGATTCCAGTTGGCGTCGAGCTGGTCGCGTTTGAGCAACCGGACCTTGCCGCCTTTGCTGGCGAGGATGCCCGCTTCGACAACGCCGCTGACGGCTACGGCCATCGCCTTGGCCAGCGTTTCCGCATCGCCGAAGGGACCGTCGCTTTCGCCGTACTGATCGAACCAGCGGACAGCGAAGCGAGTTTCCGAATCGAAGTCCGCTTCCTGCTCACTGAGCGATTCGTCCAGCACCTGATTGATCATCTGCAATGCCTCGCGGACAGACATCGGTGAGCCATCAGCGTTGACCACCTGCTTGTACCGACTAAACACCGCCATACCGGGCCCGATCGAAGCCTGAGCCAAGTCCACCGGGGCCACGTTGCCGTATTGCAAGTGTTTGATTGCTAAGGGGAGTTCTTTTCGAAGGATGTTGGCGAAATCCCGACGGGTTACAACAGAAGCGTCATCGGCCCTCGGCACACAAACCAGCACGATCGACGATGCCAGCGCATTTGTACCCATACCAATCGCTCTGTTGCTCATTTCTGTCCGAACAGGCCATGTTCCGGTTATTGAAAAGCCACCAGCGAGGACGCCCTGCAGCATGGTTTCCCATCCGGTTGACGCCACTTGTTCTCCGCTATTTCCTGATGTCCGCTCGGTTTGTTTGAATGCATAATAAATGGAGACTGGAAAGCCGTGGCAAGCACCCTGCCGAAACATCAACAACGCACTTCGCAACCCGGCTTCGAAGAAATCTCGTGCGGCATCCCGATTCCCATCATGTCGATACGGCGACGCAATGAGCTCTTGAGATTTCGGTGTGCGAAGTGTCGCGAACAAATTGGGATATCGTTCACCTATCGAACGCCTGAGCCACACGTAAAAAAAATCGGATAAGTCCGCGTATCCGATGTTGTCGTAGTACGGCGGGTCTGTTGAGATTACTGGCATCGAATCAAGCGAAAGCTGTGCAGCGTCTTGCATCAGAACGCGAGATGGGCTCGATGCCGGCAACGCTTCAAGCACGCGTGCCACCCATTCCGTACTGTTGTCCCAAGTGCCTGATGAGTCTGAGAACGGATTGCCTTCCGCAAAATCCCATGTCATGGGAAGTCCTTGGCGGGCAAACGTGTTTCTAAGCTGAAGTTTTGACGGACTGGAGTCCCAGGTACAGATCGTGGAATGTCGATCTACGACCCGGTTGACTACGAATGCCAGGTATGTTGATACGGCAGTCGCATACTCATGTGCATCGCTGATCGGACTCTGCCGCTTCGTGTCGCTCTGGATTTTGTCCGCGACCTCATGCACTAAATCACTAAACTCGCTGAGTGTTTGGAGCTGCCTTTCATTGAAGAGTCTTCGAAAAGTATTCAATCCATAAAGTAAGCACCAAAGCGCACGCTTGTCCTCTGGAATCTCGGTTTCAAGATCAACAATGCGATCAGGCTCGACTGTAGCGTCATTGAACGACGCAAGTTGTATGGCGTCGGGTGGCAAAAACACTCGCTCACGCGTTCCTTCAGCGACAACTGCGATCATCCGTGATCCGAGTTGGCCACTCGTGCCCATCTGCTTGACGTATTCTTCGGTGATGGGTTCGTCACTCAAAATACAGCGAAACTGACACCCTCGACCACTCTTAGTTCCTGCGTCCGCCAATTCCTTCTCGGCGGCAGTTGGCGTCCCGCTTCGAATGGCGAACGAATAATTATTCGACCTCTTTTCAACGATTGGCTCGTACCACGCTTGCTTGCGCGGCTTCTTGCTAAGCCAAAACGATTGGATCAATGGCACTTGAACGCCACCAACAGCCGGGTTGGGGCTGGCAACAGTGCGTGCCCAGATCCATGCGATGACAGTTAATTCCTTCTCGACATATGGCTTCAGATCAGGCCGGTCGGCAGCCATCTCCTCGGTGACTTTCACCTTGGGATACAGATGCCCGATCCGCTTCTCCGCCTCTTCCCGCATCCACTGGCCGTAGTACCGCACGTCGTCGGCCAGTCCTCTCGCTCCATTCCAGACCTTGGTCTTCAGCTTTCCCTTCTGTGCCTTGGGATTCACCGGTGGCATCCCGGCGAACTTCGGCGGGATTTCAATGAGAGCCTTGTTGATCAGCACCGGCACTGGGTTCAGATCGCTGGCATAGGCCCGCAGCCCCAGACGCTGAGCTTCTAGCGGGATTGACCCGCCACCAGCAAACGGATCGAGCACCGGCGGAGCGTAATGTGCCAGGAAGTGGTTGACCTGTTCCGGCGTCAGCGACGGCATCTTGAAACGAAGGTCGTGGGCCGTGTACTCTTTCGGCGGCTTTGGCAGATACTTCGCCTGCTCTTCCGGCAACGCCGGAGCATTCGCCACCAGCGGCGTGTCGTCGTTCAGCTCCTTGTCGGCTACCTTGTTGGCGGCGATGCTGCGGGCGATCTCCAGCCGCGCCGCGTTGATGACTCGGGGGTTGTTGCTGTTCTCCCACTTGACCAATTCCTCAATCAGATCGAACAGCTTGGCCCGTTCCGTTGCTTCGATCTCCGGATCGATACCGTACATCGGATCGTCGCCGGGATCGTTGACGAGCGACGAAAACAGCACCGCCCGGCAAGCCGCCAACGGCCGCCGCGCCCACCACAAATGCAGCGTCGACGGATGCCCATGACGAATCGACTTCTCCCGAGCCGATTCCTTGTTAATGGCATCCAGCGGTAAAGCCACCTCGATCAGTTTTTTCCGGTATTTCACAACACGAACTCCTGCATCCTTGTTGGGGGGGGGCTATGACCAGGGCGAATGGTTCCAACCATTGAACCATCGGGCAGAGTGCTACCGGAGAACCACTCCGCGCTTTGGTCGTCAGCAATTGATTCCACTTGCAAAAGCACCGGCTCACTTGGTGAGGCTAACGCCCGTGCCACATGCTGAAATACGCCAACCTCAAGTCCAAAAAGCAAGATACTGCACGACGATGACGCCGGGGAGATAGGATGTCCCAGTCTGTCGAAGAACGGACGGACACCCCAAGAAAGGAAATCCATCAACATCTCGACATAAGAGCCTTGCCGCATGGATTGGCCGCTGTGTTCGACAAGGCCCCTTGGCAGGACTGCAAATTCATACTTACCAATTGTCATGACTGGCAAAACAAAGCCTGCTCCTGTCCCTTTTCTCACGGTTACAAGCGCGTTGCCCGACTCGTTGAGTCCCATCGTTCGCAGCCATGCCCCGTAGTTACCGCGGCGAATCCAATCTGGCGGAAACTCAATAGGCTCGACTTCTGGATCGGACGCTGCCGGCGGATCAACTACCGCAATAAGCGACGGATCGTCCGATGAGTCCGACTCCTCACGAAAGTACGTTCCAATCGCGTAGTATTTGTGAGGTGTGGGCAGGATCATCGTCGCCCAAGCGTCAATTTGTCGCAAAGCGTGTCGCAGATCATCTTTCGTCGATGGGTCATCACGCTCTGGATCGACGACGCTTCCCTTTGCCTCGACGAGCGCAACCTGTTGTTGCATGTTCTCGAAGGCGAAATCTGGTTCCAGGTCAGGTTGGTTGACGCCTAGTCTCGCACGTACTGCCCGTCCTCGTCGTAAACAATCAGAGTGTGTGATGACCGCACTCTTCATGGCTCGTTCTGCCAGAACAGCGATACGGTCCCAGTACACATACCCGAGCGAAACCATCGTCAAGTACGCCGCTGCTTCTCCAAAACGTCCCGCTAGAGCGGAAGAAAAGAAGTCCTCGACACCGAAAACGGTGCGGTCGGTTCTGCGCAGGTTTTCATGAGTCCAAGTGAAGAATTCTCTATATTCATGAGCGAATACGAGCCCCAGCTCATTCGCACGGTTACGGCTGAACGAAGTGGTGAATTCTGTTTTTTTGGCCGCGTGGTAGAACCTCCAGGCACGTATATCCAAGGTTCGACTGAAGTTTCCGAACGACGAGTCCAGTTGAGCGCGTTTGGCTGAGCCACGACGAACACGGATCTGTTTTCGATCCTGCCTAACAGCGGATTCGTTCAGCTCAACAATCGGAAGTCGTGAACGGCCAGTTGGGGCTTTGATGATGATAGAAGCGGCGTTCACTGCTGGCCCCCTGGTGAAGTTCTCTGACCACAGCGTTGGTTCGAACGAGGCGCCAGTGTCCGCCGCGCCGACCATAAGTACAACGTCGACGGAAGGCCATATCGAATCGACTTTTCCCGAGTCGATTCCTTGTTGATGGCATCCAGCGGCAGGGCCACTTCGATCATCTTCTTACGGTACGTGATCGGCGAATCAGGCATCAGTGTCAGTTGTTTTCTGTCAGGGCGTTGTGCTGGAGACCCTCCAAGAGATTTTCGAGATCTGTCAGGAGCGCAAGTTCAACAGCGATGTGTTCTTCGGTGAGTGTCCCTTTGCTGGAGACGAGGTTCTCGGCGGCGATGCCAGCGTTCCGTCTGACAGCGTTGGTCATCTTCTCATACTCTGTCCCCAGCCAATTGTTCAAGCTACGCACTCCCTTGAGCAGTGCCTCCTGAGCGTCGTCAAACATCACCTGCGAGACTTTGTGAGCGTGTTCGCTGAGAATCGAAACGATCCGTTGCTTCATCCCGGCACCCGTTTCCTCTGCCGATTTCTCGAACGCGGCCTGCATGTTTGCACTGACCTGATCGGGAATCGACTCGTAGAGGGTTCGCTGCTTCTCGAGCACGCGGTCCTCCATGGCCGTCGTCGTTTGGGCAAGGATCTCATTGACGACTCGTTCGGTCGTGTCGAAGACCTGTTCGAGCCCGTGGATGACTTCGGGAGGAAGATCCGGTTGACGTCGAACGGCTTCGAGTAAGCCACGACGATAGTCATCAGATGAGCCATGCAGCTTCTGGCCCCATTTCTCAATGATGTGACGGAGCTTCTCTCCAAAAAACTCCGACCAAGCGAAGGCGATGCCATCGAGAATTGGTTTACAGAGATCTGCAGGGAAATCATTCTTACCGGTCGCACCGTGATGGACTCCCCCTCTTCGGCAAGCAGCACGGATCGTATTGTGGTGCAAGGACTGCCACCGCCTCAGAGTGGTCTGTTCAAGGTCGAGCTTGGCGCGATCGACGGCACGTTTCACCCGTTCGGAAAGTACCTGCTGACTCGCTTCCAGATCCTGCTCCAAACGCTCCCGTTTGTCCTTGAGGTCCCGGTCGAGAAAGCTGCGGGCGGCATCGATGGCCACCCGCATCTCCTTTCGCTGACGCTCGGTGACCTTGTGCTGATTATCCAGAACCGCCCGTTGCGAGCGGATCTCACGCTTGACCTCGGTCAGCAGTGTTTCAAGCTGATGGTTGAGTGATTTGACGTGGGCCTCGACGCCGTAGTTGGCACAGATCTGTTGCATGTGAACACAGAGCTGCGGAATCTGGGTCTGTTGCACATCGTTCAGTCGGACTGACTGATCTCTCGAAAGTCCGACGATCCGCAGATACTCCTTGGCCGAAACAGTCAATACCTCTGAGCCTTTAAGCTTCTCTGCGAGTTTACGGGCAGATTCTGGGGATTCGTTTGCTAAATGGGCTAGGCGGGAGGCCAGGTCATCAAGCTGATCAAGGACAACGTGACGAACGGCTTTGTTGCGAGCATCGACGACAACAGGAAATTCGACATCGTCATCGAGGTCAAACTCATCAATTGCTGTATCAAGGTCCAGGTCATCAGAGGCGGTCCCGACGAAGGTCAGCGCATCGGCGCGACCATCCAAAACGATCTGTCGAGTGAAGTCGTCAGACTGCATCAAGTCGAGAGTGTCGCGTGTAAGTGCGCGTTTGATATTGAACACGATCCACACGAAACGACACGTCTTGAGGTGCGTTTTTGTGACCGCTTCTCGGGCTTCATTCGGATCATTGACACCCGGCAGATCAACCAGCTTCGCCCCGTCCCTCAGTGCCTCAAAGGGGCCTCGAATCGAGACCGACTTGACGATCGGCCAGAAACGGTGCTGAGAATCGAGATAAACCTTCAGATTCTTCCGGAACGAAGTCAGGGTCGAATCTCTGATTTCCGCCGTTCCTCGATCCAGGGCCTCAGTGATCTCGGTGGGCTCTTCAAGATCAAAGGGGTCAAAGTCTTTCTTGTCGGCATCCTCTGCAGGCTTGTAGACGGTCCAAAGTTTGTCGAAGGCGACGCGAGAGAAGCCAGCCGCAGGATCATTTGCTTCTCCGTTACCTGAGAACTGTGCATCACGTAGGTCATCCAGAAGAATATTGACCTCTTTGTTCCAGGATTCCCTTGGAATGAACTCAACACGCGCACGGTACTCTCCCTCCGCATAGCTGACTTCCGAGATCGCGGCAGTACATGCCCGCATGTTGCTGACCGGAAGAACCCGAGCACCAATGAGCGCATTAAGCAGAGTGCTCTTTCCGGCGCCTGTACCACCGACGAGCGAGATTTCAACCTTGGGGCGTTTCAAGCTCTGGTCATGGATGACCTTGAACCTTGGTCCCCAGTCGGCCCACTGCTCTTTCAGACGCTCATTGCCGCGATCGTTGATGAATTGCTTGACTTGACTAAATGCACGTTTCACTCGCTCTCGGAATCGCTCGGGAGTGAGGTCGGCCTCTTTTTCTATCGATATCTTTGGCTTGCCTACTTCTGCTAACTGAACGTTCAAGATGGTGGCCCTCCGCGCATGAGCATTTCGTCGATCTTGTAATTGATGCTGACGGCTCCAAAGTCCGGCTCCTTCTGGAATGGATGCCGCACATAGACTGGTTGCGACACGTGATTACCATCAACCTCTACGATGGCAAGAATGTATTGAGAATCGGAGTTGATTCCAGTGACGACCTCGTTGCGTGTGACTGTGACAGTATCTGCACCTGCAGCACGCCCCTTGACTTCAATGAAACGTAGTCGCCTGCTCGTACCGTCATTCGATTCGATGTCATAGCCGCAATTGTTGATACTGACGTCGCGTGGCTCGTTGCCCAGCATTACTTCTGCCTTTGTGACGGCCTCCATTGCCAGCATCTCGATGCGTTTGGTTTCGCGTGCTTTTTGGTCTGGAGGTACTTGCGACTCACCCCGGAGTTTTCGAAGCAGTCCGATTGGGACAATGAGCGCCCCTCCAACAACAACGGGTGGCAACGGGGAGAGCTTTCGTTCCTGTTCCAGGTCCTCGAGTCGCTTCTGCAGCCTTCCCTCCAGATCGTTGGCCCGTTGCTGTGCGCGAGCAGAATTGAGTTTGGGGGTCTTTCCAGCCTCCTCACGGAGTTTGATTTCTTGTGCCCGATGATCCCAATATGCAATCTCTTTCGTTAGTCGCTGCTTGACTGCGTCACGTGTCTTATCGATTCGCTCCTCACGAAGATGGCGCACCTCCTGGAAGTGGTTTGGGACCAACTGCGAAACGGCGAAAGACATTGCCTGGCTCTCCAACCCGCGATTGAGCCAACCGTCGTCGACAACGGGTTGCAGCAATTTCAATTCGTCCGGTTCTGCGGCACGCAGATCTAAGTAAGGTGCGTATCCAGCTGTCGCAATCGCACCCTCATTGTCGATTGTGACAAACTGCAACTGGCGACTGATCACTCGACGGTTGCCATCGGTGTTGCGACGTGCGTCCTGAATCGAATGCTCCAGATAGAATAATGCCCGTGCGGTACCTCCCTCATCAGTTGGATCGATCAACACAGCCCCCTGTCGCATGACGTCACGATGACGTTCGAGAATCAGATCAATGACAGAATCCAACAATGGATGTCCAGGGCAGATAAATGCAGCTTGGGGCTTCCCGGGGACGTGAATCTTGTCCTTCTCGAATGTGATTCGCTCATATTTGGCAAGCACGATTTCTCGATTGCCAATCACTCTGTCGCGACTGCGGACCGGAGCTGGAACTCGGGGTATCTCAAAACGCCCTGGTTCTCGCTCGCGAACTTGTCCACCAAGATGTTCAAACGCCTGCCTAAAAAATGTTGAGATGAAATGGGGTTGGAGCCTACGGGCATGAGCGCGATCCATCTCTTCACGGATGGCTCGTATTCGACTGGCGTCCATACTGTCATGAGCAAGTGCTCGGTCTTCGATCAGCCCTTGAATTCGGTCGTGATCGAGGGCCGTCTCAACCTTTTGAAATAGCCGAGCCCTTGTTGCTGGGTCGTCGTTATAGCGAACCGCCTCAACGAGGAGCTGACGCAGCTCTCGCCCCTCGATTGCTTGGCCCAGAACGTCAAAGACCGCGCCGCCCAGTGACTCGCGTTCAACTTCCAACTTTTCAAGAAGCCGCTGAAAGACATCACCCTCGCGAGTCTTCGCGGCAACCAGATTCCAGAGATAGCACACTTCGGTCTGACCGATACGGTGAATCCGCCCAAAACGTTGTTCCAATCGATTCGGATTCCACGGTAAGTCGTAATTGATCATCAAGTGCGCACGCTGCAAGTTAATACCTTCACCTGCAGCATCTGTGGCCACAAGGATCATCGTGTCTTTGTCTTGAGTAAACAGTTCCTGCGCCTTACGCCGTTCCTCTCGGCCCATCCCTCCCTTGATCGTCACAACAGCTTCGTTTGACCCGAGGAGCGTTCGAATCCGGTCGGTCAGGTAAGTCAGCGTGTCGCGATGCTCAGTGAATA
The DNA here is from genome assembly GCA_020426505.1 of Planctomycetaceae bacterium. Classification (GTDB taxonomy): domain Bacteria; phylum Planctomycetota; class Planctomycetia; order Planctomycetales; family Planctomycetaceae; genus JAHBXU01. The sequence goes on along the minus strand of JAGQPX010000113.1, from coordinate 7,022 downwards.
TGACAAGCTTCCTACGGTGACCATGACAGTCGAACATGTGTTCTTCGTCTTGGAGCAATGAAGATAGCTCGTCCCACTTCCGGTCTGCTCCGCTGCGTCTTACTTGCTGCGCGATAGCTTCCAACTTGCGAAGCATTTCGATCTCGACCTCTAGCTCAGCGATGGTTTGGGCAGCCGTTGCAAGATCTGCAATTTGTTCTTCGTCGTTTTCGACTTCCAGGCTAGGCCGGTCTTCGAAATCATCGATGTCGTCATCATCCTCAAAAATGGGGATGGTATCGTCAAAGTCGATTCGAACCTCAGCGCCACGTTTCAAAAGTTGCTCCTCGCGCCGGCGTTTCTCAAGTCTTTCTCGGCGGCGGCGAAGCGATTGGTAGATTGCTTCAGGCGAGGAAGCTAATCGTCGCTGTAGGATGGTTAGAGCAAATCCCACAGTCCCTCGTCTTCCATCGTTCTGAAGGGCGTCTGCACGATTGAACTCCTCACGCACGTAATCAGTGACTTCCTTGTAGAGTCGAGCCTCTTCGTCGGAGAGTTCGTAGCTCGCCGTGTAGGCGATCCTCTCCGGAAACAGTGGAGTCTCATCAAATCGGACCAACTGTTCTTTGACCATTCGGCGCATGAGGTCGCTCGTGTCAGCAACATGTACGCCGTCACGGAATCTCCCCTCGAAGCGGTCTCCGTCAAGGAGCGCCATGAATAGCTGGAAGTCTTCTTCCTTCCCATTGTGTGGGGTCGCTGTCATTAGGAGGAAATGTCGGGTCAGCCGAGACAAGAGTCGTCCCAGTTTGTACCGCTTCGTCTCCTTAACTTCGCCGGAGAAAAAGGAAGCAGACATTTTGTGGGACTCATCGACGACAACAAGATCCCAATCGGTGATGGAAAGTTTCTCCTGAATACCCTCGTCCCGGCTCAGCTTGTCAAGCCGACAAATGCAAAGTGGATTCTCTTGAAACCAGTTTCCGGTACGAGACGACTGGAGCTTCTCGTTTGTCAGAATCTCAAAATTGAGTTTGAATTTCTCCGACAACTCGTCTTGCCATTGCTCGACCAAGTTTCCGGGTGCGACGATCATACAACTCTGTAGATCGCCTCGTGAGCGTAGCTCCTTGATCAAGAGACCTGCCATAATTGTCTTGCCTGCACCGGGATCATCAGCGAGCAAGAAGCGAAGTGGCTGGCGAGGTAACATTTCCTCATAGACCGCCGTGATCTGATGAGGTAACGGTTCGACGACAGACGTATGGACCGCTAGCATCGGATCGAACAGATAAGCGAGGCGTATCCTGTGAGCCTCGGATACCATCCGGAGTATGTGACCATCTGCGGTATAGTTCCAAGGACGCCCCTCCGATTCGACTTCCAGAGAAGACTCGCGGTCACGAAAAAGTAGCTCAGTCTCTGTTTGGCCATCTTGGGTCTTGTATGTCACTTCTGCAACATCCGAGCCGTGCCAGGTCACGTCCACGACAGTCACACATCCCGTCGTGAGGATTCCCCGGAGTAACGTTCCCTTCGTAATGTCCTCAAGGCGCGTCATGGCTGATCCGTGAGCAAGACAAGTGAGGTCGAGTGCATTCTCTATCCAGTAGCTGAGTTTCAGCAACGATACCATCACTTGAGAATGCCAACAATCACCAGCTGCCCTGAAACGCTGGAGTTGTTGTCAAAGACGACAAGCATTCTGTCCCACACACATCGACAAGGTTTGATGTCTGATGCGAACATGTCGACTTCGATAAGGAAGGCTTGATCAGATGTTATCCGAGGATGGTCTCAGTCCAATTGAACATTGAACTCCGATTCGTTGCCATTCACGATTCTTCTGAACGATCCCTCCTTTCGATGTCACAATGGCAATGACGCTTCCGATTTTCTAGCCGGCACAGAAGAAGTCGGATCGCCCCACTCTCTTCTTGCCCACTACTTCAACCGACTGACTTTGCACGCTTCCTTCATCAATCCTTCTCTCCATAATGAAGCAGTGAAACGAAGTCACTTTCAAAGAACGGCAGCCACGTGGACTGCCGTTGGCGTGAATCTTTCAACTTATTCCAATGCGATCTCTGCCTCGCGGCCCTCGACGTATTGCTGCGCAAGCTTGAGTGCTCGAATGGCCTGCGGCAGTTCGGAGAGGTTGAAGGACGACGTGTACTTCACGTCGTTGCCGTCCTTGAACCGCTTCTGCAGCGAGACCGCTCGCATCGTCCTCTTGCCTCCATCTGCTTCCACGTCGTGAGTAAAGATGGACGCCGAGACGAAACCGATTCGAAAGACTTTTTCGGGTCGCTTGTCTGCTTTGGACATGACGCAATTTCCTTGTGAAGAAACAGGATTCACTTCGCTTCCGGCACCACACCTGAAGCAGCATCACCATGCCTGAAGACGAAGATGTGCGCAAGCTTTACATGCGAAACTTCACGACCAGTGGTTGGGTATCTGGATATCACCTGTACCCAGACTCCGATGAGTGCTGACAGGCTGACTCCCCCACTGCGACAGACTGACAGTTCATCCTGTCTGTCGGTCTGTCGACAGGCTGCCAACGCCCCGTCGCGTCACCCCGGCCGACACCGCGACATGCGAAAATGTCACCGTGGTGTTCCCCCTGCCACGTGATCCATCGCCCTGATGGGAAATGGCTTTTCACGGCCACAAATGATATGTCACCCGCCCCCTGTCACATCCCCGGATGACTGTCACCCTGTTGTCGGGGAGACGTGCAATTTGTTTGACATCCTGACATCAATCGAGGCATCATGGCCCCGCTTTATATGTCATCCCGACACCCCCATGACTCGCCAACCCATCCCCGATTATCTCACCAAGAAAGAGGTCGAAGAACACTACGGGCGCTCGCATCGTTCACTGACGCGAGACTTCAGTGCGGCTGTTCGCACTGCAGACCAGATGGTGCTCTCACATCTCAAGCTTCAGACTGAAGACGGGACCGTTCGAGAGGGGAGCGAGGTGACGCTCGAAGAGATCCAGAAACTCTCTAATCAGGGACTTAGTCCGACGTGGTATGTGGAAGGGGAGTGGGCGGCTGAACGATACGGCACCCGCGCCGAACCGATGAAGAAAGATTCGTCCGGGAAGTCCGAACCGAAAGGACCGGACGACAGCCAGGAGAAGACACAGCCGTCGGGAAGTCCAGACGTGGTGCGACATCTGGAAGAACAGATCAGGGAACTCCGATCTGACAAAGAGAAACTCTACAACGAACTCTCGATCAAAAACGAGCAGATCCGACAGGCTAACGACCGCACGCGTGAGTCGAACATCCTCATGAAGGAACTGCAGGCCATGCTCAGCAACGTGCAGGATCGTGCTCTGTTGCCAAGACCGCTGGAGCCTCGCAGACCGGTTGACGGTGACACAACAATTGACATCATCGAGAACGTGGATGAGGCCGAACCGGTAGCGACTGCCACAAAAGTGAAACCCTCGCCCAAACAGCGATCAACATCAAAGAAGGGGACTGCGTCTCAGGCCAAATCGAAGACCAAACCACAACCATCCTCCGGCAAGACCGAGAAGCCGAAGTGGTATGAGATGCCGACCTTTGGTCGTCTGATTTCACGTCGCCAGGACTGATGTCATCCACGAATGTCTCAACAGCGGCAGATAAGCAGCACGCGAGTGACACACTGTCGTTCACCGGCTTCGAGCCGCTGGATGCGAACTATCTGTACTGTCCGAATCAGTTTCTGGACATCTGCCTGCCACACTTGTCTCGCAGTGCGATCCGTCTGGTGGCTTACATGCTCGATCAGACATTGGGCTGGCTCGATCCGGATGGCAATCCACGTTCGCAGAGTATCTCGGTGTCCTATCAGCAGTTGATCGACTCGGCAGGCCTCAGCCGGGGAACGATCCGCAAAGCGATCGACGAAGCGGTCGATGCACGATATGTCCGCTGTGTCCAGGCAGGCGCAGCCGCGAAGGAGGGGATGGCGGCTGAGCATGCATCGTATGCCCTGCAGTGGGATGAGTCGGGCGCCTATCGTGACACGCCGGAGACATTCCAGGGCTTCTACACCGGCGAAGGGCATCGTACACCGATCCCCAACGCTTTCTTTCGGCATGTGATCCCGCACGACACGCTCACCGTCACCAAAGTGGTCGGCACGGTCCTGCGTCACACGGTCGGCTATCAGAGCCAGTTCGGTGGACGCCGCTCGCAGGCACCGCTGTCGTACCGCTTCATTCAGGAGTTCGCCCACATCCCTGATCCGAAGACACTCCGAGAGGCACTCACATCCGCCGTCGCCTCACGGTACATCGTCTGTGTCGAGGAGGGGAGCTTTCATCCGCAGAGGGACCGTCGCCGACCAGCCACGTACGCCGTGAATTGGCATCGGTCAGCCACATTGAAGGAAAGCGGTTCAAAAAACCCAGCAGCAAATGACCAGTCCAATAATCCCAGCAGCAGCGGTACAGAATACCCAGCAGGCAAGCAGTCCAAAATACCCAGCAAAGAAAAGACACATTCAAAAGACATTCAGAAACAACAGCCGGCTGCTGCTGTCAGTTTGAAACTGTTGAGAACAGCTGGTTTCGATGAACCGACAGCTCAGAGGTTGAGTGGCGTGGCCACGACAGAGCAGATCCAGCAACAGATCGACTGGCTGCCGCGAAGGAGCATCACTCAGAACCGCCTGGGGATGCTCCGTCGGGCCATTGAGGAGAACTGGTCCGAGCCTGAGCGTCCTGCGGATGTGAAAGAGATCCTGCGTCAACAGCGAGAACGAGACCGACAGCAGTCGGTCATCGAACGGCAAGAGGAACGAAAAACCGAACAGACCAGGACACAACGCATCCAACGCCGTGCCGAACTCGAACGGATCTGGGACAGCCTGACTGACGACGTACGACAACGGCTTGATGCCGCCGCGTACGCTCACCAGGACAGCGAAACACTGCGCAAGCTGTTCCTCAAGAGCGATTCACAACGCCGCCGCGAATGTCTCCGGCAACTCGAACGCGAGCAGCGATCAGCTAAGCGGCCGCAGGTTTCCGATCGGCGTGATTCGGGATCGATCGAGCAGGACGCTAACTGCACGCCAAACCCCGCCCGCAGCCCCGCCGTGTAGGCGTCGGGTCTGACGGCGGTCCGTGGGCAGTCGGAGACTGACCGCACGGGGCTTGGCCAAGCCAAGCAGCGTCTCCTCAGGAGGTGACACCACTCGCGGGCAAAACCCGCGAGGCCCCGACCTCCGACTCGTCCCCAGGAGCGGCCGGCTACGCTCGGGGCCTCGCGGCTTCCTGACGTCACCCGCTCGTGGGTCACACACGCCTCCCTGCCCACGGCAGGGAACGGCCGCAAAGCGGGACGAGTCCCGGCGGCGAATGCCGCCGAACACTTTTCCCCTCGGTCGATGTGGCCGAGGGGAGTTTTGGACGCGGCCACCTGCGTCCGGTGTTTAACGCCGAGGTCACGAAGCCAAAACCCAAAAGTGCATCGGTCTATCTGATTGTCACAGACCGACGCATCTTCGGGTGGCTCCGAATTGAATGAGGATGATGTGGCCGATGCAGTTTCGCAAGTGGCCGAAATGACCAATGACGAAATGTCATGTGCGTGCGAAGATTCGACATCTGCTCACTATAGGTTCAACATTGATCCTGAAGCTGGCCCTTCGGCCCGCCATTGTGCCATTACTTGGGGCACACATTTGAACTCTTCGAACTGTTGTCGGAGAATGGGCTATGGTACTCGTGGACACCCAAATATGTGGTGTCCTTACAAATGTATTCACAATTCTGCGGCAATGATCTCCCAATCGTTTTGCAGAGAGGTTTGCATGCCTTCTGATGACTGCTTGTCGGATACTACCTTACGCGCATTCGCGATTGGGGAGTGCGAAGACGATCAAATTGACGCCATTACGAGTCATCTCGAGCTCTGTGATACGTGTACACAGCGACTAGAAAAGGTTGAATCTACTCCCGATCGGCTACTCAAGAGATTGCAGGTCTGGCAAAGTTGGCAGGACGAAAGGCCCGCGCTAACACGCGAGCGCGAGATCGATCAGGAGCTGATCCTGGAGGAATATACCCTACAGGCGAAGCATGAATCAGACCTGCTTCCCGATGCGTACCGTCAGCGGATTCCCGATCTCGTAGGACCGAAGCTGCCCCCCGGAGGAATCCACACCCGCTGTCCCCACTGCCATAACCCGATTGAGCTAATGGATGAGAGCTCGCTCAAGGACATCCTCTGTCCCAGCTGCGGCAGCAGCTTCAACTTGATCAGCATTGATACCACCGCCAGGCATGAAGGCCTGGGGCGGACGATCGCGCACTTCGAATTGCTTGAGCAAGTCGGAAGTGGTGCCTTCGGCACCGTCTGGAAGGCCCGTGACACCCAGTTGGACCGGACGGTGGCCGTTAAGCTTCCCCGCAGTGATCAGCTGGATGAGGGGGAAACGGAACAGTTTTTCCGAGAAGCACGAGCAGCGGCCCAATTGAAGCATCCGCACATCGTCAGCGTGTATGAAGTGGGACGGCATGAACAGTCAATCTATATCGTCAGCGAATTTGTGCAGGGGGCCAATCTAAGGGAATGGCTGACCGGCCAGCGACTGACGAACCGAGAAGCGGTCGATCTGTGCATCACCCTGGCCGAGCCGTTGCATCATGCGCATGAGCAGGGGGTGATCCACCGGGATCTCAAGCCGGGCAACATCATGATGGACATGGAGGGTCAGCCGCACATCATGGACTTCGGCTTGGCGAAGCGGGAAGCTGGCGAGATTACGATGACCATCGAGGGGAAGATATTGGGGACCCCTGCGTATATGTCTCCCGAGCAGGCGCGGGGGGAAGGCCACCAGGCCGACCGACGAAGCGACGTGTACTCACTCGGAGTGATCCTCTACGAGCTACTCACCGGCGAGCTGCCGTTCCGGGGGGAGACCCGCATGCTGATTGTGCAGATCCTGAAGGATCCCCCCCCCAGTCCCCGCAAGCTCGACGCCAGCATTCCGAAGGATCTGGAGACGATTTGCCTGAAGTGC
>JAGQPX010000112.1 GCA_020426505.1 Planctomycetaceae bacterium | reverse complement strand
GGCTGCGCCGGGGTGGTCGCGGCCTGCCAGGGGCGGAAGCGACAGCATCGATCGACACTTGAAGAAGCATGTTCGCTAATTCTGATCCATGGTGAACCGCCCGTGGCGGCTGCGACGCGGGTGCCGCACACTGCTCACACCGTCGGAGGCGGCGCCTCGAAACGCCGAGTGGCGTTTCACAACTCTCGACTCTCTCCGTGCCCGAGGCACGAGTCAGGGACGGCTCAAAGAAGGCAGGAGGTCGGTCTGCCAGATCTCATCGGTGAGGTGTTCGGGTTGCAGGCCGCCATAGCGACCGTCGTGGGAGGTGCGGCTCCAGGCGAGGCGGACCGAGAGGCCCTGGGAGGCGAGTTGCCACAGCAGATCCTGGAAGCCGGTCTCGCCCTCCTCATCGTTGTCCGGCATGAGAATGACCCGGCCTTGCGAGGCCCGGTTGGCGATGCGGACGATCTTGGAGATCTGTTCATCGGTGGCCCGGTTGGAGCAGAGGCCGACGGCGGCGATGCCCAAAGTGTCGAGACGAATGACGTCATTCTGGCCTTCGACGACCACCAGACCGAGCCTGCCAAGCGACTCCTTGAGTCGTCGGTCTTCGAGACGGCCCGCCTGTTGGCCGTAGAGTTCAAGCCCTTTGTGATAGCCTTTGACGTAGCGATGCTTGTTCGGCTTCTTGTCGTCGGGGCGACCGGCTTTGATCCACTTCTGCCACTTCTCGTCGAAGCGGACGTCGCGGCCCGAGTAGCTGAGAATCTCGTCGTCGTCGTTCTCGTGGGCGTAGATCATCATGCCTCTCAGGAGACTGCGACCATTGCGTGGCAGGTAGCCCATCTTCCACTGGCGGCAGACTTCGGGTGTCAGCCAGGGCCGTTCGCGGAAGTAGGTAGCCGCTGGTGGCGACATGTCGGCCACATCGACGACGCACTCCTGCCAAAGATCAACGAGGCCCGCCGTCTTCTCCTCCAACCGGAGCGGTTGGTTTCGTGGCGGTGGGTCAGCAGGACTGTCCTCAGAGCGTGAATCCGCTTGGACGGGTGATGACCGCTTGGCTTCTGAGGTGGGGGAGTCGAGAAGGCCGTTGATCTCTTTGAGTTTGACGACGGCGGCTTTGAACTCGTCACCACGCAATCGGTCTGTTGACGGCGGTCGTCCGTTTTCCAGGCCGTGAATCAGGGTAAGTAAGTTGCCCCGGATCTGGCAGCAATGGGCGAAGATCAACTTGGCAGGGGAGTCGAGATTGACGGTGAGGTTGCCGTACTGGCTGTCACGGCATTCATCGTTGAAGACGCACGGCATGCGATGTTCCCCGGACGACTTATCCGGAGTAGCGAGGCCGTAGTGTTGCAGGACGGTGTTGAGCGGCGTTTGCTCGACGAGGCGGTCGACGTCTTTGATGTAGGCAGCATTTGGCATGAGTCGGCAAGTGGAAGTTGATCGGGAGAATGGTACGCTCCTCTCCGATCGATGACAAAAAGATTGCAGACAAAGATCGGCCCAAGAGACATTGAGATCCTGACGGCTCTGGACCGTTGTCCGCTGACGACATCGCAACTGCGGATGTTGAGCGAGTCATTCGAGCAGCCGTTTGCCGAGGAGGGGAATCTGCGTCGGAGGCTACGGGCGTTGAAGCAATCGGACCTCGTTCGCTCCTGGTCTTACGCGACCGCCAACGACGGTCGCTCGCCCCACTATCACAAACTCAGCAGAGACGGTTACCGACTGCTGTATGGTGAAGACGCCCATCTGCCGAAGCGGCGATACTTCGAGGCCATTTCCCCAGGACACCATCATCACACACAGTCATTGGCCGAGTTTCTGGTGCACACGATCGTCACCGGACATCGGCAGGGGATTGAGCTGCGGCAGTACGCCCGGGAGAACACACTCAAGCTGGAGGCGGATGGCTACGTGCTCTACCCGGACGCGGCATTTCAGTTGTTGTCGTCCGACGGTCGTTCCTTCAACTTCGTGGTCGAAGTCGACAACGGCACCGAGCGTGTGCGTTCGCGACAGGATGTGGAGTCGATCGAGCGGAAGCTACGTGGTTATGACCGGCATCAGTCACAGTTCGATGCACTCGATCCGGCGAGGTACATGGTGATGTTCGTGACGACCCGCTCGCAGGCACGTTTGCAGCACATTCTCGATCTGGCCGCGATGGTGCAGAGCAATCCGCAGCGGACCGTGTTCGTCGGTGTCGAGCTCTCGACGTTTCTCTCTTGCCCGAATCCCTTCCGCGACGCAGTGCTGACCGATCACCGGGGACTCAAACGCTCGCTCATCCCGATCTCCCAGGCACCGCACCGGCCGCAAGAAAGGTCCAAAACTTCTCCCGCACTACTACGGCACCATGCTACTGTGTAGCCCTTGCGGGAGGCCCTTTTCTGGAGGTCACTGGTTCGTGCTCGTGCGGACAGCCGTGTCCTTCGCTGAACAAGCGTCACGACGGCGGTCAGAGGTAGCGTCTCTTCCCTCGTCGTGACGGAGACCGAGTCGAACACCCTCGGACGTTTCAGGACGCGGCGATACGACCGGACGGGACTGAGGCCACGCAAGCCCCGCCTCTGAAGTGGCAATGCCCGTTGTGGTCGAGTCGAAAGGGGCGGGTGAAACCACTTGATTGACTTGCTGAGTCATGGCACTCTGTGGTCATGCTTCCCTCGGATTTTCAACGACTCTATGTGCTGTCTCAGCGACTCGTCGCCCTCGGGAGTGATTTCCAGATGTCCGTGAAGACGCTCAGTGACGAAAGTTGGGAGCCGTTCGCGATTGATGCGGCACGGAGTCAGCTTCAACAGATTCTGGACTGTGGCAGTGAGGTCGATGAAATCCTGCAGGAGAGTCTCCAGGGAGAGTCCGTCTAAACACACACATGCAGATCCGACTCCGTCCGTTGCCCGGCAACTTGCGTGGCCCGGTGCAGACCGAGTCGTTGTTGCGGGTGTGGCGGCAAGTGATTGCACCGAAGTGGACGCCGCGGGATGACCTATCGCTCATCATTGGATCGTTCGACGGCGAGGTCGGACTGGCGATTGAGTGTGCCGATGAACTCCGAAATGTGATCGTCCCGGAACTGCAGGATGCGTACCCGGGAATGGAGGTCGTAATTCGACAGGAGGAGCGAGGACGGGATGACGATGTCATACGTTCGCTCGCGTTGACACTGAATCCGGATGTGTATGCACTGCGGACGCATGACACGTTTGTCGATGAACCGGAGCGGAAACTGGCCGATCCGATCGGCGGATTGCTGTCGGCCGTGCGGACCGGGCGATCCGGACGGATCTCGTGCTCGATTCGCCTGAGGATTACACCCGCATCAGCTCGGCAGGTGCGACGACATCGAAGGATCACTAAACGACTGAATCGAGGATTCCGTTCGGACCACTGGCGACGACGGTACACCCACTACATCTGCGATCATCGTCTCCCACGACGATGGTTCGGCTGGTTGATCGGACGGCTCACAATGCCTTCAGACCCTGGTCGTCCAAAATGGCCTTTGAAGGAGGCTGAAGGGCTGTTTGCCTGTCAGCTGGTGGTGGAGTGCCGGGCACCGACCGACGCGGCTCAGATCGCCAACAATCGTGTTCTGGAAATAGCGGCCGCCTTCGGTCGTTTCTCGACAGACGAATGTCGGTTCGTTGTGGTGAATGATTTACCGCAGAGGTCGCGGAGGTTTTTTACAAGTGTCTTCTCACTGCGCACTCTGCGTACTCCGCGGTTCCTCCTCACGACCAAGGAAGTGGCGACCCTCTGGCATCCACCGGTCGTCAGTGCAGACAGTGTGTCTCGCAGATCACTCTCATCGTTTCGTGAGATCGATCCACCCCTGCGACTCGCCTCAAAAGAAAGGAGTGGGGGTGTGACCCTACTCGGGCGGGTGAAGTTTCGACGGGAGCGTCAGCAGTTCGGGATCTCAACCGATGACCTGCGGCGGCATCTGCTGGCGATCGGGAAGACGGGTTGCGGCAAGTCGACCTTTCTGCAGAACATCATCATCCAGCAGATGCAGCAGGATCAGGGTGTCATCGTGATTGATCCCCATGGTCAGCTGATCGAAGACGTCCTCGATCACATCCCCAGGCGGAGAACGAACGATGTCATCCTGTTCGATTCGGCCGATCGTCGGTATCCGGTCCCGTTCAACCCCTTGCAGGGACCGCCGGGGAGTGATCCGACGCTCATCGCTGACAGTGTGCTGACGGCTTTCAAGAAGACGTTCGGATTTGATGAATCATCCGCCCCCAGGCTGCTGCACATCTTCCGTCACTGCCTGCTGACACTGGTCGGACGCCCTGACACGACATTGTTGTCGGTTCAGCGGCTGCTGGACGATGCCGGCTTTCGGAAGGCGATGATTGCGGATATTCGTAATGACGCCGTCCGCGAGTTCTGGTTGTCGGAGTTCAACCGCTGGAACGAGCGGCAGCGGACCGAATACATCGCGTCACTCCAGAACAAGCTGGGAGCCTTTACTTCCAACGAACGGTTGCAGGCCATTCTCTGCTCGAATGCAAAGGGGATCGATCTGCGATCCGTCCTTGATGACTCGCAGATCCTGCTCTGCAACCTGTCGAAGGGGACGATGGGACACGATGCATCGACGCTGCTGGGTTCGCTGCTACTCTCATCTCTGCAGCTGGCGGCGATGAGCCGGGCCGACATGCCCGAATCCGAGCGAGCGGACGCATCGGTGATTGTTGATGAGTTCCACTCCTTCCTGTCGGAGGGGAATTCGACCATGGCCGACGCCCTGGCAGAGAGTCGCAAGTATCGGACCTCGTACATTCTGGCGACGCAGATGCTCGATCAGCTGGACGAAGCCACCCTGGCAGGCGTGCTGGGGAACTGCGGTTCGCTGCTCTCGATGACGGTCGGTCCCCGTGACGCGGAGACGCTCGTCCCCCTGCTGGGACAGGGCCTCACACCGACCGACCTGATGCAGATCCCCAAATACCACGGCTACATCCGCCTGCTGACCGACGGCACGCCTCACACGTTCTCGATGACGACACTCCCACCCCCGTCACGCCTCCAGCGACGGGCCGACATCGTCCGCCGTGTCTCCCGACAACGCTTCGGGCTGTCCCTCACGAAGGTGGCCTGAGCGTGAATGCCCACATTCTGCGTGACAGGCTCTGCTGACTGTGGCAGGCTGGGGGCATGGATTTCCTGACGGACACGCATCGGCTCATGACTCATCTGACGGAGAGGGGTTTCTCCACCCAGCAGGCCGAGGCTCTCATCGAGGCGGTCCAGGAGATCGACCTGAGTGAAGTCGCCACCAAGCAGGACGTCACTCTCATAAAACATGAGCTGGAAAAGCTCGAACTGCGGCTGACGCTCAAACTGGGCACACTGACAACCGCCGGAATCGGTGTCCTGGCTCTGCTCAAGTACTTTGGCTGAGTCCAGTCGATTTTACCTCCTGCATGCAGGACATCACCACCAAAAACTTCGGCCTGCTGATCGCCTACATCCTTCCCGGTTTCCTCCTGTTGTGGGGGGGCAGCCATCATTCGCAGACACTCCAGACCTGGCTGGGGCAGTCCTCCAGCGATCTGCCGACGGTTGGCGGTTTCCTGTATGTGACCCTTGGATCGATCGCCGCCGGGATGATGGCCAGCACGCTTCGTTGGCTGCTGATCGACACGCTTCATCACTGGACCGGTCTGCAACAGCCCCCTTGGGACTTCTCCCGGTTACCGGACCGTGTGTCCGCCTTCGATACGTTGATTGAGGTCCACTACAAGTATTATCAGCACTACGGGAATATGATCGTGGCTCTGGTGGGATGCTTCCTCCTCCGCTGGACAGCAGTCGGATTCCGGGTCGGGGAAGCGGTGACCGTCCTGCTTTTCACGTGTCTGTATGGTGTGGCGTCTCGCGATACCCTCAATAAATACTACGCCCGCGTCGCCGGAGTGCTGGGGACAAGTCTGATGTTTCCGACTGATGAAGAGACCGGAGAAGACCGAAAAGCAGCCTGAGTCGACGAAGACAGGTCTCAAGGAGCCTCCGACTTCAACCCCCTCTCCAGAGTGCGGACAAACGCCGGCAGCGAACTTCCCAACGTCTCACAGATGGTACGCAGCTGGATCACATCCAGGCGACGGTCGCCTCGTTCGTACTTGCTTACAAAGGACTGGCTCTGCCCCAATCGCTCGGCCATTTCGACCTGAGTGACCCCGGCCGATTCCCGCAGCTGTCTCAACAGCTGCAGCACAACCGCATATTCATCGGTAAAGACTGACTTTTCCATCACCACCTTGCGTCAGGGACGCGGTGATGTTAGAGTCCGTTCTGGAA
>JAGQPX010000111.1 GCA_020426505.1 Planctomycetaceae bacterium | reverse complement strand
GCGACGGCGAGGACGAACGGGGCTGAGAGAAACACGATTGGCATTGGGGGCAATTAAAGTTAACCGCTGTTCGTACTGAGGAACTGGATGATCCGGAAAACCCCCTGCATCAATGGATGCAGGGGTGGTGTCTGAGCGTCAGGCGCAGAGTGGGCAGCGGCCGTGTTCCTCGGGCGTCTGTAATCGAGGCGAGACTTCGTGGACGAAGTCGCTGATGTCGTATTCCCCCATCAGAGTGGCCTGCACGTAGTGCAGCATCTGAGGCAGATCGCACCAGCTCACAGTGATCGACTCGACCTGCAGGAAGGAACGTCCGTCCTCGTGTCGTTTCACGATCGCGAATTCGTTTAACGCATTCTCCGACGTCGAGTCATTCAGGAACAGACGGCCCTCCAGTTCGAACCCGGTGCAGAGGCACCAGGTCGTCTCGATCAGTTGGCGTGCCAGCTCTTCAGCCGACACGGCGAGATTGACGCACCAGACGCGTCTGGTGTGAAGCATCACTCCCCTCCTTTCTGTCGCTTTTGGCGACGTTGGTGGCGCTTGCGGGCCTCACGGGAACGGGCGATGGCCGCGTAGCAGGTGAAATAGGTCACCGTGTGATGCCATCGTTTGCCCAGCTCTTTCGGGCCGAGTGTCAGCGGCGGGAATCCGCCGTGTTTGAGCCAGTCGAGTAATGCCTGGCTCAGTTCGTCGACGCGGTCCCAGTCTCGCTGACCGAGGGCATCGAGCAGATCTTGCAGTGTGGCGTCGGGGTCCATCGCTCACTCCCCTGCGGCATCGCAGAACAGAGTCATGGCCCGTGGCCAGTACGTGATACCGCCGTCTCCGAAAGCATCCGGCTCGACCGAATACGCATCCAGGCACTCCTCGTTCGCGCACTCTACTTCCAGAATGCAGTCGTCCGCATCGAAGATGCGGAGTTCTCCGCCGCAACTGCGGCAACAGCCATCCTTGAGATCGACAGGAATCGTGTAATCGTCACTCATGAGTCTCTCCTCTGCTGTGAAAGGAACGGGCCACACACGCTGTGCGGCTCAGACATTGGTCCCTGCCGGCGATCGACAGGGTGAGGAGAGACTGCTCCTGATTGGCACTTGGCGCAAGCAGAATCCTTTGAGAAATGACCTCAGTAGTCGCTGGGCAACAAAGCCGTGATGGCACCCCCTGCACCATCTTCGATAAACCACAACGCTTCTGGCTTGCTTTCGTCCTGAAACACCTGGAGATAATCGAGACCACGATGTTGCCTGGCCTGCTCCTGCAACACGCCCCAGCACAGCACGATGATTTCATGCGTGTACATCTCGACGGCCGCCCGCGTGGCGACCAGCGGCTTCTCGGCACTTGGCTGGAACATGTTGGTTGAGTCCGGGTGATCGAGGGGGATCTCCTGGGGCTTGAGTTGAGGGAGTGGCATAAGGGGTGGGGGGGAAATGAACACAGTCTGCCCGGATCAGCGTTCCCGCGCAAGCCGATCGGACGGGCACAGGAGTGCCCGTTCGACGAACCTCCCCTCAAGCAGAGGGATCAGTCAGACTTGTTGAACAGCTGCCTGAGTGGCTGCGGCCAGCCCAGGATGATCGAGCCTCTCGGGTGGCTCTGGCTCCGGTTCGGTGAATCCGAAAAGCCCGTTGCCCAGGAGGTGCAGCATCTCACGCGCGACCGGAATCTGGACCTTGTCGAGTTGTTTCGCCGAGAACATCTTGCGTGAGGTCTGCAGCACGAGTTCGATGCAGTCGTCACGGGTGGGACGGACGGTCCAGGGGTGACCCGCACCACACACATCACCGCACAGGAAGCGGTGCACCCAGCGCACGGCCCACTCCCCATTCGGCAGCGGGGCCACTTCGTACTCGACCAGGGCTTTGCCGCCCGCGGGAGTCACGATCCGAGATCCTTCCGAGTTGGCCTGAGCCGGATCGCGGACCTCATGACACCACCGCTCATGCTCGGCCATCCGCTCGGACAACGGCTCGATCGTCTCTTCCATCGCCGATGATGATCTGCCGGTCCGAGAACCGATGGGATTCAGATCCGACCAATCCACTGTCACCGACTCCATTGACGGTGACAGCACAACCTCGACTGTTCGCGACAGTTGTTGGACGGCGTTGACTTCGCCTTCCAGTTCGTGGTCGTGGAGGTTGAGTCGCACGCGATCCCCCACCGACGGTTGCTGGCGACGTGACGATGTCTCGTCGTCCAGGTCCATGATCTGTGTCCAGACTTCCTCACGCCGACTGAGTTCATCCGGTTCGATGCGGGTGAGCAGGTCCTGAGGCACTTCGACTTCCTCGAAGGACGGGATCAGCTGCACGAGGGCAATGTTCTCCGCATCGTCGAGAGCGGCGATCTCACCGAAGTACGTTTCTCCATCCAGGTCAAACTCGACCGCATCCCCTGCCTCGAACAGTTCGATGGGAGAACGTTCCACAAACGCTGCATCGTCTGCCTTCACCACATCCACAATCATGGCTGACTCCGCGACTGGTGTTGTTTCATGTTTGCCTTCGATGGCAGTCAGGAACTGTTCCCGCAACTGCCCCAGGGCCACATGGAATCGGATCGCCAGCGTCAGCGTGTCCGCTGCTGTGGTGACGTCCCGGCCCACATCGAGCGGCTCCGGTTCGGACAGCAGGAAGGTCACCCGCCCATTCTGCAGTCCCCACTGCAAATCGGTCCGGATCTGCTCCAGCAGGTCGCTGATCGACTGCATTTCATCGTTGAAGCGATCGAGACACTCGATCAGGTCCTCATTCGCCAAAGGTGTGGTGCAGGGAGCGTTCGTCATCTGCCGACACACTGCCATCAATCGGCCGTGTTGTGAAGCGAATCCTCGGGTTCTTCGTAGACCAAAACGTCATACCATCCCTCCGCATCGATCCAGACCTGCACCGGACTGTCGAGGTTGCTGCACGTGTCGGTCTCACGAACCTTGTCCATAACGGTGAACGGATCGAGCCGCGCCGGATCACATCCGAACACGTCCCTCGCCATCGCATCCCACGTCTCCTGCCGCATGCTCAGCAGGGCCTGATAGACACAGGTCGGCCGCTCGGACCGCTTGATGACATCTGGATCATCAGCCAGAAAGAATTGTGGAGAGAATGACAGGGCGTAAGACACTGACCAGCAGATTGCCACACGAACAAGGCGGACGCAAGCGGACGCCCAGCTCCCCACCTGGGGCATCCCTCGGAGTGAAGATTCCTGCATCAATAACGAAAGCCCCGCCAAGAGACGGGGCTTTCTGGAGTGAAGTTGAATGACCTCACTTCTTCTCATGCTGGGTCTCAGGCTGCTGAGGCTCCTTCTGATCCTTGTGCTTGTCATTCGTTCCATGCAGGTCGCCACCACCGTTCGTCATGGGTCTGTCCTCCGTTCGTATCAGGAAGCTGAGCGATAGTCCACTTTGGACTATTCCAGAACGGACTCTAACATCACCGCGTCCCTGACGCAAGGTGGTGATGGAAAAGTCAGTCTTTACCGACGAATATGCTGTTGTGCTGCAGCTGCTGAGACAGCTGCGGGAATCAGCCGGGATCACTCAGGTCGAAATGGCCGAGCGACTGGGGCAGAGCCAGTCCTTTGTGAGCAAGTATGAACGAGGCGACCGTCG
Source organism: Planctomycetaceae bacterium (assembly GCA_020426505.1). Classification (GTDB taxonomy): domain Bacteria; phylum Planctomycetota; class Planctomycetia; order Planctomycetales; family Planctomycetaceae; genus JAHBXU01. Next base: position 5,952 of record JAGQPX010000111.1, on the reverse strand, counting down.
CCTGGACGTGATCCAGCTGCGTACCATCTGTGAGACGTTGGGGAGTTCGCTGCCGGCGTTTGTCCGCTCTCTGGAGAACGGGTTGAAGTCGGATTCTCTTTGATCCCGTGTCACTGTCGACTCATGTGGATTCCCGATCGTCTTCGTCGCTGTCCACTCGTGCCTCCGCCATCAGACTTGTCCCTAATACACCAGCCACGCGGGCGTAGTATTTGCGGAGCGTGTCACGAGACGCCACTCCATACAAACTTGTGAGGAGCAGAACGGCCACCGCTTCCCCAACTCGGAAACCAATTGCTGTCCAGCGGAGCAGGAGACATCCCACCAGCGCCACGATCATATTCGCGTAGTGCTGATAGAACCGGTAATGGATCTCGATGAGCGTATCAAATGCTGACACGCGATCGGCCAGTTGAGAGAAGTCCCACGGTGGTTGACGGAGTCCGGTCCAGTGATGGAGTGTGTCGATCACCAGCCAGCGAAGCGTGCTGGCCATCATCCCGGCGGCGATCGAACCGAGAGTCACGTACAGAAAACCACCAACCGTCGGCAGCTCATCGGAAGTCTGTCCCAGCCAGCCCTGCAACGTCAGCGAATGATGGCTGCCACCCCATAACAGAAGGAAACCGGGAAGGATATAGGCGATCAGCAGGCCGAAGTTTTTGGTGGTGATGTCCTGCATGCAGGAGGCGAAACTGACTGGACTCAGCCGAAGTACTTGAGCAGGGCCAGCACGCCGATGCCGGCCGTCATCACGGTCCCCAGCTTGAGCGTCAGACGCAGTTCGAGCTTCTCCAGTTCATGTCTGATCAAAGTGACATCCTGTTTCGTGGCGACGTCACTCAGGTCGATCTCCTGGACCGCTTCGATGAGGGCCTCCGCCTGCTGGGTCGAGAAACCCTTCTCCGTCAGATGAGTCATGAGCCGATGTGTGTCCGTCAGGAAATCCATACCCACAGCCTGCCACAGTCAGCAGAGTCTGTCACGCAGAATGTGGGCAGTTACTCTCAGGCCACATTCGTGAGGGACTGTCCGAAGCGTTGCCGGGAGACACGGCGGACGATGTCGGCCCGTCGCTGGATGCGTGACGGGGGCGGGAGCGTCGTCATCGAGAAGGTGTGGGGCGTGCCGTTGGTCAGCAGGCGGATGTAGCCGTGGTATTTCGGGATCTGTATCAGGTCTGTCGGTGTGAGGCCCTGTCCCAGCAGTGAGACCAGCGTCTCCGCGTCACGGGGACCAACCGTCATCGAGAGGAGCGAACCGCAATTCCCGAGGACGCCTGCCAGGGTGGCCTCGTCCAGTTGATCGAGCATCTGCGTCGCCAGGATGTACGAGGTCCGATACTTGCGACTCTCCGCCAGGGCGTCGGCCATCGTCGAATTCCCCTCCGACAGGAACGAGTGGAACTCATCAACGATCACTGATGCGTCCGGTCGCTCGGATTCGGGCACGTCGGCCCGGCTCATCGCCGCCAACTGCAGGGAGGAGAGCAGCAATGAACCCAGGAGCGTGGATGCATCGTGTCCCATCGTCCCCTTCGACAGGTTGCAGAGCAGGATCTGCGACTCATTGAGCACCTGTCGCAGATTGATCCCCACTTCGGTCGAGCAGAGGATGGCCTGCAGACGTTCGTTCGAGGTGAAGGCTCCCAACTTGTTTTGCAGGCTGGCGATGTACAGTGTGCGATCCCGCTCATTCCAGCGGTTAAACTCTGTTAGCCAGAACTCGCGGACCGCAGCATTCCGAATGTCCGCAATCATCGCCTTGCGATAGCTGGCATCAACCAGCAGTCGCTGGACCGACATGAGCGTCGTGTCAGGGCGTCCGACGAGTGTCAGCAGGCAGTGACGGAAGATGTGCAGGAGTCGCGGGGCGGTCGCTTCATCGAAGCCGAACACCTTCTTGAACGCCGTCAGTACCGTATCAGCAATAAGCGTCGGATCACTCCCCGGAGGTCCCTGCATGGGATTGAACGGGACCAGGTGACGCCGATCGGCCGCATCGAACAGGATGACATCGTTCGTCCGCCGTCTGGGGATGTGATCGAGCACGTCCTCGATCAGCTGGCCGTGGGGATCGATCACGATGACACCCCGTCCCTGCTGCATCTGCTGAATGATGACGTGCTGCAGGAAAGTTGACTTCCCTGAACCGGTCTTCCCGATGGCCAGCAGATGCCTCCGCAGGTCATCGGCCGAGATCCCGAACTGCTGACGCTCCCGTCGAAACTTCAGCCGCCCGAGCAGCGTCAATCCCCCACTCCCTTTTTTTGAGGCGAGCCGCAGGGGTGGTTCAAGTTCCTTAAAGATGGACTTCGACACGCGCGAGACACTGTCGGCGCTGACCACCGGAGGATGCCACAATGTGGCGATCTCTTTGGCCGAAAGGATGAACCGCGGAGGACGCCGAGTGCGCAGAGAATGGAAAGATTTGAAAACCCTCTGCGTCCTCTGCGGTAAATCACGACAAGTAATGAACCGGCATTCGTCGGTTGAAAATCGACCGAACGCTGCCGCCATCTCCAAAACGCGATTCCCCGCGATCTGAGCCGCGTCTGCCGGTGCCCGGCACTCCACCACCAGCTGACAGGCAAACAGTCCTTCAGCCTCCTTCAACGGCCATTCTGAGCGTCTGGACGCTGCAGTCCTTGTGAGTCGACCGAGGAGCCAGCCCATCCATCGACGTGAAGGACGATGATCGCAGGACAAGCGGGCGTACCGTCGTCGCCAGTCTTCGGCATGAAAACCCTGTTCCAGTCGTGCGATGATCTTTCGATGGCGTCGCACCTGCCGAGTCGATGCGCGTGCGATCCTCAGGCGAATCGAACACTCGATCCGTCCGGATTGACCTGTCCGCACGGCCGTCAGCAGCCCGCCGATCGGATCGGCCAGTTCCCGCTCCGGTTCATCGACAAACGTGTCGATTGTTCGCAGCGGATAGATCTCAGGACTCAGCCGCAATGTCAGCGACCGGGTGACGGTGTCACTCTGACTCCCCTCTTCCCGGTGGACTCTGACCTCCAGTCCCGGATAGGCATCCTGCAATTCGGGCACGATGACGTTCCGCAGTTCGTCGCCACACTCGATCGCCAATCCCACCTCGCCGTCGAACGATCCGATCACCAAGGTCATCTCCTCCCTCGACGATCTCTGTGGTGAAATCATCCGCCGCCACACACGCAACAGTGACTCGGTATGGACCGGGCCACGCGTGTTGCCGGGTAGCGGACGCAGACGAAGCAGCATAAGTCTCAAGAAGTTTCACCCGCCCCCTTCAGCGATACGGACAATCTGTCAGTGCCACTACGTGGCTTGCCGCTGCGGAGGCGGGGCTTGCGTGGCCTCAGTCCGGTCAGGTCGTATCGCCGCGTCCCGAAACGTCCGAGGGTGTTCGACTCGGCTGCGTCACGACGAGGGAAGAGACGCTACCTCTGACCGCCGTCGTGGCGATTGTTCAGCGAAGGACACGGCTGTCCGCACGAGCACGAACCAGTAACCTCCAGGAACGGGCCTCCCGCAAGAGCTACACAGTAGCATGGTGCCGTAGGGTCGCGGGAGAAGTTTTGAGCGTTTCTTGCGGCGGGCTCGGTTTGCCGGAGAGCGGGATGAGAGTGCGTTTGAGGCCTCTGTGATCGGTGAGCACGGCCTCACGATACGGATTCTCACAACCGAGATACGTGGTGAGGTTCACGCCTACGAACACGGTCCGCTGCGGATTGCTCTGCACCATGGCGGCCAGATCGAGGATGTGCTGCAGACGGGCCTGGGAACGGGTCGTCACGAACAGCACGATGTATCTGGCCGGATCGAGGGCGTCGAACTGCGACTGGTGCCGGTCGTAACCACGCAGCTTACGCTCGATCGATTCCACGTCCTGCTTCGACCGCACACGTTCGGTCCCGTTGTCGACTTCGACCACGAAGTTGAAGGACCGACCATCAGCCGACAACAGCTGAAAGGCTGCGTCGGGATAAAGCACGTAGCCGTCCGCTTCCAGTTTGAGCGTGTTTTCGCGGGCATAGTGCCGCAGCTCAATCCCCTGCCTGTGCCCGGTGATGATCGTGTGCACGAGGACGTCAGCGAGACAGTTGGTGTGATGGTGATGTCCGGGCGAGATGGCCTCAAAGTACCGTCGCCTCGGCAGGTGCACGTCGTCGCCATACAGCAGTCGATAACCCTCTCGGGTGAGCTTGTGATAGTGGGGTGAGCGACCATCGTTGGCCATCGCGTATGACCATGAGCGGATCAGATCCGACTGCTTCAAGGCCCGTAGTCTCCGACGCAGATTCCCCTCCTCGGCAAACGGCTGTGCGAACGATTCGCTCAGTTGACGCAGCTGCGACGTCGTCAGTGGACAACGGTCCAGAGCTGTCAGCAGCTCAATGTCTCGCCGGCCGATCTTTGTCTGCAATCTTTTTGTCATCGATCGGGACGAGAGTCTATCATGCCTGCGTTTCATTTCCCCTTGCCACATGCCTCGAAATGCATCCTACATCCAAGATGTCGACCGCCTCATCGAACAGACACCACTGAGTAATGTCCTGCACCATTACGGACTGCCGCCTCCTGAGAAATCCTCAGGCGAGCACCGCATGGTCTGTCCGTTCAATGCGGAGTGTCGTGACAGTCAATACGGCAACCTGACCGTCAACCTCGACTCCCCCGCCAAGCTGATCTACGCGCATTGCTGTGACGTGCGTGGTTCACTGCTGATGCTCATCCACGGACTCGAATCTGGCCGCCCCCCCTCATCCGGCCGACTGCGTGGCGATGAGTTCAAAGCAGCTGTCAACAAGCTCAAGGAGATCAACGGCCTGCTCGACACTCCCACGGTGAACCGAGGCGAGTCACTCGCTGCGGAGACATATCACCCTGCTACACCACCCGCTGACCCACCACCGGAAAACATTGCGTTACGGATGCAGGACAAGACCAAGGGACTGGTGAACCTGTGGGAGGAATGCGTCGTCGATGTGGCGGACATGTCGCCACCGGCCGCGGCTTACTTTCGTGAGCGTCCCTGGCTGACACCCGAGGTCTGCCGAAAGTGGAAGCTCGGTTACCTCCCCAGTAACGGCCGCAGCCTGCTCCGCGGTATGGTCATCTATGCCCATGAGAACGAAGCGGGCGAGATCCTCAGTTACTCGGGCCGCGATGTGCGCTTCGATGAGAAGTGGCAGAACTGGATCAGGGATGGTCGGCCCGAACGCAAGAAGCCGAACAAGCACCGTTACGTCAAAGGCTATCACAAGGGCCTCCAGCTCTACGGCGAGCAGGCGAACCGCCTGCTGGATCGCAAGCTCAAGGAATCACTCGGCCAACTGGGACTTGTGTTGGTTGAAGGCCAGAACGACGTGATCCGCCTCGACGCGCTGGGCATCGCCGCCATCGGTCTCTGTTCGAATCGGGCCACGGACGAACAGATCGCGAAGATCGTCCGTATCGCCCAGCGGGCCAGTCAGGGTCGGGTCATCCTCATGCCCGATAACGATGAGGAAGGCGAAAGCGGAGCCCAAGACCTGCTCTGGGAACTCGCCTCACAAGGACTGACCGTTAAGCTTGCCTGGAGCCGTACCTCCCACGATGGTCGTTTCAATGGCATGCAACCTGAGAACCTCACCGAAGGGATGTGGCAGCACGACCTCCGGCCTTTTTTGAGCCGACCCTGAGCGTACCTCCGGCACGCAGAGCAGCAAGCGGTGGAAACGCCATTCGGCGTTTCAGCGGAGCCGCCTCCGACGGAAGAGAGCGAAGTGCGGCACCCGCGTCGTCGGCTGGCGTGGGCGTGTGTGTTCACTATGTGACTCAAGACGGATGTTTGGATCGGGACGCATTGCCATTCAATCCGCCCACGGCGGGCCGCGACCACCCCGGCGCAGCCGTCCCCTCCCGGGGCGTGTCGGAGGCGGGGTGGTCGCGGGCGCTAGCCCGTCGACGCGGTGCCCTCATCGAG
>JAGQPX010000110.1 GCA_020426505.1 Planctomycetaceae bacterium | reverse complement strand
CGGCCCTGACGCAAGGTGGTGATGGAAAAGTCAGTCTTTACCGATGAATATGCGGTTGTGCTGCAGCTGTTGAGACAGCTGCGGGAATCGGCCGGGGTCACTCAGGTCGAAATGGCCGAGCGACTGGGGCAGAGCCAGTCCTTTGTAAGCAAGTATGAACGAGGCGATCGTCGCCTGGATGTGATCCAGCTGCGTACCATCTGTGAGACGTTGGGAAGCTCGCTGCCGGCGTTTGTCCGTTCTCTGGAGAGGGGGTTAAAGTCGGGGTCTCCTTGAGGCCATGCCTTCGTCGACTCAGGCTGCTTTCCGGTCTTCTCCGGTCTCTTCATCCGTCGGAATCATCGGACTTGTCCCCAGCACTCCGGCGACGCGGGCGTAGTATTTATTGAGGGTATCGCGAGACGCCACACCGTACAGACACGTGAAAAGCAGGACGGCTACCGCTTCCCCGACCCGGAATCCGACTGCTGTCCAGCGGAGGAGGAAGCATCCCACCAGGGCCACGATCATATTCGCATAGTGCTGATAGAACCGGTAGTGGATCTCGATCAGCGTATCAAAGGCTGACACACGATCAGCCAGTTGGGAGAAGTCCCAGGGGGGCTGACGGAGACCGGTCCAGTGATGGAGTGTGTCGATCAGCAGCCAGCGGAGCGTGCTGGCCATCATCCCGGCGACGATCGAACCGAGCGTCACGTACAGGAAACCGCCAACCGTCGGCAATTCACTCGATGATTGTCCCAGCCAGCCTTGCAACGTCAGCGAATGATGGCTGCCGCCCCACAGCAGCAGGAAACCGGGAAGGATGTAGGCGATCAGCAGGCCGAAGTTTTTGGTGGTGATGTCCTGCATGCAGGAGGCGAAACCGTCTCAACTCAGCCGAAATACTTCAACAGAGCCAGCACACCGATGCCGGCGGTGGTCAGTGTGCCCAGCTTGAGGGTCAGCCGCAGTTCCAGCTTTTCCAGTTCGTGTTTAATCAGAGTGACATCCTGCTTGGTGGCCACCTCACTCAGGTCGATCTCCTGGACCGCCTCGATGAGTGCCTCTGCCTGCTGCGTGGAGAAACCCCTCTCCGTCAGATGAGTCATGAGCCGATGTGTGTCCGTCAGGAAATCCATGCCCACAGCCTGCCACAGTCAGCAGAGCCTGTCACGCAGAATGTGGGCATTCGCTCTCAGGCCATGTTCGTGAGGGACTGTCCGAATCGCTGCCGGGAGACACGGCGGACGATGTCGGCCCGTCGCTGGATGCGTGATGGGGGTGGGAGGGTCGTCATCGAGAACGTGTGAGGCGTGCCGTCGGTCAGCAGGCGGATGTAGCCGTGGTATTTGGGGATCTGCATCAGGTCGGTCGGTGTGAGCCCCTGTCCCAGCAGGGGGACGAGTGTCTCCGCATCACGGGGGCCGACCGTCATCGAGAGGAGCGAACCGCAGTTCCCCAGCACCCCTGCGAGTGTCGCCTCATCCAGCTGATCGAGCATCTGCGTCGCCAGGATGTACGAAGTCCGATACTTGCGGCTCTCTGCCAGGGCGTCGGCCATCGTCGAATTCCCCTCCGACAGGAAGGAGTGGAACTCATCAACAATCACTGATGCGTCCGGTCGTTCGGATTCGGGTATGTCGGCCCGGCTCATCGCGGCCAGCTGCAGGGAGGAGAGCAGCAGCGACCCCAGGAGTGTCGACGCGTCGTGTCCCATCGTCCCCTTCGACAGGTTGCAGAGCAGGATCTGCGAGTCATCGAGCACCTTGCGCAGGTTGATCCCCTCTTCGGTCGAGCAGAGAATGCTCTGCAGACGTGCGTTCGAGGTGAAGGCACCGAGTTTATTCTGGAGGCTGGCAACGTATTCGGTCCGCTGCCGCTCGTTCCAGCGGTTGAACTCCGACAACCAGAACTCACGGACGGCTTCATTCCGAATATCCGCAATCATCGCCTTCCGAAAGCCGGCATCGACCAGCAGCCGCTGAACGGACAGCAGTGTCGTGTCAGGGCGTCCGACCAGTGTCAGCAGGCAGTGACGGAAGATGTGCAGCAGTCGCGGAGCGGTCGCCTCGTCGAAGCCGAACACCTTCTTGAGCGCGGTGAGCACACTGTCAGCGACGAGCGTCGGATCGCTCCCCGGCGGTCCCTGCAAGGGGTTGAACGGGACCGGATACCGACGATCGACCGCATCGAACAGGATGACATCATTTGTCCGCCGTCTGGGGATGTGATCGAGGACGTCTTCGATCAGCTGACCATGGGGATCAATGACGATGACACCCCTTCCCTGCTGCATCTGCTGAATGATGATGTTCTGCAGAAATGTGGATTTGCCTGACCCTGTCTTCCCGATCGCCAAGAAATGCCTCCGCAGGTCATCGGCCGAGATCCCGAACTGCTGCCGCTCCCGTCGATACTTCACCCGCCCGAGCAGGGTCACTCCCCCGATTCCTTCTTTTGAGGCGAGCCGGAGCGGTGGTTCAATCTCGCGAAACGTGGAGATTGATCTGCGTGACACACTGTCCGCACTGACGACCGGTGGATGCCAGAGGGTGGCGACTTCTTGCGTTGTAAGAAGGAACCGCGGAGGACGCAGAGTGCGCAGAGAAGACATCCATCGAAGAAACCTCCGCGTCCTCTGCGATCTCTGCGGTAGACCCCTCCATCTCGATCCGTGCCCATCCGTGTGATCCGTGGTGATGAATCGGCATTCGTTGGTCGAGTAGCGTCCGAAGGCAGCCGCCATCTCCAGAACACGTTTGCTGGCGATCTGAGCGGCGTCTGCCGGTGCCCGGCACTCGACCACCAGCTGACAGGCAAACAGCCCTTCAACCTCCTTCAAGGGCCATTTTGAGTGGCTGGACATTGCAGTCCCTGTGAGTCGACCGATGAACCAGCCGAAGCATCGTCGTGACAGACGATGATCGCAGGCCCAGTGGGCATACTGTCGTCGCCAGTGGTCCGAACGGAATCCTCGATTCAGTCGATCAGTGATCCTTCGATGTCGTCGCACCTGCCGAGTCGATGCGGGTGCGATCCTCAGGCGAATCGAATACGCGATCCGTCCGGATCGCCCGGTCCGCACGGCCGACAGCAGGCCGCCGATTGGATCGGCCAGTTCCCGCTCCGGTTCATCGACAAACGTGTCATACGTCCGCAGTAGATACACGTCCGGATGGAGCGTCAGTGCGAGCGAGCGGAAGACTCGATCGTCCGCATCCCCTTCCTCCTGTCGAACCACGACCTCCATTCCCGGATAAGCATCCTGCAATTCCGGGACGATCACATTTCGGAGTTCATCGGCACACTCGATCGCGAGTCCCACCTCCCCATCGAACGATCCGATCATCAACGACAACTCTTCCCTCTGCGATCTCCGCGTCCTCTGCGGTCCAATCACTTGCCGCCACACCCGTAACAGCGACTCGGTCTGCACCGGGCCACGCAAGTTGCCGGGCAACGGACGGAGACGAATCTGCATTTATGTGTTTAGACGGTTTTTCCCTGGAGACTCTCCTGCAGAAGCTCATCAACCTCACTGCCACAGTCCAGAATCTGTTGCAGCTGAGTTCGTGCCCCATCAATCGCGAACGGCTCCCAGGTGTCTCGACTGAGTGTCTTCACGGACATCTGGAAATCACTCCCCAGGGCGACGAGTCGCTGAGACAGCACGTAAAGTCGTTGAAAATCCGAGGGAAGCATGCCGACAGAGTGCCACGACTCAGCAAGTCAATCAAGTGGTTTCACCCGCCCCTTTCGACTCGACCACAACGGGCATTGCCACTTCAGAGGCGGGGCTTGCGTGGCCTCAGTCCCGTCCGGTCGTATCGCCGCGTCCCGAAACGTCCGAGGGTGTTCGACTCGGTCTTCGTCACGACGAGGGAAGAGACGCTACCTCTGGCCGCCATCGTGACGCTTGTTCAGCGAAGGACACGGCTGTCCGCACGAGCACGGACCATGTGACCTCCAGAAAAGGGCCTTCCGCAAGGGCTACACAGTAGCATGGTGCCGTAGTAGTGGGGGAGAAGTTTTGGACCTTTCTGGCGATCGGTGCGGTGTCTGGGAGATCGGGATGAGCGAGCGTTTGAGTCCCCGGTGATCGGTCAACACTGCGTCGCGGAATGGATTCGGACACGAGAGAAACGTCGACAGCTCGACACCGACGAACACGGTCCGCTGGGGATTGCTCTGCAGCATCGCTGCCAGATCGAGAATGTGCTGCAGGCGTGCCTGTGAACGGGTCGTCACAAACAGCACCATGTATCTGGCCGGGTCGAGGGCGTCGAACTGCGACTGATGCCGGTCATAACCACGCAGCTTCCGTTCGATCGACTCCACGTCCTGCTTTGAGCGGACACGTTCGGTGCCGTTGTCAACTTCGATCACAAAGTTGAACGATCGACCATCGGCAGACAACAGTTGAAACGCCGCGTCCGGGTAAAGCACGTAGCCATCCGCTTCCAGCTTGAGCGTGTTCTCACGAGCGTAGTGCCGCAGCTCAATCCCCTGCCGATGTCCGGTGACGATCGTCTGCACCAGAAAGTCTGCCAGCGACTGCGTGTGATGATGATGTCCGGGTGAGATCGCCTCAAAGTACCGCCGCTTCGGCGTGGCAACATCTTCTCCGTAGAGCAACCGATACCCATCTCGGGTGAGTTTGTAATAGTGGGGAGAGCGGCCGTCATTGGCCATCGCGTACGGCCAGGAGCGAATCAGTTCCGATTGCTTGAGTGCTCTCATTCTCCGCCGCAGATTCCCCTCCTCCGCAAACGGCTGCTCGAACGACTCGCTCAACAACCGCAGTTGTGAGGTCGTCAGTGGACAACGGTCCAGAGCAGTCAGAATCTCGATGTCCCGCCGGCCGATCGTTGTCTGCAATCTTTTTGTCATCGATCGGTACGAGAGTCTATCATGCCTGCGTTTCATTTCCCCTTGCCACATGCCTCGAAATGCATCCTACATCCAAGACGTCGACCGCCTCATCGAACAGACACCGCTCAGTGATGTCCTGCACCATTACGGACTGCCCCCTCCCGAGAAATCCACCGGCGAGCACCGCATGGTCTGTCCCTTCAATGCGGAGTGCCGGGACAGCCAGTACGGCAACCTGACCGTCAACCTCGATTCCTCTGCCAAGCTGATTTACGCTCACTGCTGCCAGATCCGGGGCAATCTTCTCACCCTGATCCACGGCCTGGAAACCCACTCCCCTCCCTCGACAGATCGACTGCGTGGCGACGAGTTCAAATCGGCCGTCGCCAAGCTCAGAGAGATCAACGGCCTGATCGACTCCCCCAAGCAGAACGGAGACGAGTCACCCGCTGCGGAGCCACACAACGCTCCTGCCTCACCTGCTGATCCACCACCACAAAACGTACCGTTATGCCAGCAGGACAAGACCAAGGGACTCGTGAACCTGTGGGAGGAATGCGTCGTCGATGTGGCCGAGATGTCACCACCGGCTGCGGCCTACTTTCGTGAGCGTCCCTGGCTGACACCCGAGGTCTGCCGGAAATGGAAGCTCGGCTACCTCCCCCGCAACGGCCGAAGTCTGCTCCGCGGCATGGTCATCTACGCCCATGAGAACGAGGACGGAGAGGTCCTCAGCTATTCGGGGCGTGACGTCCGCTTCGACGAGAAGTGGGACAAGTGGATCAAGGATGGCCGCCCCGACGACAAGAAACCATGCAAGCACCGCTACGTCAAAGGCTACCACAAGGGCCTCGAACTCTACGGCCAACAGGCCAATCGTCTCGAAGACCGACGACTCAAGGAGTCACTCGGCAGGCTGGGGCTGATCGTCGTCGAAGGTCAGAACGACGTCATCCGCCTCGACACCCTGGGAATCGCAGCTGTCGGCCTCTGCTCCAACCGGGCCACCGACGAGCAGATTTCCAAGATCGCCCGCTTCGCCCAGCGAGCCTGCCAGGGACGCGTGGTCCTGATGCCGGACAACGACGAGGAGGGTGAGACCGGCTTCCAGGACCTGCTCTGGCAACTCGCCTCCCAGGGCCTCTCGGTCTGCCTCGGCTGGAGCCGAACCTCTCACGAGGGTCGCTTCAACGGCCTCCAGCCGGAACACCTCACCGACGAGATCTGGCAGACCGACCTCCTCCCTTCTTTGAGCCGTACCTGAGTCGTGCCTCCGGCACGGAGAGAGTCGAGAGTTGTGAAAGGCCACTCGGCGTTTCGAGGCGCCGCCTCCGACGGTGCGAGCAGTGTGCGGCACCCGCGTCGCAGGCCGCTACGGGCGATTCGTGATGGATCAACTCTTGTGAGATTGCCTTTTTTTACATTCATTGGTGTCTGTCACTTCCGCCCGTGGCAGTCCGCGACCACCCCGGCGCAGCCGTC
>JAGQPX010000109.1 GCA_020426505.1 Planctomycetaceae bacterium | reverse complement strand
TCTGACGATAGATGCCGTGCATGACGGCTTCCGACGGTCCGCCGTAGAACATCTTGATGTCGAGGCCGAGCAGCTTGACGCGGTCCGGCACTTCGTCATCGCGGGAATCCCACAATGCACGATCGCTGTCGCCGTCGCCCATTTGGCGTGAGGAGATCAACTTTTCGTAGGTCTGCATGCGGATCTCCGCATTGACGTCGTCCCCCTTCGTCTCGCCGATGAGCGGATTGAGCACCGCACCGGCGTTCTTGCCGGCCTTGAGGAGTGACTCAAGACCGTACACGAGGGCGTACTCGTGAGCCCGGTGCAGCGGGTTTCGCGTCTGGAAGGCGACGACCGCATCCCAGCCGGCGTCCGCGATGACCTTTCGCACCTCACGAGGCGTGAGCACGTATTGACCGAACTTCGGGTTCTTGGGTTGTGGGAGGGCACGGATCTCGCCGCCGATGAGATGCGTCTTTCCCGCGTCCCCTTCCATGACCATCGCACCGCCGGGGTGATCGGTTCGCTCGGTGCGGTACACGCTTCTGATGTAACGCGGCTTGTCCCACTCGAAGACGTCCGAGACGTCGAGCGTGGCGACCACATCACCACTTGGACTGGTCAACGCGACCTTTTGACCGGCCTTCAGGGAGCCGGCAAGTTCGCTGGTGACCGGGAAGCTGATCGGAATGGTCCAGGCGTACTTTCCGCCGTTGCTTTCGACAACCTGCTCGTCGAGGACGCGGTTGTACGCGGCCGAGTCCATGGGGCCGGTGAGTGGGCTGAGAGTTCCGTCCGCAAAACGATACACGCTCGACAGATCGGCCGCTGAGAGGGGGACCTTGGGGAGCGAGCCCGCCTCCTCCTTGAAGGCAGCGATGTCGCCCTCCGCAACGGTGCAGCAAACGGGTTCGGTCAATCCGCCATGTGGAGGAATCAGGTCTGTCATGATCGTCGTAACGTTCTCAAGAGTCTGTGGAAAGGTCGTCGAAGTCCGCGAGACTAGGAGATGCCCGCACTGTCGTCAAGCCGCGATTGAAGCACGGCGTGAGATTGGAAAACCCGTAGGGGAAATGAAGCGTTTCGAGGCGTTCTGGTGAGGTGACGATCCGCGCGAGTTGCCTCGCCCCGTTCGTGCTGGTACCGTCGTCTTCATTCCCATTGAGGTCGTTCAAACGCTGAGGTGTCCATGTCTGTTCATGCCCCGGACCTGTCCGAATTCCATCAGCCGGTCGGAGAACTTTTTGCCCGCGAACCCTCGTCGTCGGAGGCACGGTCGCTCCGTCTGACTGATGAGCAGGTCGAGTTCTTCCACGAGCACGGATATGTCGCCGGCGTTCGAGTGCTCAGTGATGAACAGATCGATGCACTTCGCGAAGAGTTGGAAGAGTTGACGCAGCCGGGACATCCGGGGAGTGATCTCTGGTACGAGTACAACTCGAACGAGTCGGCTGACCCGGCGAAAGTGCTGTTTCACGCGCTCGGCGGCTGGCGAATCAGAGCAGGACTGCACGACATTCTGTGGAACTCCGCGATTCTGCTTCCGGCAAGTCAACTGCTGGGTGGTGCGGTGAGGTTCTGGCACGATCAGCTCTTCTGCAAGCCGGCTCATCACGGGGGAGTCGTCTCGTGGCATCAGGACTATTCGTACTGGACACGGACCCAACCGATGGCTCACCTGACGTGCTGGATTGGTCTCGACGACAGCACGCGCGATAACGGTTGCCTGCAATACATTCCGGGGAGTCATCGCTGGGACCTGTTACCGATTACAGGGTTAGCCGGCGATATGGATGCGATCCAGCAGGTCCTCTCCGACGAACAATGGGCAGACTTCACGAAGCCGCAGGCGATCGAATTGAAGGCGGGAGAGTGTGCGTTCCATCATCCGTTGATGGTGCATGGCTCGTACGAGAATCGAACCGACCGACAGAGACGAGCCGTCGTGCTGAACCTCTGCCGCGACGGCGTGACCTCCGCGTCGGATGAACCGCTGCTTGAAGGAACGGACGCGATCGCGAAGGGGGAGCCGCTCGGAGGCCGCTTCTATCCATTGTTGTATGACCCTTCGGCAGACGAGTCATCGTGAGGTCGGATGTCGAATGCGTCAATGGACGTTAGAATGAGCGTTCACGTCGCCCGCCCTTGTCTCTGCGGTGAACACGTCGATCGAATGCTGGTCAGTCAAAGGTTCACGTCGATATGAGCGATCTGTATCTCGGCATCCTGGTGCTGGTCGCGCTGATGGTGGGGGCATTCCTGTTTGCAGTGAGATTGACCCGAGGGGCATCAGCGAAGGTATGTGATGCACTGGCTGGCGTGACGGTGATCGGCATCGCCATCTATGCCCGCTGGGTGTGGGAAGAGACGTTCATGGCTCGTCTGTTTCCCTTCTCGAATCTGATCATTCTCAGCAACTGGTTTCCGATCGCGGCCGGCTTTCTCGCCGGCCTTGTCTGGCAGCGAATTCAGGACAAGCCCGAACACATTCCGGGGATCGGCACGTTTCGAGGCCTTCCGCGTCGGATCTTTTCCGCAGTCGTTCTCGCTGCAGCCGGATGTTCAACGCTGGTGGCGCCGCTCCTTGGGCAGTTGCCGGAATGCGGAAACGCATGGGACGGTGACCTCTGTTATCAGACCTCACAGGCAACGTGCAGCGCAGCTGCCGGCGCGACATTGCTTCAGTTCTACGGCGTCTATGCCTCTGAGGGAGAGATGGCCGAGCTGTGTCTCACCCGACGGGGTACGAACTGGAAAGGTCTCTACCGCGGACTGACGTTGAAGCTGCAGTCGCAGCGACGAACGATCGAAGCTGTCGCCCTGTCCGTTGAAGAGCTTCAACAGCAGTTCAGCGATCCGTGCATCTTGCAATGCGAACTCAAAGTCGACAGTGATGAATCCTCAGTGGCCTACGAGCTTGACGGATGGGTTCGCGGACAACCGCACTCGGTTGTGCTGATGGACATCCGTAACGACCGCTTCGAGGTCTTCGATCCGTCTGCCGGCATGGAAGTCTGGTCACGAGAGGCGATGGAGACGCTGTGGCATGGACAGGTGATTCGCGTGGCGAGCAACACGTGAGATGTGAGTGAACATTCTTCTCCGGCTTGTGTCTCAAGGACGAATCAGTCTCGACAGGACGTTCCGTCATGAACAAAAAGCAACTCCTCCAACTCGGCGTGCCGGCGGATTGCGTAACGTCAGCGGTTGCCGGAATTCAGGCAGCGGCCAAAGACAAAAAATGGCGCGGTCACAAGGCGAAGAAGACCATTTCGTCGATCCTCGATGCTCCGGAAGACTATCTGGAGAACCCGTACTTTGCGGACTTCGCCCGGGAGTTGATTGACGACCGTGACTACGTGCGTCCGGAGCCCGCTTCGTACCGCACCTGGGGGCATGACGGCATCGATGAGCAATCGCACCAGCAGATGCGGCAGGCATGCGAGTTGCCGAGCGCAGTCGCCGGCGCGCTGATGCCCGATGCTCACGTCGGGTACGGACTCCCGATCGGAGGCGTCTTGGCCCTCGATAACGCGGTTTGCCCGTACGCGGTCGGCGTCGACATCGCCTGTCGAATGAAGCTCTCGGTGTTCGATCTCCCGTCTGAATCACTCGATGACCGCGAGATGTTCCACGTCTTCCGGAAAGCTCTGGAGGAGGGCACTGTCTTCGGCACAGGCTGCGAACATGAGAAGCGGCAGAATCATGAAGTGATGGATGCAGACTGGAACGTGACCCGCATCACGCGTGAGCGAAAGGACCGTGCGTGGAAACAGCTCGGCACGTCCGGTTCGGGCAACCACTTCGTCGAGTTCGGTCGACTCACGCTGGACGAGCCGGAACTCGGACTGGAAGCGGGTGAGTACGTCGCACTGATGAGTCACTCCGGAAGTCGCGGTGCGGGGCATGCTGTCTGTTCGACGTACTCTGGAATCGCTGAGCAGAACCTGCCCAAACGGTTTGCGGACTTGCGTCGACTCGCCTGGCTCGATCTCGACAGCGAAGCGGGACAGGAGTACTGGGCGGCGATGAACCTCATGGGGGACTATGCGGCTGCGAACCACGATGTCATTCATCGACTGGTCTCGTCGCTGTGTGGGGCGGAGATCGTTGCGGGGGTCGAGAATCATCACAACTTCGCCTGGAAAGAGACGCATGGCGGCAAAGAGGTGATTGTGCACCGCAAAGGGGCGACACCGGCAGGCGAAGGCGTGCTGGGTGTTATCCCCGGGTCGATGGCCTCGCTGGCGTACGTCGTTCGCGGCAAGGGAGAGCCGGAGTCTTTGTGCTCGGCCTCGCATGGCGCGGGGCGACTGATGTCACGCAAAGCGGCACGGGACAAGTTCCGTTTCAAAGCGGTCAAGAACGATCTGGAGGCGAAGGGCGTCCATATCCTCTCGGCCGGCGCAGACGAAGTGCCGGGCGTCTACAAGAACATCGACGACGTGATGCGCGAGCAGTCGGACTTGGTGGAGACGATCGCTCGTTTCGATCCCCGGATCGTCAAGATGTGCGGCGACGGCAGCCGCCCGGAGGATTGAAAGACTTCGCCGTCACGAGGGGTGGCAGGGTCAGAAGCGAAAGCGGATGGCCCTGCGTTTTGTTTGTCACTGCCCGTTCAGCAGGGTGACTGTCGTTCCCTCTTCGTCGATGCTGTTTGCGAGTTTGCGTGGCAGGCGACAGGAGAGGGTGACGCGGCTGTCAGTGTATTCTCGGTCGGTGACCTCCGCGTGCTCAGCGAGCCAGGCGAACAGCCGGCCGTTGCCGACGCCCGTTTCGATTTCGGCATTGAGGTATCCCTCACCCAGCCGCTCTGCGACGGCGGCTTCGAGTTGGTCGAGTCCCATGCGTTTGATCGCGCTGACGGTGATGCCGTCGGTGTATTTGGCACGCAGGATGTCAAGAGTTGCCCGATCAGTAATGTTGTCAATCTTGTTGAAGACGAGCAGCGGATGGTCGCTGTCGACGCCGATGTCTGCGAGGACCTTGTTGACGGTTGCGATGTGCTTCTCGACATCCGGGTGACTGGCATCGACGACATGCAACAACAGGTCGGCGTGTCTTGCCTCCGCGAGCGTCGAGCGGAATGACGCAACAAGATGGTGCGGCAGATTACTGATGAACCCGACCGTGTCGCTCAACAGCACATCCCCCCAGTTGGCGAGCGTCCATTTGCGGGTCCGCGTATCGAGCGTGGCAAAGAGTTGATCGGCGATGTAGACGTCGGCATCGGTGAGAGCATTCATCAGCGTGCTCTTGCCGGCGTTTGTATATCCGACGAGTGAGACGGTCATGTGATCACGACGCCCTGCGACGGTCCGCTCTTTGCGTTTCTCGACCTCCTTGAGCTTGCGCTTTAACTCAGAGATGCGTCGGTCAACAAGACGGCGGTCGGTTTCCAGCTGCTTTTCACCCGGACCACGACCGCTGCCGATGCCGCCTTCGATGCGTTCGAGGTGGGTCCACATACGGGTCAGTCGGGGTCGCATGTAGAGCAGCTGAGCCAGTTCGACCTGCAGGCGGGCCTCGTAGCTGCGGGCATGGGTGGCGAAGATGTCGAGGATGACTTCGCTGCGATCGACCACGACCGTGCCGGTTTCGTCTTCGATCGCCTTCCCCTGGGCCGGAGAGAGATTGGCATCGAAGGCGATCAAGTCAGCATCGGTCTGTTCGATGAGCAGCTTGAGCTCCGCGACTTTGCCGCTGCCGATGTAGGTCGCCGGGTTCGGTCGATCTCGCACCTGTAGCAGCGTGCCGACCACCTTCGCATCGGCTGTCTCGATGAGTCCCGTCATCTCGTCGAACGCGCGTTCTCGCTCGTCGCGTCGTTCGGCAGGGAGAACTCCCACGAGCACGGCTCGTTTGGATCCAACCTTGAGTTCATCTCGTTTCGGGTCTGCCAAGTGGTCAAAGCTCCTGGAGGGGAGGGTGTTTAATTGGTGAGGGTCAGATTAACTCATCGATTCTACAGGGTGGCCGGGTCTGACCAACGGGAAGGCCCGGTTCGGCGATTGCAGGGCCATCCGCTTCGCTTCTGACCCTGCCACCCTTGCTGGCTCCGCATTGATGATCCTGGCTCCCTTTAGGCCGATGGCACCACCGGAGTGAATTCTCCCTCGGTTGAGGAATGACACGGTAGTAAGCAATCGGTTCGGGAAAAACCTTGCCGGCGTTCCGAGCGTTGGGAGAGGCTGGCGAATCACTCTTTGTGCTTCACCAGAGTGACGCAATTCCCCTTCTCATTGTATTCAATGGAGGTCAGGAATTTCTCCATCATTTTGATGCCGCGACCGCTTGGCTTGTAAAGATTCTCCTCAGCCGTGGGGTCAGGGACATCTGCGAGGACGAACCCGTCGCCTTCGTCCTCGATTCGCAGCCAGATTCTTTCAGAGTCGACTTTGCAGCTGACGAAGACTTTCTTGTCCGGAGCCCGATTGTTGCCGTGCTTGATCGCGTTGACGACTGCCTCTTCCATGGCAAGCCGCATGACGAAAAAGTCTCGCTCCGAATAGCCAAACTCTTCCAGCAGTTTGATCACACGTTCCTGAAGCGCCTGGGCGTCCGGAGTGTCGCCCACCAGCACTTCTTCAAATTCGTGCGATTTCGACATCAGCGAACCTGAGAAACCGTCGCGGGTGGAACTCCGTCATCGAATGAGAACAGGGGCGATCAGACAGACATCAAGCGTGAGGATCAAAGCCCGGCCATAGCCTGGTCCTGGTCGTCCTTAATGTCGAACACCTGGTTCAACTTCGTGATGGCAAAAACTTCGTAGATGTCCGGCCGAATCGAGCAGAGTCGCAGTTTTCCGCCGGTCGATTTGACCTTCTTGTCCATGGTAATCAACTTGCCTAACGCGGCACTCGACAGGTACTCGACGTTGGAGAAGTCGAGTATGATCTTCTTGCGTCCGTCATCCTCGACGAGACCGAAGAGTTGATTGCCGATGATCTGGATGTTGGTTTCATCCAGGATCTTCTTGTCGACGAACTTGGCGACGGTAATATCGCCAATCGTCTCGATGTCCAGTCGGCGCTTGCCGGGTGCCATGGTGCGTCTTCCGGGAAAGGTATGCTGATGACCCCGCTGCGATGTCGACCACCCAATAACTTAGGGAGAAAAGACGATTACGAGCCAGCCCCTTCCGGCACGATCATCGTCATTCGTTATCGACGTCCAGCGATAGATTTCACTATCACCTCCCGCACGTGCGGTGTCAAGCGAACCCTGTCGTCAAACAGAGTCAGGAGTCACGGAACATGACGTTCGAATCCTCACTCCTGAGGCGGTGCTGGTTCCTCGCAGGGCCGACCGCGAGCGGCAAAACGGAGGTGTCGCTGCAACTCGCGGAGCATCTCGACGCCGAGATCATCGGGCTGGACTCAATGTCGCTGTATCGGGGCATGGACATCGGGACGGCCAAGCCGTCGGTCGACGAGCGATCACGTGTCCCTCACCACCTCATCGACGTGCTGGACCCGCACGAAGAGTTCACGGTTGCTGATTACGTGATCGAGGCGGAGAAGATATGCCGTGAGATTGTCGCCCGGGGGAAGGTGCCGCTGTTCATCGGCGGAACCGGGCTGTACCTCCGCGGCGTCCTCCGAGGCGTCTTCGCAGCTCCGGCTGCTGACTGGGAGTTTCGTCGTCAAATGGAACAGCGGGGCGAGTCCGAAGGTGTAGATGCTCTGCACCAGAAGTTGTCGCAAGTCGATCCCGAGACGGCTGTTCGCCTGCATCCCAACGATACGCGGCGTGTGATTCGTGCTCTCGAGGTCTTCCATCTCACCGGACAACCCGTCTCCGCCCAGCAGCAGGAACAACCGCTGCCGATTGGTGAACGCCCTGAGCACGTCTACTGGCTGTCACCACCTCGCGAGTGGCTGTACGACCGCATCAACCGCCGCGCGCAGCTGATGATCGACGCCGGGTGGGTCGAGGAGGTGCAAGCCCTCCTACAACGCGAGTCAGGCATCAGCCGCACTGCTATGCAGGCCCTCGGCTATCAGGAACTCATCGCCCACCTCAACGGCGAATGCACACTCGCAGCCGCGGTCGAACAAATCCAAACCCGCACCCGCCAATTCGCCAAACGCCAACACACCTGGTTCCGCAACCTGGAAGAGTGTCGGCCGATCGAAATCACTGGTGACGAGACTGCAGGTCGAATTGTCGATCAACTCATGCAGCAAACTTATGAGTAAATGACATCTATTCGAGTTCATCCGTTTAGCCGCACATTTGAAATGTGCGGCTAAACGGAAGTGGATGTATTATCCCAAAGTCTTCACCGCCTCTCGTACCGTCTTCAGGCACACCTCGATGTCCGACAGCGGGTTTTGTTCGTTCTCTTCGTATTCGAGGGAGAGGGAGCGGTCGTAGTTTTGGGCGCGGAGGGCTTTGAGGCAGCCGGGGACGTCCAGTTCGCCTTCGCCGAGAATCGTCATCAGTTTGCCTTCTTTCTGGAGACGGTCGAAGGCGTTCTTGGGGAGTTCCTTCTTCAGGCGGGCCTGCTCGGCTTCGTCGCGGATCGTTTTGACGTCCTTGAGATGCACACCGAATACGCGGCCTTGCAGACGCTCAATCGCTTCGACGGGGTCTTCGTCGCTGCGGAGGTAGTGGCCCGTGTCGACGCAGGCGCCGATGAGGGGATGGCGGTCTTTGGTCCATGTGACGACATCGTCGATCTTGTCGTAGGTTGCGTTCGGTCCGTGATTGTGGATGGCGATGGGGATGCCGTACTCTTCGACCATCCTGCCCAGCAGATCGAAGACGGCGTCCTCTTTTTTCGGATTTGCACTGATCGAGACGAGTCCCATTGCCTGTGCGAAGTCGAAGATCTCACGAGCTTTGGTCTCATTGTCGTCGAACGAGAGCACGCCGTAGGCGAGGAGCGTGATGCCGGCGTCGTCGAGCTTGGCCCGCTGTTCTTTGATGTGGGCGGGGACCGTGCTCATCGGGATGTGACCGCTGAATGCTTCCCAGTACTTAAGACCGAGCTTTTGTGAATGAGCGAGAGCCGTGTCGACATCGAAGGCCCGCAGCGAGTAACTCTGGATGCTCATCTTGAAGCCGCCGTACGGGTCAGCGTCGTCGGCTGCACACAGGACCGACGTCGGTCTCAGCGCGAGAGCGCCCGTCGTGAGGGCGGCAGTCTGGAGGAAGGTGCGGCGGTCGATTGTCGAAGAATGAGTCATGAGTTGTCCCTGAGCGATGGAAGATCGAAATCGAAAGTCGAAGTCAAGGTGGTTTTGGTCGCCTCATTGTGTCGACCAGATGCAGCGAACGAAAGTCTCAAATGGGCTGGACTCGTTTCGGGCGGTCGCCTACAACCCTGCCAACAGACCTTTCGCGTACCATTCCGTCGGGGGACCTACTTTTTGCGTTGGCCGCAGTCATCAGTGGTGCATGCCTGGCATGACCCGACTGTCGCCATTCTCGCAGCGACTCCACCGTCGCAATCGCCGAAAGGTTTGCCTTTGATGCCGCGGTCTTGCTCACGCGAGACCGCGGCTTTTTTTGTAGCTGGACTCGCCAGAGTTCAGATGAGGGACACGTTGGTGTCACTGAGCGTTGGTAGCGATTCTTGCTGAACTCTGGCGAGTCCAGCTACAGTTTTCGCATGAGAAACCTGTTCAGCCGACTGCAGGGACGTGTCAAGACTCGTGTGAAGCGGGAGATCATTCGGCATCACAGGCGTCGTGGTTCCGTTCTGTTCAGCGACACGACGTTGCGTGATGGCGAGCAGATGCCGGGGGCGACGCTTGAGCCGGATGACAAGGTTCGCATCGCGATGGCCCTTGATGAGTTGGGCGTGCATTCGCTCGATGCGGGCTTTCCTGCGTCGTCAGAGGCAGATTGCGAGGCGATCCGGAAGATGGCGAAGGTCGTCAAGCGGCCGGTGGTCACGGCCCTGTGTCGAACACTTCCGGCAGACATCGACGCAGCTGAGGATGCCTTGCAGGAGCGTGTGCGACACAAGCGGGGCGTGAGCCTGTTCTGCGGCACCAGCCCGCTGCATCGCAAGGACAAGCTGCAAAAGGATAAGGCGGCGGTGCTCAAGTTGATTGTCGATGCGGTCTGCTATGCGACGGAGAGGTTCGAGATCGTGGCCTGTTCGCCCGAAGACGCAAGTCGCACGGAGTTGGACTTTTTATGTGAGGTCTATCGTGAGGTGATCGACGCGGGGGTTTCGACGATCGGGTTCCCGGACACCGTTGGCGTGATGACCCCGGACAAGGTGCGAGACACGCTGCGGTACATCCACGACAACGTCCCCAACATCGACAAAGCCCTGTTCGCGGTGCACTTCCACAATGATCTCGGGTGTGCTGTCGCGAACACGCTGGAGGGGATTCTGGAGGGGGCGAATGTCGTGCAGTGCACCGTGAACGGCATCGGCGAGCGGGCGGGCAACACCTCACTGGAGGAGGTCGCGGTCGCGATGTCCCTTCACCCCGAACTCTACGGACCGGCGGAAAGAATCGACCTCACGCAGCTTGTGCCGATCTGCCGGATGGTCTCTGAACTGACGGGAGTTCCTCTGCCGATCAACAAGCCGGTCGCAGGACAGACGGTCTTCGCGACCGAGGCGGGCATTCATCAGGATGGGCTGCTCAAAAACCCGGACACGTACCTGCCGTTTCGGCCGGAGCATGTCGGTGCTGACCGGATCGAACTGGTGCTCGGACGACACAGTGGACGTCGTGCTGTCGAGCATCGCCTGACCGAGTTGGGGCTCCAACTCGACGAGTCCCATGTGACCGCCGTGTTGGAGGCGATCAAATCGCAACCCAAGGGGACGTACGTGAACGATGAACGTCTGCGTGCGATTGTGAGCGATGTGACCACGCGCGAGGGTTGAGAACGCTTCGGCGAGAGTTGCCGGTCGTTCCTCGGCGTGGGTGTCCTGTCGCGAACAACTGTTCGCATGATCTGCGCGCTAAGCCGCAAGCGTGATTCGGGTGTGAATCCCTGATCTGTTCGGTCGTTGTTGTGATGGAATCGGCGTTTGCGTCGTTTGGTGGCAGAATCGGCACAACCGGTTGAATCGTCAAATTCTTCCCAAGTTCCAATTCGATTCAACTCCAACGCCTGCGCAAACCGAAATATCAGGATAACTGCCACTATCGGCAGAATCCGTACAGATTGACATCACAGGGCAGGACGCGGTCATTGCGCTGCGGCTCCGTCGGGAGCATGCCTTCATTCTCCTGACAGGACGCATATCAGCACGACGCTGGAGCAACCCATGAAAAAAACCTGGAAGTTCACTCTCGCCGCAGTTGCCATCTGCACAAGTTTGGGGGGCTCACTGATTGCCCAGACCGACGATGGCGTGGTGGTCCTTGGCCCAACGGCTCGGCGAGGCCAATCCCCGGGGAATGTGAACACGGAAGGGGCTGTCCGGCTGGGCGGTTCACCTGCGTTGACGGCAGAGGCCGGTCAGGGTGTGATTCCCGTTGACGGATACGTCGAATCCTATCCGTCCAGCGGCGAGTATTGTCCTCCGACGATCGAGCCATCCGGCATCGACTACGGCACCTACCCGGCGGAGACCGTCGTCGGCCCCTCGGGGTACGGCGATTTCGGTCCGGCAGGGGAAGTCGGGTACGCGGTCAGCGATGATCCGCGGGACATCCTGTTCAGCTTCGGGTATCGCGGTGGCGACATCTACGGCGTCAACCATGGCTTCACTAGCCTGTCCGGCTTCATGCCGTACTACACAGAATCCGACTCGGCGTTGTGGTTCTTCAACCCACGGCTCGTGATCACCGATGAAGGCCGCGGAGCAGCGAACGTTGGTTTCGGTCACCGAGCCTACGCACACGATCTCGATCGCGTGTTCTCCTTCTCGACGTGGTACGACTACGACACAGGTCATGAGGACGACTACCACCAGATCGGCGGCAGCTTTGCCTCCATTGGTCGCAACCTGACGTTCCGTGCAAACGCCAACTTCGTGGTCAACGAAAAGACGAACATCGTGGGCTCGACTCCCATCGGCAATGCACGCCTCGACACCGCGACGGGCATGGTCCTCCAGGATTTCAACCAGTTCACAGAAGTTGCCTACAACCAGGCCGACTTTGAAGTTTCGACGCCCATGCCTCTGCTGGGGCGTTACGGGTTCGAGTGGGGTGCGGGGGCCTACTGGCTGTTCGGAACGGATGCTCCGGATGCCACGGGTGCCAAGGCCCGCATTGAAGCCCAGCTCACCGAGGATCTGTGGGTGAACGCGATCGTCTCGAACGATCGTGCCTTCGACACCAACGCCTCGGTGAACTTCGAGTTCACGATCCCGAATGCACCGGCGTCCCGGTACTTCAAACGAAACAAGGTTCGCGACAGTCTGCTCTCCTCTGATCGCCGTTACTACCGTGTCGCAACCGACATTGTGACGCGTCGCGCATCAATGCCCGTCATGGCCATGATGGGCGGCGGAGCCGGAGGCGCTCAGGCACTGCGACTGGCCATCATCGACCCGAACGTCACCGACGATCCGTTGTTGGCTTTCGGTGGCTCAGGAACGGAGGACGATCCGTTCAAATCGCTTCTCGACTTTACGGAAGAGTCTGACGCACTCAAGTCCAGCTACTCGATCATTTATGTTCGCCGCCGTGATGATAACACGTCGCTCAACCTCGATACGACGATCGCTCTGTATGACAACCAGCAACTGCTCGGCGAAGGGATCGTTCACAGTCTTGCGAGCATCGGCTTCGGTGACATCAGCCTGCCCGGTTCGACCGACGGACTGTTCGTTCCGACACTCACGAACGAGCAGGCGATGGGCATGCCGGTCGTGACGCTCGCCAGCGCGAATCAGGTTGCCGGCTTCAACATCGACGGCACGGGCACCGGTCCCGGTATCGTCGGCACCAACATCGACGGCTTCAGCATCAACAATGTCAACATGACGAATGTCACCGAAGGCATTCGCATCATCAGCAACACAGCCGGAGGCGTCGGCTCCGACCTGGGCATCATTCGCGACAACATGATCGCCGGCATCGGCCTCGGCTCGGCCAAGGGTGTCTCGATTGATCATCAGGCAGGCACACTGGCCCTGTCGATTCGAAACAATACGATCAGCAACTTCCAGGGCGAAGATGCGAATCAGAACGGAATCCTTGATCCCTCAGAAGACACCAACATGAACGGACAACTTGATCCGGGTGAAGACCTCGACTTCGACGGTGTCCTGGATGTTGCTGAGGATCTTGACATGGACGGCAACCTTGATTCTGGCTTTGGAATTGAGGTGGTCGCGAACGGTTCGTCGCTCATTCTCGCAAACGACGCTGCTGGTGACGGGGTTCTAGGGGTTGCCGACAACATCCTCACCGGGAACGGAACCGGCATCAGCCTGCAGGCGCTCGACAACTCGCGGATCATGCTTGATTTTCTGAGGAATACTGCGACCGGCAGCACTGATCTCCGGGACCAAAACGGATTTGATGCAGCCGGATTCCGGTTGCTGGCAGACGGAGGTCGCATCGACATCAACACATTCAATAACAATACGGCCACTGGTGGAGCTGGAGCTGGTGGCGTCTTCCAGACGCTCAACGACGGCACGATCATCGTCAGTAATTCACTCATCGACTCGTTTGAAATGAACGAGTTCAGCGGCAACGCACTCGACGGCTTCTTCGCTGAGGCCAACAGTGGCGTGATCATGTTCGATCAGATCGTCAACTCGGTCTTCGACGGCAACGGCGATGACGGTCTTGACTTGCAGACAACAAACGGCGGAACGCTGACAGTTGCCGACACGCTGACCGGCAACACATACAACGGAAACGATGACAACGGTATTGAACTGACCGGTGGAATCGGCGGAATGCTCGTCGTGGACATCGGCGACCCGCTACTTGGTTCGACGTCGCCGCTCACCGGTAACGGCGGCGCGGGTCTGTTTATCGGAACCGTCGGCGGCACCCTGATGACCAGCCTGCGAGGCGTGACGTCTGAGAACAACATTGGAAGCGGTGCCATCATTCATGCGGATGGAGGCACGATTCTGCTGGACGGTATCGCCGGTAACGCCTTCCGTCTGAACGGACGTCATGGACTGGAAGTCATTGCTGATAACGGCGGCACCATCATCACGCCGTTCGTGGGTTCAGGCGACATCCTGCTCGGCGCGTCACAGGGAATCGCTGACGGTCAAACAATCAGCAACGACTTCTCTCTCAACCAGCAGGCCGGACTGTTCATTGGTGGCCAAAATGATGTGCCGGGGTCCTCAACAGCCCTGATCGATCTCGGGTCTGTCACTCTCAACCGTTTTCAGAGATTGGGTGAAGACATCGACAACGACGGGAATACCGATGTCGCCGAGCCCGACCTTGACACATCCGGCGGTTTCGGAGGTGGTCCTGGTGTCGACGGTATTCTGCAATCATTCGCTGATACTGGTGGAATTATTGATGTGAATCCAGCAAACGAGGACTTGGATCTTGACGTTCGGCGCGACGCTGCTGAAAACGTAAACAGTGTGATTGCAAACGCGACGCTTGATCCGTCACAAGGCATCGAAGGAATACGGATTGACACAAGCGATGTTCGCACGATTGCGACACTGACTCGAAACCAGTTCATCGGGAGGCGTCCAGTGGTGACTGGCGTTGTTGAAGCCACCGGGACCATCTTCAATGACACAATTTTTAGTACGGTCATTCCGGCATTGTCGAATGGAGTAGCACAAGGCGGCGGCTCCGGACCTGGGATCGGAGGCAGTGTCTCAGGCACAGGCGGCTTGACCCTGAAGGTGGGCACGATTGTCCCGGCTGACGCAAACACGTTCGTTGATAACGGTGAGGCTCACATCGCGCTCACTTTCTCGGGAAGCACGACCAACTCCGTCGAGATCGAGAATGGCGTCTTCAACGACTCCTTCGACATTCGAGACACAGGTGCACCGGGTGATGTTAACGCACTGCTCGGTCAAACACCGGATGGACGCTTCCAGGGTGAAGGCATTCACTACGTCTTGACCGACACGGCACAGCTGACCGGTTCTCTGAACAACAGCACGCTGACCGGCAACGAGAGCGACGGCCTGTTGATCGAGATCAACGGTAACAACGATGCCGGCAACGACCCGACCATGATCGCCGCGGCTCTGAACAATTTTGAGATCGACGGCAGCGTCTTCTCGAACAACGGCGTCCGTATCGATCAGGACGGCGACGGCATTATCGATCCGACGATCGCCAGCGGTATCAAGATCATCCGCAGAGAACGTGGTCAGTTCAACAATCTGCAAATCCTTGACAGCGTCGTCAACAACAACACCGAAAACGGTATCACGATCGATGTCGGTGGTGCCAACTTCCTCAACCTGGCCAACATGCTGCCGGACTCGGTGATCATCGATGGCACCACCATCACGAATAACAATCGTGACGGCATCGAGTTCAGTGTTCGGGCGGATGCTGATTTGGCAGCACGACTCAACGGCAACTTCATCAACAACAACGGGTTCGGCGAAGTCGACGGAAGCCCGGATGTCGGCAACGGTGTTGAAGTCCGCGAGTTCGTCCAGGATGCGAAGGACTCTCGCAGCTTCGTTGGGCTCTGGACGGATAACCAGTTCAACAACAACTTCGACGACGGTATCGACATCTCCAGTATCGTCGGAAACCTTGTCACCGAGTCGCGTCTACGGATGACGTTCGGCGAGGGAGTCTTTACCGTGGCTCCGCCTAATCCCGCGGGTATGCCCATCCTTGGTCGCGTGCAGACCTACGGACTCGTGATCGGTGACACAATGTTGAACCCGATCGGCACGCTCGCTGATAACGGGAACGATATCGTTGGCAACGGCGGTGACGGTATTGATATCACCGGCGGTGGATCGCTGACGATCGCCAACAACTTCATCACGGATAACGGTACCCTCGACACCACGAACTTTATGATGAATCCGCTGCCGGTGCCGCTACATGCCGGTATCAACATCGACGGCACGGAGGTGAACGAGGGGATCAACTTCGACTTCACCGGACGTGATGGACGCCCGACGCCAAACGACGACTTCAACCCGAATCGTGACGCCTTCCGGGATGTGCTGATCTACAGCAACTTCATCTCACTCAACAACGGTGACGGCATCGAGTTCCTCAGCGAACCGGGGCTCGACTCGGCTGACACAGCCGGTTCGGGTGGTGCAGGTGGATTGGCCATCGGCACGCGGCTCACGATCGCTCTCAACGAAATCACCGAGAACGCTTCGCGAGGTATCGACATCCTGCAACGAACTGGTGACGCCGACAACTTCGACCGGGACAACGAAGACCCTGATGGCGTTCCTCAGGTTCTCGATGGAAGCTTCGATTCGGCTGACGTTTCGATCATTGCCAACCACATCAAAGGGAACTTCGAGGAAGGTGTGTACATCGTTCAGACCGTGGATAGTGTGCAGAACCAGATTTCACTCTCTGATCGCGTGATCGGAGCCGGCGGGATCGACCTCGCAAACGGTGAATCGCTGATGGCGACTGGTGGCATTGCGGATATCGACGACATTGTGCGACTGCGACTCGACATCCATGACAACAATATCATCGGCAACGGTCTGGGTGTGATCGACTTCCCGGGAACCGGCTTGGTTCTGCGTGTTGGAACGAGCGGTGGCACACCAGTCTTCGGTGGCTACGTCGCGCCAATCGGTGATCCGAACGAAGATGTCCTGATGGGCTTTGCCATTCCGGCCAACTACTTTGCCACCAGCGGCATGAATCCTGAAGATGTCTCGGGCGACGGTATTCTTGACAATGATCTGGATATGGACGGCTACCTGGATGCCGCTGCGGTCACGGGTTCCGGCGTGTCAGCGTCCGTCACCGGTAACATCTTCGACGGTAACGCCGGTGATGACATCTTGTTTCATTCGTTCGCTTCGACTGTCAATCCGTCGACGACCGGGGGAACTTGGACCTCGCCGACATTCGACATGATGGGCATGCTCACGAATGCCGGTATGTTCACAGTCAACAACTTCCAGGCTGACCCGCTGGCTCGTCTCGATTTGATCTTTAGCAACAACCGCTTCAACTCGATTGAAGCCAACAATATCGAGGCAACGATCGGTACGTCTCCCGGGAACAACGGCAACCCGGATGCGGGAGCCTATTACGACAACGCAGAAGGCACGTTCAAGTCACGATTGTTTAACGCAATGGACCCCGGTTCAGGACCATTCGCCTTCGACAACCGTCAGCGGAACGCGACTCGATTCGCCTCACGGTACATCACCGGCGATGGACTGGAACCGTTCCCGCCGTTCACGGTCGCGAATGAGAATGGTATTTTCAAGTATCCCGGCATGGGCAACAGCACATTCCGCGTGATTGGTGGACAGGAAATCGACGTCAACAACGACGGAATTCTCGATCCGGCTGAAGACCTGAACGGCAACGGTGTGCGTGATGTCAACATGTACACTGACCAGGGACTCGGAGGAGTCACGCTGCCGCAGATCTTCATCTTCGATCAGCCGTTCCTCACGGGCGATCCTGACCTGATTGACTCGCTCTTCGAGGCATTCGGTGTGTTCCCAAGTGTCGGTAACGCGAGTATCTTCGAGTTGCCGTGGGGCTGGGATATCCTCGAGCCCGGCACACCGGGCCTGCCGTTCTCGTTCTAAGAGACTCAGCCTTAAGAAGCCTGACTCACAAAAAGGAGTGTCACTCACGTGGCACTCCTTTTTTCGTTGTGCTGTTCTCATTCAAGTCGTCTTCACCTCAACGTGTGAACCACCAGGCCCACGCGATGAGGACACCTTGAAACGGCAGGCGCAGGTAGAGCAGCGTGGGGGAGAGGTTGGGGTACAGCTCGGGGTGCATGGCCATGTGGACGTTCGCCGGGAAGACGGCGATCAACAGCGCGATGATGCCCCATGCGGCGTAGGGCCTGATCCGAGGGACAAGCAGCATCGCGCCCAGCAGGATCTCTGCTACACCACTGAGGTAGACCAGCGCCAAGTGCCACGGCAGGTAGGGTGGCATGAGCTTCACAAAGAACCCCGGATGCGTGAAGTGACGAATGCCGATGAGGATCAACAGAACCCCCATCAGCCAGCGCATCGCAAGTTTCAGCATGAACATTCGACAAGTGACCTTAACAGAGGGTTGGGGTCACTCACGTTATTTGGTGGCGATGGCTTGTGCCAGTGGCCGCAGGATCTGATCGACGACGTGCTCCTGCAGGATCGTCTCGCATTCGTGACGCAGTTGGCCGAGCGTCTCCTCGAAGGAAGCGTCGTGCTGCAGGCTGCCGTACTGGCGCATCGTGAAGTACACGCTGATCTGATCGTCGGTGAACTCACCACGACGGACCTGATAGGCGTTTGTCCGGGTCTCGATCATCACACGACACTGCCGACGACAATCCTCTTCCGTCGCGAGCGTAATTGACGGCTCGAAGTTCAGCGTCCGTGCTCCGGGGATGTCGAGCAGACTCTCCATTGAACTCCCGACGCCGAGCGCCTCCGCGACCAGTTCGTCATGATTGCCCCGGTACGAGAAGTCGAATCCCATCATGAAATCGAGGGCTTCGCAGTCGAGCGGGCTGACGGACAGCATGTACGGCGCGAGTTGCAGGACCAGCTGGTGCTGCGTGAGCGCCTGCTCGATCGTCTCCGGATTGACGAACCCCGAGCAGATGCGTCGCGGCTCGATCGACAGCCAGCGATGATGGGCGTTGTCCTTGTCTTCTTCGAGCACGAAGTCCCCGTTCTCCCGCGTGTAGAAGTTCCGCATCGAGGGAAACGTCTTCTGCACACGCCCGAAGAAGTCCAGCACGGTCTCTCGAGCGGACGGCAGTTGCATCTCCGTGTTGAGGTTCATGTTGACGAAATAATCGTCAGCCAATGAAGCGTAATTGTTCATGGAGTCTCCTGACGGGAGTCAGACATCCCGGGTTGGCAGGATGTTCTTCAGTAAGGTGAGACGTGACGGGCGAGAGCGACGTCGGAATGATGCTGTCTCGATTGACGTGATCGGGTTCGCGGGAAATGATGACCTTGCGGGGTTTGAACTCCGCGTCCCCATTCTATCGCTCTGCTGAGGACGGGTCAAAGTGCCGAAATCTCGACGCGACCATCTCACGCATGCCGTCATACATTCGGAAGCACCGGTTTGGACCGCATTTCCGACCGAACTGGGCTGGATCGGCATCGTCGGCCAGCAGGACCGCGTCGCTGCCCTCACGTTTGGACACTCAAATCCCGTGCAGGTTCGTCAGCACCTCGTGCGGAAGGCGGACTTGCCCGAAGATGTGCGTGAGGTTGAATGGTGCCCAAAGCTGCAAGACCAGCTCACCGCCTACGCGGCGGGCGAGCGGTGCGACTTCGCATCGGTCCCACTTCACCTGGACGGTCTGACGCCGTTTCGCGAGTCGATCGTCAATGCGCTGCGAGAGGTTCCGTACGGTCACACTGTCTCGTATGCCGAGTTGGCTGCACTTGCTGGTCGACCGAAAGCGGCCCGCGCCGTCGGCACGGCGATGGCCTCGAACCGCATCCCGCTGATCATTCCCTGTCACCGCGTCGTCGCCTCGGGCGGCAACCTCGGCGGCTTCTCCGCCCCCAACGGCCTCTCCATGAAACAACGTCTGTTACAGTTGGAACAGGTTACGAGCATCAAGTTCGATGAAGAACTCGATGCGAGTTATCTCGTCGAGCCACGCGATGTCACTTCGTAGCTGAACTCGCCAGAGTTCAGACGCGACCGCGAGTGAAACGTCGGGCTGAATTCTGGCGAATCCAGCTACCACAGCCTGCGCGCGGGTCACTCATCGTCGGCAAGGTGCCGTCCCGCGAGGCTGCCGCCGCCGGGGAGTAACTCGCCGCTGCGAATGGTTGCTGCCGCTCGCAAAAGCGTATCGCTCACGCGATCCGTACCGAGGCTGTCCGTCAGGCGAAAGCGACCCGTGCACTGTTCGAGCAGCGTGATGTCGGCGGTCGTCCCCTCGCGGAGCGTGCCCAGATCGTTAGACCGACCAAGAACTTCCGCCGGACGAAGCGTGGTCAATTCGATGACTTCATCCAGTGGCATGCCGAGCTGCAGGAACTTGCTCATCGTCGTCGGCATGTCCCACACAGGACCGTTGATGCACCACGTGTGCAGGTCGGTGCTGATTGTCGTCGGCTCGAAACCCTGAGCGAGACACGACTCGGCAATCTCCCAGCAGAAGCTGCCCATGCCGTGTCCGACGTCGAAGTACACACCCCGCTCTTTCGCTTCGATCACCGCCTCGAACACGCGACCGTCAGCATCGATTATGGGAGTCGAGTCCCCTCGGAAACAGTGTGTGATGCAGTCGCCCGGAGCGAGTTCGCGGACGAGTTCCGGGATGGGCATCGGACAGTAGCCGATGTGCACCATCAGCCATGTCTCCGACTCCCGTGCCGCCCGGATCGCATCGCGGAGGTTGGCCCAGCCGTCCTCTCTCTTGCCGATGATGAAATCACTGGCCCGGATCTTGACACCGATCGCCACGTCGGGGTGCTGGCGGATGACACGTTTCACTCCCTCGACGTCGGCATAACGACGATCGAGCAGCTCTCCCAGATTGCCCGTGAGCAGACCCGTGCAGGAGAGATTCACAAGCGCCAATACCCGCGACCGCGAACGGTCGATCGTTTCGCGTCGAAACTCATCAAAGCTGAATGAGCCGGCTGTCCCCGTGTCGAGAAACGTGGTGACGCCGTTCGCAGCCGCGAGCGTATCCGGCACCAGACCCCACGGCGAATGCGGGTAAACATGGACATGCAGATCGATCAGACCGGGGACGACCAGTAACCCACGAGCATCGAGCGTGCAGTCTGCCTCGATTGTCTCGCCACTCTCAGGGACACGAGCGATGCGTCCGTCAACCACAGCGATATCACGAACGCCTCGAAAGTGTTGCGACGGGTCAATGACCTCTCCACCGCAGATCAGGATGTCACATTTCATCGTGTTACTGTGCTGCCTTGAGGAACGTGACGAGGTCCGCCAGTTGCTGAGGCGTCAACTGCTTGTCGAGACCAGCGGGCATGATCGAGACTTTGCTTTCGAGCCGCTCTTCGATCGCGACAACAGGGATCGGCAGGAGCTTCTGGGCATCGACCTGGAGCATCACTTGAGCGCTGTCCTCGTCCTTGATGACCCCGTTTAACACACGCCCATCGGTGAGCAACAGCGTCGTCGGCTCATAGCTCCGTACAAAGCTCGCACTCGGAAACAGGATCGACTCCAGCAGGTCGCGTTCACTGCGAATGCGACCGATCCGCGTGAGGTCTGGACCGACACGACCTCCCTTGTAGCCCATCGTATGACAACCGTTGCAAGCCACCTTCGTCCCATGAAACACCTTCTGCCCACGTCGGATGTCGCCCTGGCCCATCAAAGCAAGCACCGCTTCGAGCTGCTGATATTTGTCCCGATTCTCCTGCTCGATGCGGACATAAAGCGCCTCCGCTTGCTGCTGGACTGTCTCCGGATAGCCACTCAGTACGTCCCTTAGCTTTTCGACAGACAGCGACGTCGTCGCCTCGCACTCGTCCAGTGACGCGACCAGCTGCAACCCGAGTGTCTCATCAGGGGACGACTTGAACAGATCGATGAGCCGTGAGAGTTCGATCGGTCCCGTCTGCGGGATTGCACGGGCAATCACCGTCAGTGATTCATTGGGGAGAGGCGTTGAAGATAGTACGTCCAACGCCAATCCACGAACGGGCAGTGGCTGGTCCGTGGTGATGCTCTCGGCAATGAAGTCGAGCAGTTCGCCGAGATGTTCCTGGCGAACAGCTTCGGGCAGCGCCAGAAACGCTTGCAACCGCCGCTCAGCGGAAACTTGGTCGTCGGTCGCGAAACTCTTCAGCTTCTCAGCGAGATCATCACGCAAACGAGTCTCCGGCGCAGCGGCAATCGCACTGACTATCAAGTCCTGCATCCGTTCAAACCCCTTGGGCAGGACTTTCGCAATGGCGAATTGCCATGAGTCGGGCAACGCCTTCAACTGGCTGTCTCGCATTGCCAAAATGATCGCGTGTTCAGTGTATCCAAAGCGTCCCTCAATGAGCTTCTCAGCCATGAGCTTTTGAATACCATTGTCATTCGCGAAAGCCGCCAGCCACTGAGCAATCTCCCGAACCGGCCCGATCTTAAGACGGGATGGGGGGAATTCTCCTGAGAGAATCCGACGGAACGGTTCGACCAACTTTGGTGCCCATTCCGGGTGACGTTCTGCAATCTGCCACGCCGTGTCGTGAAGATGCATCTTCACCGGATGCGGAGTCGATCGATCAATTCTGTAGGTCTGGTCGAAGACCAGATACGGGATCACCTGATCAACTGTCAAATGGCCCTCACCGATCTGATCCAGTGCCACCATCACCCGGCGTCGTGCTTCGAGTGAGAGAGTTTGCGTCCAGACCTCCTGCAACAGCTCAACGTCCCCCAACTCGATCAGTGCGTACGTCAGCGAATGGTCATGCAGAGGATCGTCAAGCCTCGCAGTGGTTTGAAGAAGCCGCTCGATTGAATCTTTCGATCCGATCCGGCCCAGCGCCTCGGCAGCGGCACGACGATTGTGAGGTGACGCTGATTGCAATAATTCGGCAACGTCTGAGGCCGCGTCGGCATCTCGCCAGACACTGATGACATGCAGTGCTGCCTGTCGAACGCTTTCGTCTCTGTCTCTCAGGGCGAACCGAACCCAGCCACGAGCTCCGGATCTCCCGCGAGTGTCTGGTACGTCGATCCATGAAAGGGTCCAGATAGCGTGCCGTCGATGATCTGGGGAGGATGACTCTTTGAGAACTCTCGTCAAACTTCGGACGGCATCCATGCCATGCTCTGCGAGCACTTGCTTCGCGCGTTGACGGACTGCGGAACGAGTGTCACTGAGGAGGGCTGCCAACTCATCAGTCGACTGCGACTCCCAAGCGATCTGCTGTCCGCGTGGATCCTCAACGTCGTGCGAGCCGGTGCGTTTGATGCGGTAGATGGCGCCAAGGATGTCTGGTTTGTGCAGGTTGGACGTCGGGCAGCAGAGTTTGTACCAGCCGCCCGTGTTGACGACGAGCAGGCTGCCGTCGGCGTCCTCCAGCACGTCCGTCGGATGGAAGTCGATGTTGTCGCTGACCAGAAAGTCGGAATGCTCGGATTTGAATGTGGCTCCTTCGGGCGTCAACACATGCCGGGTGAGGCGGTGCATGTTGAACAGGCAGCAGAGGAGGTTACCGCGATAGTCATCGCCGAGTTGATCGGATTCGAGATGTAGCAACCCGCACGGTGCCGCTGGACCGAGATGTGAGAGAACAGGCATCAACTCACCAGTGCGAGGATGACCTTCCAGCACGCCGTGCTCTTTGCCGTAGACGCCTCCATAGATCGCATGAATCAAGCCGTCACGTTGACCCGCCTGCGGGTGAACCAGAAAGGTGGTCGAGAAGATGCGTTCGCCGCCAGGGGTGAACACGACCTCGACGGGGTTGTCCATGCCGCCGGTCATGACCGGCTCGATCGGACCGCCTTCCGGTCGACGACGGAAGATGTGCGAGGCACGGGTAACGAACGGCTCGCGTCCGGGGCGTTCGTAGGTCTGCTCAGCGAAGGCGCCCTTGCACCAGTAGATCCAGCCGTCCGGGCCGAGATAGGGGCCGTGCAGATCGTTCGCGCAGCCTGTGAGTGTCTTCGCGTCGAGCCACTCCTCGTGCTTGTCTGCTTCGCCGTCGCCGTCCGTGTCGGTCAGCTTCCAGATCACGGGCGGCGCGGAGACGTACAGCGATCCATCGAACCACATGGCTCCTTCGGGAAACATCATGGACGCTGCGAACACCACGCTCTCGTCGAACGTGCCGTCGCCGTCGGTGTCTTCCAGTCGCACAATGCGATGCGGCTTCTGCTCAAGCTGCGTCTGCACATTCTCGTTTGACCCGCTGGAGTCCGCGACGTACAGCCGCCCCTGCTCATCAAAGTCCGCACAAATCGGCCGATTGACCAGTGGTGGCCCCGCGACCTGTTCGATCGTGAATCCATCCGGGAGAGTGAACTTGTGATCGCCGAGGGTGATGTCGGTGGCGTGTGTGGGGACAGCGAGGGCGGTGAGTAACGAGAGCGTGGTGAGCAATGCGAGGAGGGAGTGGGCAGTGGGGAGTGGGCAGTCGTCGTTCTTCTTCATTACGTGATCTCGCCTGTCGAGTGAATTGTTTCAACGATGTCTTGGGGGACCCACGGGACGTTGCCCGTGGGCTTATTGACGATTCCCCACTGCCCACTGCCCACTGGCCACTCCCTCTGTCTCAAAACTTTCCAGTCGGATCAAGCTTCGTCTCCGACTCAACGTGCTGCATCAGTTCGCTCTTGTCCCACCACGTTGGTTTCATGACACCTTGTGAGTAGAGCTTTTCTCCCTGGTCCATGAAGTGGGGCGACTCGGGATCAGCACTCTGGCCCCAGGGGATGCAGGAGTAGCACTCGATGCCGTCCTTGTGGAAGAACATCAGTTGCATGGCCATTGAGCCGTTGTTGGCGATGTAGGTGCCGGGGTTGTCCTTGTCCTCGTCGCAGCGGACATCAAGGAGCGTCTCAGAGAAGTTGGCCTCCTTGTCGCCTGAGCGGAAGTCTGCTCCGCCGACCGGGAAGTACTGGCCCTCGCGGCCGACTTTGTGAATGTCGCCCCAAGCAATGTCCCAGCGGCCATACTTGTCGGTCAACTCGACGACCGTCTCGGACAGCAGGTCGAGCAGTTTGCCACGCGTCTCGGCGTCGAGTGGCTTGTCCTGCCCGATGGGTGAGACGTCCAGCATCTCGCCACACCTGAGTCGCCAGAACTTGTAGACGGGTGATGCGGTGGCCTCGGGAACGATCTGCCCATCCCAGGCGAGAATGGCCTCAGCAGCCGCGCGGAAGGCAGCGTTACGAGAAGGTCCACCCTTGTCTGCTTCGAGTGCCGCCTTGAGTTCGCCCTGCCAACGGGAGGCGAGGCGGTCATGCACGTCCATCGCGTATGACAGTGCCTCTTCCTTCGTCACCGACTCGTCGGCTTCCAGCAGATCGACCGTGCGTTGGCCTCGCGGGTTGTTTGTGTCCCAGGAGACGTTGTAGATGTAGTCCGGGTACTTATCCGGGGTGAGGGGGGAGTCGACGAGCATGTTCGCCGGGGCGATGTTGCAGTTCTGCATGTAGCCGCGCTCGGGGTTGAACAGATGCACAAGGTCCTTTGCATCGTGGATGCCCTTCCATGCCGTGTCTGAGGTGTTTCCGGGCACAGGTGCATCCCAGTCGTATCCGTCAGGTCGAATCGGTGTCGCACCGCTGCGGAGGTAGCCTGTCGTCCCGTGCACATCAGCGAACATCAGGTTCTGCTCGTTGAGTTGGTTCATTCCCAGGGCGTCGAAGAACTCCTGAGCGGTCTTCGACTTGACCATCTTGTAGGACTGCTCAAACAGTCCGGTCGAGTCGAAGTAGGGAGATGCTCCGACGTAGGCGATGCCCTTCTTCAGATCCGGCTCTGCCATCACCGGCCCGAGGTGGGTGTAGATGGCTGGACGAACGACCGGCTTTGCGTCCTTTACGGGAATGGAGATCATGGAGATCTCCGCGTTCTTCCATTCGCCGTCGTACTCATATTGCGGCAAAGGAGCGACACGGATCTTCATTTCATAGACATCGGACGTATCCGGTCCGCCGGTGGTCATGGCCCATCCCACGTGTTCGTTGTGACCGATGCCGACGAGAGCTGAGCCGATCAGAAAGAATCCGCTTTGATGCAGATCTCCCGCATGCACGCGGGCTTCGTACAGGACCGCGAGGCCTTCCCACGTGAGGTGTGGGTCGGTGAGGAGAATCGGTACGTTGTCAGCCGACCGCGACGGACCGACGACCCACTGATTGGAACGCATCGGAATGCTCTCAGGCGGTCCCTTCCGCTTTTGACCTTCCTTGAGGTCGTCCAGAATTGTGCCGATGGGCCAGCGGAGAATCATCGCGCGACCGACGGTCAGAAACATCCACGGCTCCAGTTCCATCGCATGTTCCGGAACCTTGTCGGGGTGCTGTTTCTCATATTCCTTGATCCCGGCTGCGAAACCTTCGAGCAGGACTTTGAGGTGTTCGGGGGATGTCTTCCAGTAGTCTTTTGCGAGTTGCTCGTTTCGCCACAGCCGCATGATGTAGTCTTGGTCGACGTGCTCCTTGCCGAACGCCTCGGACATCCGCCCCATGCCGGTCCGGACGGCTTCATAGATGTCCCCCAGTCGATCCTCGGCCTGTGCATAACCCAGCCCGAAGGCACCACCCGCTTCGGTGTCTGCATAGATGTGCGGGACGCCCCACGTGTCACGGTAGAGTGTCACCGAGCCGTGTGACGTTTCGGCTGCTTCCACGAATGAGGGAGCAATCAGAGCAACGAACGCAATTGAACGCACAAGAGAAGACAGGGAATTCATGGTTATGGAATGCCTCGTGCAGAGAACGATGTTAATGTTGACAGTTTATTGAAAAGCGACCCGAGCCAAGTAGCGGTGGCTTCCAGCCGCCGTCCCTTCGTCGTTTCTCAACAAACTCTGCGGCGGCAAGATGCCACCGCTACGACGTCGATCCGGGCTTCACGGAGTGCCCGGGTCCCAGATGGTCGCATTCACGCGGCGGTAGGGACTGTCTTTGGGAGTGTAGTAGTACGTGGTGATGATCTTGCCGTCCTCGCGTTGCAGGGTGCGGGGGTAACCGAGATCGCGTCCGCCAGTGTCAGTGAGCAGGATGAACGGCTTGCTCCATGACTTGCCCTCATCGCTGCTGAACTTCGCTGCCATCTCGAACGGGGCCTTGCGGTCGCCGTAGGTAATACAGATGCGTCCGTCCTGCAATTGGATCATCGAGGGGGGATTGCCTTCACCGACGTCCTGGACCGCGTTGCCAAGCGACTCCCAACTCTCGCCGTTGTCATGAGACTCCCAGGTGTCGATCCAGCGATGCTTCTCATCTCCGGGGCCCTCACGTCGTCGGGTCGTCATCAGGAGATGCTCGGGCGAAAGACGCACGGTCGAGGGCATGATCGAGAATCCGTTGGGCTCCGGACCGACGAAGGAGAGGAACTCCCAGTTGACGCCGCCGTCGGTCGTGCGTCCGCAGAAGACGCGGCCTTCCTGCTTGTTCTTCTTCGAGCAGGTCAGGAACACATGGCAGTCGTGCTTGTCGTTCACGATGTAGTCCGACCGAGCCATGATCCCCGGCTGACCAAATGACGGCACGATGAAGGGGCCTTTCCAGTTGTGCCCCCGGTCGTATGAGTAGTACAGCCGCGAGTTGCCGTCGTTGATGGTCTGGAACCG
This sequence comes from Planctomycetaceae bacterium, assembly GCA_020426505.1. GTDB lineage: Bacteria > Planctomycetota > Planctomycetia > Planctomycetales > Planctomycetaceae > JAHBXU01. The sequence continues at coordinate 29,617 of JAGQPX010000109.1, read as the reverse complement.
CATGGTCATGCAGAAGTCCGGATGGGTGAAGTCGATCGGCTCGGTGATCGGCATCGGATTGGGCTCGGTGTGCTTCGGGTCCGTCGTGCCATGCCGCATTCCACCGAAGTTGACGAGCATCCCATTGTCCTGCGGGTGCTCCAACTTCCAGGTGACTCCGCCATCAAGACTGCGGGCAAGCACATGATGCTCGGGCTTCTCCCGGTCGATGTTGTGCCGCTCTTTGCCAAGGTTCTTGTGAATGCCCGTGCTGAGACCGACGAGAACTTCATCACCCCACATCCACATGCCATGATTGGCGGGCCATCCGCCGAACTTGCCATCTTCGCCATAGATGAGCACGTGCTGTTCGACAGCCGGCTCCGCAGCAGCGATGGACGTTGAGATGAGAGAGAGCAGTGCGAGCGAAAGCGAAACTGATTGGAGATGACGCATGAAATGTCTCAATGGTGGGTTGAGTGATCGGCAAATGTGTGTTGCCCGATTCTGTCGGCAGCACGGTCCCCGGTCAACTCGCCGGGGAGGTCATGGTGGGATCATGGGACGTCCCGTTCACAACGTGGTGTTTCAGACTTGGGATGTCTGGGCGTTCGTGACCGTGGGCCGCACCTTCGATGCGTCGCTAAATGATGCGTTGACATTGTGAGATTCTGCTCTCGATCTTGCATTTCGCGTGACCGTGACCGACAATCAAAGCGCCGATTGGGGAGCGCTCCTCCATCGGTCCTGCCTTGACTTCCCGCCTCTTGGAATGATTCCGCCGCTATGCGTGTTGCTCCTGCGCTGATCACGGTTTGTCTGCTGTCACTTGGTCATACTGCCTCTGCGGAATACTTGACCTACGAGCAGCACATTCGCCCCATTTTTCGACAGCACTGTTTCGACTGTCACGGTGCGGAGGAGGAGAAGAAGGGCAACCTCGACCTGCGGCTGGTGCGGTTCATGACCAACGGTGGCGACTCGGGCGCCGCGATCGTCGCGGGCAAGCCGGACGAGAGTCTGCTCATCGAACGCATCCGAGCTGGCGAGATGCCTCCCGGTCATGCGAAGGTGACCCCCGAGGAACTGGCGACGCTCGAACAGTGGCTCGCTGAGGGTGCAAAGACAGCACGACCCGAGCCGGAGTCAATCGGTCCCGGACTCGGAGTCACTCCGGAAGAACGGGCGTTTTGGTCGTTCCAACCGATCTTGCGTCCAGAGGTGCCGACGTTCGATGAGTCTGCACGAATTCGCACGCCGATTGATGCGCTGTTGATGCAGAAGATGCAGCCGCTCGGATTGGGGTTCGCGGAGGATGCCGATCGACACACGCTTATGTTGCGAGCGTACTTTGACCTCACCGGTTTACCGCCGACTCCCAAGGAGGCCGAGCGATTTCTCGCTGACACCTCCCCCGATGCCTACGCACGGCTGATCGACGTACTGTTGCAATCGCCCCACTACGGCGAGCGTTGGGGGCGTCACTGGTTGGACGTCGCCGGCTATGCGGACTCCGAAGGTGTGACGACCGCGGATGCTGAGCGACCCTGGGCTTGGCGGTATCGTGATTACGTCATTCGCTCCTTCAACGCAGACAAACCGTTCGACCGGTTCATCATCGAGCAACTCGCAGGTGACGAGTTGGCAGGACCTCGTGAGGGGGACTTGACCGACGAGCAGATTGAGTTGCTGACAGCGACCGGATACCTGCGGACGGCAGCCGACGGCACCGGCAGCGGTGCGGACAATCCCGAGGGTCGCAATCAGGTGATGGCGGACACGCTCAAGATCGTCAGCTCTTCGCTTCTCAGCGTGAGTCTCGCCTGTGCCCAGTGTCATGACCACCGGTACGACCCGATCCCGCAGACGGATTACTTCGCCATTCGCGCGGCCTTCGAGCCGGCTCTTGACTGGCAGAAATGGCAGACGCCCGGCCAGCGGCAAGTCTCACTTTACACGGCAGCAGATCATGCGAAGGCAGCCGAGATTGAAGCAGAGGCACAAAAGGTCGCAGTCGTCAGGGACGAGAAACAATCTCAGTTCATGGCCGAAGCTTTGACGACAGAACTGGAGAAGTACGAGGAGCCGCTGCGTGCTGAGTTACGCACGGCCTATGAGACGGCCGATGCTGAACGCTCTGACGAGCAGAAGGCTTTGTTGAAGCAGTACCCCAGCGTGAACATCTCGCCCGGCGTGTTGTACCAGTACAACCAGAAGGCGGCGGATGAGTTGAAAGAGTTCGACAAACAGATCGCAGACATTCGCGCCACGAAGCCGCCGCATGAATACCTGCGAGCCCTTGTCGAGCCTGCCGGTCATGCCCCGGTGACGAAACTGTTTCATCGGGGCGATTATCGTGCGCCCAAGTTCGATGTCGAACCCGCTTCGCTGACCGTCACCGCTCCCGACAACGAACGGCCCATCTTTCCGTCGGACGATCCGGACCTGCCGACGACCGGTCGACGGCTCGCTCTCGCCAAATGGCTGACGAACGGCAAGCATCCACTCGTCGCTCGCACAATCGTCAATCGTGTCTGGCTGCATCACTTTGGCAAAGGGCTCGTCGCCACACCCGGCGACTTTGGCAAGCTCGGTGCTCAACCGACGCATCCTGCACTGCTCGACTGGCTGGCAGATGAGTTCATGGCCAACGGCTGGCGGCTAAGTCATTTGCACAAACTCATCATGACGTCGACCGGCTACATGCAGTCGTCCGTCCGATCGCAGCAGGCGGCAGACCTCGATCCCGAGAATCATCACTACTCGCGCAAACCGCTGATGCGATTGGAAGCTGAGGTGCTCCGTGATCGCACGCTCGCCACGACCGGGCAACTCGATCGCACCTTGTTTGGCAAACCAGTTCCCGTGAAGGAGGATGATGCCGGACAAGTGATCGTCGATGCGGATCAACGCCGACGGGGTCTGTACATTCAGCAACGACGGAGTCAACCGGTCGCCTTGATGCAGGCATTCGACGCCCCCGTGATGCAGACCAACTGCGACTTGCGTCAATCGTCGACCGTTGCCACGCAGTCGCTCATGCTGATGAACGGCGAGTTCGTCCTCAAACAAGCGGGCCATCTTGCCACGTTGGCAGAGAGCCAGCCGGACACAGCACTCGATGAGGCGATGCTTGCATCGCTGCCGGAAGTGCCGATCCCCACGTCTCCGTGGCAATTCGGATACGGGTCGTTCAACCCCGAATCCAGCGAGGCGGTCACATTCACCCCCATTTCTCACTGGACCGGTTCCGCCTGGCAAGGAGGAGCCGAGTTGCCCGACCCGACAACCGGCTGGGTCATCCTCAACGCGGGCGGCGGACATCCGGGGGGCGGACAGGACCTAGCGACTATTCGCCGCTGGATCGCACCATTTGCTGGGCAGGTGGCCATCACCGGCTCACTGCATCACGCCAGTGAACATGGCGACGGCGTGCGTGGCCGGATTGTCTCCAGTCGCGAGGGACTCTGCGGTGAATGGGCCACACACAACGGCACCATCGAGACACCCGTCAGCACGCTCAACGTCGAGACGGGCGACACGATCGACTTCGTCACCGACTGCCGCGAACACGAAACATCCGACTCCTTCGGATGGGGTGTGTCGCTTACTCTCACACGCGCAGACGGACAGGCGCGTGAGTGGTCCTCTGAGTCGGGCTTCCACGGCCCCCTGCCTCCGGAGCCGCCACCACTCGCCCAGCAGGCCTCGCGTGCCTGGAAACTCGCCTACAGCCGTCCGCCAACGCAGGACGAACTCACACTCGCACTCAACTTCCTCTCCGGACAGTTGCAGACCATCGACCAGCAACAACCCTCACTCCCGGAAGGCGTCACCCCGGCACAGCAGGCGATGACCAACTTTTGTCAGGCCCTGCTGACCTCCAACGAATTCCTCTACATCGACTGAGACGCCACGTTCAACAGAATGAAGCACTATCGACATGCGGGAATGTCCAGAGATACTTTCAGGAACACTAATCGGCACTAATCAACACGAATTGCTTTTCAGCATTCGACTGTTCTTCAGCAATGAGTGTTGATTAGTGGAAATCAGTGTTCCCCAAAACCTTCAGTCTCAACCGTACACATGAGCCACAACGGAACGATGCTCAATCAAACGACGAATCAACCGGCCCGACCGATGCGTTCCCGACGACAGTTCCTCGCAGAGAATGCGATGGGGATCGGGTCGGTTGCGTTGGCGACGCTGTTGCATCAGGAACAGTTGCTCGCGGTGCCCAAGAACGTCCCGAAGAATCCGCAGACGTTTGATCTGGTCGAGAAGCCGTCGAGCTTTCCCTCGCAGGCGAAGGCGATGATCTCGCTGTTCCAGCACGGTGGGCCATCGCACATGGACCTCACCGACCCGAAGCCCGAACTCACGAAGTATCACGACACCGAGTATCAGGACGATGTGCAGTTCAGCTTCGTCAATCGAGCGACCAAGAAGCTGTTCGGCACGCCGTGGAAGTTCGACAAGCACGGCGAGTGCGGAACCGAACTCTCCGAACTGCTGCCGCACACGGCGGAGATCGTCGACGACATCTGCCTGATTCGCTCGATGCACACGGGAGCCAATGGGCATGAGGTGTCGATCCGTTACTTCCATAGCGGCATCCCCGGCGTGCTTGGGCGACCGACACTCGGCTCGTGGCTCGTCTATGGCCTCGGGACCGAGAGTCAGAATCTCCCCGCCTATATGGTGCTGACCGATCCGGGCGGACATCCGGTCGACAGCGTGAACAATTGGTCCAACGGATTCATGCCGCCGTTGTTCCAGGGGACCGTGCTGCGACCCAAGGAACCACGCATTCTCAACCTTGATGCCCCACCACATCTGCGCGGATCATTGCAACAGCAAAACCTCGAACTGTTGGAAACGCTCAACCGTCGGCATCTCGAAGAACATCCCGGCGAGGCGGACCTTGAAGCCCGCATCGCCAGTTACGAACTTGCTGCCAACATGCAGTCAGCAGCTCGCGAGGCACTTGACATCTCGCAGGAGACTCAAGCCACGCAAGAGTTGTACGGCCTTAACGACGATGCAACCCGCGAATACGGCACCCGCTGTCTCATCGCACGTCGGTTGGTCGAGAGGGGCGTGCGGTTCGTGCAACTGTTCCACAGTGGCCAGCCGTGGGACAATCACAGCAGCATCGCAACTTCGCTGCCCGGGATCTGCAAGAAGACGGATCAACCCTCAGCGGCTCTCGTCAAGGACCTCAAGCAACGCGGCCTGCTCGACTCGACCGTTGTGCATTGGGGCGGCGAAATCGGACGTCTCCCTGTCACCGAGAATCATGGTGACGCCAAGAGCAAAGGCCGCGATCACAATGGTCAGGGCTTCAGTATGTGGGTTGCCGGTGGCGGTTTCAAAGGGGGAATGACCTACGGCGAAACGGACGAGTTCGGCCACCGGGCAGCGGTCGACAAAGTCACCCCCAACGATTATCAGTCAACGTTGCTGTACCTGTTCGGCCTCAATCCGAAAGAACTGTACTATGTCCACAACGGGCAAGTGAAAGAGATCACAGACGGTCGTGAGTCACGCATTGTCAATGAGGTTCTGCAGAGACCGCCAGTTTCCTGAAATACATCACACAAACAATACTCACCCAAATCAATCATAGAGAGGTTCCACATGAGGACGCTCGCATCGACCCTGTCACTCGTTGCTCTCCTCGCCGTTAACGTGCACGCCGGCGACAACGAACTCACACAGACGGAGAAGGAGGACGGCTGGCAGTTGTTGTTCAACGGCCAAGACCTCACCGGCTGGAAATGCAATAACGGCGAGCCGATTCAGACCAAGGTCGAGGATGGTGCTCTCGTTCCCCACAAGTCCGGCGGGTACATCATCATTCATGAGAAACAGTTCGGCGACTTTGTCCTCTCCTGCGATGTGCGATTCGAGGACCCGAGTTGTAACTCGGGCATCTTCTTCCGCGTCGAGGATCCGGTGAACTGCGTGAACACCGGATTCGAGGTGCAGGTCATGGCAGGTGACAAGACGGGCAAACACGAGATGGGCGCCATCTACGATCTCGTTGCCACGACCAAAAACGCCGGGAAGCCGACCGGCGAATGGAACCGTGTCGTCATCCGCTGCGAGGGGCCGAACATCCTCGTCACGGTCAACGGCGAAGAAGTCAGCCGCATGAACTGCGATGAGTTCGCTGAGCCGGGCCTCTGTCCCGATGGGGCCAAGCACAAGTTCAAACTCGACGGCAAGCCGCGCGCCGTGTGTGACTTTGCGCGTAAGGGATACCTCGGCTTTCAGGACCACGGCCACAAGGTGTGGTACAAGAACGTTAAGGTCTTGGAGTTGTAACCGGAGAATCGGAAGGATGCGGCTTCCGAGGAATGCGATTCTTGAGGAGTGACGAATCTCTGCGGTTCACTTGAACCAATCTGCTATACTTGGGAAGTCGGAAAGCCCCGGTGATGTTGTCACGAGCATGAAACTCGTCACACGGAAACATCATGCCTGATTCAGTGACATCTCATTCGATTCACGCCCGAGGCGTCTCGCGCAGGACCGCCGTTCAGGCCGGTGCGGTGGGGCTGCTCGGGTTGGGAATGAATCATGTCTCTGCCCTGCGAAAGTCTGTCTCGGCAGAGACTCTCACGCCGCAGGAAGCGTCCGCCAAGTCGTGCATCTTTATCTTCCTGTCAGGCGGGTTGTCGCAGCACGATAGTTTCGACCTGAAGCCGCATGCTCCGGACACCGTCCGCAGTGAGTACTCACCGATCGCCACCAGTACGCCCGGACTTACGATCTGCGAGCACCTGCCGATGCTGGCGCAGCGGAGTCACCTGTGGGGGTTGTGTCGGACGTTGTCGCATCCGTCCAACGAACACTCGGCTGGCCATCAGATTGTGCTGTCTGGTCGGACGATGCTGCCGCCGTTGTTCAACCCGGTTAAACCGCTGGCGACAGACTGGCCCTCGATCGCGGCGATCGCCGGTGACGCGACGGTCTCTCGTAACAACCTGCCGCCCGCAGCGGTGCTGCCCGAGCGGCTTGTGCATTCGAGCGGACGTGTGATCCCTGGTCAGTTCGCAGGCGAGATGGGCCCGCAACGCGACCCCTGGTTTATTGAAGCCTCACCGTTTCATCGCACGTCGTACGGGGCCTTTCCGGAGTATGCGTTCGACCATCAGGAGCGAGGCCAGTCGGACAGCCGCGTGTTTCAGGCACCGAATATCTCGCTTTCGCACGGAGTGACGCGTAACGTCTTCCGCGAACGCGTTGCCCTGCTGGATCAGTTGGAGCGTCAACGACAATCACTTGATCGGCACGCCCATGTCGAGCAGTTTGATCGTTACCGCCAGGGAGCCATTTCACTGCTGAACGATCCGAATGTCCGGCACGCGATCGACGTCACCGAAGCGGATGATGCGACGCAGGAGAAGTACGGCCGCAACTCGTTCGGATGGTCGCTGTTGATGGCACGTCGACTGGTCGAGACGGGTGTGAACATGGTGCAGGTCAATCTCGGCAGCGACGAGACCTGGGACAACCACGGTAACATCTTTCCGCATCTCAAGGATTACCTGCTTCCGCCGATGGATCGGGCGGTCTCCGCCTTGCTCGACGACCTGCACGAGTCGGGTCAGTTGGACGACACGCTGATCGTGATGGCAGGCGAGATGGGACGCACGCCAAAGATTTCGCACCTCGCCTCTCACTACAAACTTCCGGGCCGCGACCACTGGGGAGCCGCCCAGAGTGTGCTGCTTGCCGGCGGCGGGGTTAAGGGCGGCAACGTCATCGGTGCGACTGATGAACAGGGAGCCTACCCGATCGATGCCAAACAGACGCCGGAGAACTTCGCAGCGACCATTTATCAGGCACTTGGCATCCCCCGCAACGCCGTCTGGCACGACGCGGTCAATCGCCCGCACGCCATCTACTACGGCAATCCGATCGACGGGCTGACCTAAGGTCATAACCGTCACGACCGGACCACGATCATACTGGGGTGATGAGAGTCCTGCTCTGTCGGTTTCGCTGCAACGTAGAGTGGTGAGTTGAGCTTCCCACCGACTTTGCAGCGACTCATGCTCCTCAGCAACACACAACGTGAACCGCTCCCAAACACGGCAGCGCAATCACCGCTCACACTGCGGACGTTCGGTCCGGAGCTTGCCGTCGAGATGCTGCTCAAGTGGCAGGAACTCGAACGACGCATCGGCAGCTCGCAGTTGGCGACCTCACGCAACTGGACCGAGACATGGCTGCGGCACTTCGGTGATGTGACGCCTCATGAGTTCGTCACCGCTGAGCAGGACGGTGTGACGCGCGGTGTTTGCCTACTCACACGTAGTCAGATTCACTCCAAGTGGCCGTTTCGTATCAACAGCCTGCACCTCGGCACTGCGGGTGAACCACCGGACGACGGCGTCTGGGTCGAGTACAACGGCTTGCTGGTCGAAGAGGCGTATCGCAGCGAGTTCACGAGCGCACTGATCGCTCATGCCCATGATGATCCCACCTGGGACCAACTCCATCTCGACGGCTTCTCACGGGACGAAGCCCAGTTGTTACTCGATCAACTTCCGGGTGTCGAAATCGAGACCAAACTGTCACGGTACTTCGACCTGCAGACGGTACGTGAGTCAGGGAGTGAGATTCTCCCAATGCTCGGCCGTAGCTCACGCAGCAACATCCGCCGTCGCTTGAGAGAGTACGGCGAGGTCACGATCGAATGGGTCGACAATCTCTCACAAGCTGAGTCGGTCTTCTCCGAACTGGTCACACTGCATCAGGCACGCTGGCAGGCGGACGGCAAGCCGGGCCTGTTCAGCAGTCAACGATTCCATGACTTCCAACTCGAACTGATGACCCGCTGCCTCGATGAAGGGCGGGTCGTCCTGTTCCGCGTCCGTCAGGGTGAGCAGACCGTGGGCTGTCTATTCCTGCTGGTCGATAACAACCGCCTGCTCGATTACCTCTCCGGCTTCGCGTCCTTCGATCAGTTCGCGAGTCCAGGCCTCATCGTGCACTACCTCTGTATGACCGAAGCACTTCGCCGTGGTTACAACGCGTACGACTTCCTCGCCGGCGAACATCAGCACAAACGCAATCTCTCGAACGCAACGGCGGATCTGCTTTGGGCAACATGGCGACGTCCGCGACTGAAGTTTCGTCTGATGGACGCAGCGCGCACGATCAAGCGCAAGCTCGTCGATTCGCCCAGCCGAGTTGATGACTGATACGTCGATGACGTTCGTTTCAGCCGATGCTTGTCGTCAGTCTTTCGTCAACGTGCTTGAGTCCCGTATCTGTGTCGTCATTAAAAAAGTGGGCTGATCAGCCCCGTGAGAACGATCGGCGATGATCAGGCGGCGCGGCCATGACCGTGGACTTGCCAGTGCTTGCAAGCGTGACTCCCTCTGTCGCCGTGTCGGCAAAAGGAGCAGCCGCAAGTCCAACGGGTGAGGCAGGCGGGCAAACCATCCAGCCTCTAACCATCGCAAGCGATCGTTCTGTCAAACAATACGAGTGACACGCACGAAACCTTACAGCCGAAAACCAACTTTTTTCTGACCGGAAAAAACAAAAAGCCGCAAACCATGACGGTTTACGGCTTTGCAAGCGAGGCCGACGGGACTTGAACCCGCAACCCCCGGATCGACAGTCCGGTACTCTAACCAATTGAGCTACGGCCCCAGATTCGTTTCCGAATTTGAGTTGTTGAGGGTCTGAGTTCTTGCGAAACCCAGAGGGATGCCAATGCAAATTGGTCACCCCGTGGGGCATACGTCAAATCGACCATGACCATCAACAAAGGGAATGTATCTTTTGTGAATGGACCCAGCAAGCCAAAAAACGGAAAAGCTGGGTCCTCGTTTTTCGCTCCCGAAGAGCGACGCGTACCCGTACGGACACGCATCGCAGCCCGCTGGTTCAGACGATGTGACTGACGCAGCATTGATCGCCGTCATAGGCAAGGCAATGTCCCGACGGATAACATTGGATGCCTCACTTCCGCCTTTCCAAAGATGGGTCGAACGTCGAAGCCAACAGACCGTCACGGCCCGGAGACCAACATGATTCGACTGCTGTGCTGTTTCCTGTCACTTGCGATCTTCTCGGCACATGCGCCTGCTGCTGAGCGCAATGTGATCTTCTTCATCACGGACGATGAAAGCCCCACGCTCGGGTGTTATGGCGACAAGGCGGCGGTCAGCCCGGCGATTGATGCGATTGCAGCGGACGGGACATTGTTCACTCGGGCCTTTGCGACGACGGCGAGTTGCAGTGCGTCCCGGTCGGTCGTGATGAGCGGGTTGCACAATCATGCGAACGGGCAGTACGGACATCAGCACGCCTATCACAAGTTTGCGTCGTGGCACAATGTGGTCAGTCTCGCGCTGCCTCGGGTGATGCAGCGGGCCGGGTATCGCACGGCTCAGATCGGCAAGTACCACGTCGCCCCGGAGGAGGTGTATCGCTTCGAGACCTACCTCAAAGGCAACTCCCGCAACGCGGTGCAGATGGCCGAGCAATCACGCGAGTTCATCACATCGACAGACGATGAGCGGCCGTTCTTTCTGTACTTCGCCACCAGCGACCCGCATCGAGGCGGCGGGACCGATCAGACGTCGAAACGTGAACTCAAGCCGGACCTGTTCGGCAACAAGCCGAATGACCGCGCGCACGACGGCGTCGACGAGGTGTTCTTCGACCCGGCGGACGTGACCGTGCCGTCCTTCCTGCCGGACACGCCTGAGACGCGAGAGGAACTGGCTCAGTATTACCAGTCATGTGCCCGCATCGATCAGGGAGTCGCGCGGCTGGTCGAGATCCTCAAAGAGGCCGACCTGCACGACAAGACGCTCATTGTCTTCACATCGGACCACGGCATGGCCTTCGCCGGCGGGAAGACGACCGTCTACGAAGGGGGACTCCGCGTGCCGTTCGTTGTCCGCAATCCCTACGAGGAGCAGCGGGGCATCGTCAGCAACGCGATGATCTCTCATATCGACATCACTCCGTCGCTGCTCGACTTCGCGGGCGGTCTCGATCACGAAGCGAACGCCCCCAAAGACATGCTCGACGCGGACGCTTACTGGCAGGAGCGCGGCGAGAATCTCCGAGAGAACCGGGGACCCCGCAAGGGGATCGATGCGTACCACGGCAAAAGCTGGATTCCGATCCTCGGCGATCCGGATGCCTCGCATCACGAGACGATCTTCGCTTCACACACGTTCCACGAGATTCAGATGTACTATCCGATGCGGGTGGTGCGGGATGACAATTACAAGCTGATCTGGAACATCGCCCACGGCTTGCCTTACCCGTTCGCGAGCGACCTCTGGGCCGCCTCCAGCTGGCAGGCCCAGTTTCAACAGGGTGAAGACGCCCCCTACGGCGAGAAGACGGTTGGCGAGTACATCCACCGCCCCGCGTTCGAACTCTACGACATGCGAACCGACCCCCACGAACGCACGAACCTCGCCGAAGACAGCCAACACGCCGAGGTCCTGAAAACCTACAAGGCCAAACTCAAAGAGTTCCAAACCCGCTACAAAGACCCGTGGGTGATGAAGTGGGACTACGAGTGACTGTCATTGTGCGCATCACCATCGGTCAGCACACGTCATGACAGCGAATCAGGTCGTACGACAGTTTGGCCATTGGGTGGCATGGCGTCACGGCGATAGCCGGGTCGCCATGTGTGGGAACCGCACAGAACACATGCTCACCCGCCTACCGGCGTGAGAGCATGCCACCCCGCCGTTACAACGACCCCTGGGTCATGAAGTGGGAGTACGAGTAAGAGTCATCTTGCTTTCTATGTCGAGTGGCTGGATCAGAAGTCGTATTCAACACCAAAAACCTCTGGCTTCGATGGTTGCGATGCTGGTTCTGCGTCACTTGTGATCTCCACATCCACACCTTCGTCCGGCTTGATCGTGATCGGGAAGTTGGCGTGAAGATACCCCAGCTTTTCGTGCCAGAAGACGAACCGGTATTCGCCGGGGGGAAGTTCGGGGACCTCGAAATAGCCTTCGTCGTTCGTCAGAGTAGCGAAGTTGTGGTCGACGACGAGCTGATAGGCGCTTTTCCATGGATACAGATCGTCGAGGATTCTGGTGACGGTTGGCTCAGTCCGTTCGTACGAGATTTCGACGCCTGTGGCTTCGTTAGGCGCGATGGCCTGATTCACGGCTGGGTTACGCAGAGGGGACGTGTGCACGTTGCACATGATGGGGTCATCATTTTTCAGCAGGACGGTTTGACCAACCCTGACGATGGAACAATGAGGCACGAACCGGCATGCTCGCGACGTGAGGGGCGTCGGAGAAGGATAGTAGGGGGAAACGTCGATATCCTCAGGAAGCTGAGCGGGAAAAACGAAGACGTTGGCCAGTCCGCCGTTACTTCCGACGAGCAGTGATTCGTCGGGAATGTCTTCGTCGGTGCACTTGCGCGCCCGCTGGCTGAGGTTCTCCGCTTTGACCAACGGCTCCAACCGGGGCACATCGCCGACGAGCCGAATACGCCCGGAGAATGTCCCCGCCGGACCGGTACTGAGTTTCACGTCAAGTGGTGTCGATACTTCTGGTTCCCGTGATGACGTCGCCGGTTTGGGGAAGTCCCTCCGTGGAATGGCAAGCTCCTCGACAGGACGCTTCTCTCCCGCCTGCCGCTGCTCCAGCAACTCGATCAATCGTTTGACGTCGGCGTGCAGTGCGCGGATTTCGGATTGGAGATTGTTGGCAGTTTCAGTTTCGGTCACAGACTCATCGTCCTCCTGAGGTGATGCCGAGTCGTGCGTGGCGCTTTGGTCGGGCAGTCCTGTCAACTCTTCCAACAGAGTTGAATCAATCGCTCCGGCTTGCATCTGCTCATCATCCAACCTTCTTCGCAAGACCAGCGAGAGGTCGCCCTTCTTCTCGGCTAGTTGCACGTATGATGCCTGTTCGGGAGTGACAAGCAGTGAAACCCTAGCCCCTTGTTCGCCGTCCATGAATGTTGGGGGGGCAAAAATCGGGACATACTCCAGGAGGACTCTGCCATGGGTGTTGAGTCCTCGTGCATCACGTTTCTGGTATGACACGGTGATGTCGACCCGATCACCCGGTCCAAGATGATGTGTGAGACCTTGCGACTCATTGACCCTTACAGTAATGACTCTCATGCCCGGAGGGATTTGACCACGCGAAAGCGAGTTCTCATAGCCTTCGAGCTTTGCGTGTTTCAGGACATTCGGAGAAAACTCTTCGGCGACCTCGTAAATCTCCATCAGTTCTTCTGCGGAGGGAGCCGTGCCGCGGATGAGCAACGAGCCATTGAGGTCATATAACTCCAACTTGGCATCTGGGAAGAGTTGGCGAAGGTATTTCGACAAGCGTCGGATCGAATGACTGACGATATCAATTTCAATTGACAGTCGGTTATCGAACTCATCAGTCAGCAACAGCGTTTGCTTTGACATTGCGTCGACGGCTTTGATGCGAAGACGTTTCGGGTTCAAGGCCTCTACACTCAGGGAGTCCGGTTCGAACCCATCGACGCGGACGATGCGGTGTTCATGCTCCAGTGAGATTGAACCATCCTCCTCGATGATGATCGGTTCGACGTCTTCACCGGATTTGAGAAAGATCACCTTTCCGCTAGTGATGACGGGTGGCTTGTCCGACGCGGTGTCGTCAGCGGCGAGGGTTGTGTTACTGATGAACAGTAGTGCTGACATCGCTGCGAGCAACGTCGTTCGGGTTGGGTGATGTGATGTCATGTCGACCTCTCCGTCGTGGGATTTGTGTGTTGGATTCGATATGGGAAACGCTGTGCGTCACAGCGAAGGTCATTCGCGTGCCGACGGTTCGACCTCCAGAGCATCCAGTCGGCGGCGGATTTGGGTGACGAGTGCGGTGACTTCGTCGTCGGCTTCGGTCTCTGCGAGCAGGTCGAGGGCGTAGGCGAGGTCGTGACGCAGGGCTTCGAGGTCGCTGAGTTCCGCGCCCTCGGGGGAGGCTGCGATGCGTGGATTGAGCGAGGCTGCACTTGACTCCGTCATCGTCGGCAGCCGAGGGGTAATACGAACCACGCTCGCAGGCTCTGACGATTCAACGGGGCTTGCATCGGGTGTGGCCCAGATGATGTGGGGCCCGGTCCAGATCAGCAGGCCGGTTGTGAATAGCAGGCCGATTGTCAGTGTGCGGCGGCGAAGGGGGGACTGCCAGCGGTCTGGTTGTCGCGGACCGGTCAACCGTTCGATGCGGGTGGCAAGCAGACTGCGTCGTCCTCCCAGCGTGAGGGCCGCATCAGCAGTTGGTCCGTGCAGCTTCCACTCGGCCACGCGGGTGAGGCACTTGGCCAGAGTCATCGGCTCGATGGATCGTGCGGTCGTCCAGTCGTCACACAGATGTTCGGACGCTTCCCGCCAGCGACGGACGGCCAGCAGGTTGAGAGGCTGCCAGCCGAATGCGAATGTCAACAGTCGACCGATCCACAGCCAGACGACGTCTCCTCGCACAAGGTGGGCCACCTCGTGAGTCAATGCGGCCCGCTGTTCCTCCGCCGGGAGTTGTGACTCAAAGTCTGATGAGACGGCGATGGTCCATGTCCAGATTCCCGATGCAGCCGGTTCGATCGGCTCGTCCGTCTGCAGAAGTCGCACACGTCGTCGGAGCCCGTGATTCGTTCGCAAATCCTCCAGCAGCGCCACGAGCGGTCCGTCTCGCACAACGTCCATCCTCCGCAGCAGACGACGGGAACGAACGAGTGCCACGAAAAGACGTCCGATGCCAATCAGAGTCCAACCGAGGATCAATCCGGTAATCAGAATCGTCGCCTCGCCGGGAATTTGCCGAAGCGGCGCGGTCAGACCATCGGCGAGTGATCGCTTTACGGACAGCGACGCCGGCTGAGGAGCGGGGGTTGACGAAAGGACTTCCTGCGAGGGGATGAAAGGGGCAGACGGAACCGTCCTGCGCTGTTCGGCGGGCGTGTCGATGTCGAGTGCCGAGACGTCAGTGCTCGCTGTCAATGATTCCATCTGCACGGGTTCGTCGATCACCTGTGTCGGTCGTTCGACGATGGGCCTCTCGAAGCCTCGCAACGCGGATGACTCGAATACTCCTGGAGTCGTCACAGCGATGGGGGCCGGGGCGACGTCTGCCGGTTGGGGCGAATCATCGGCAATCAGGAACATCGCAGCGGTTGTGATGAAGGGAATGATGGTCGCCCATCGCCAGACTCGCTCTCGCAGTGACCAGCTTCTGCGGTTCAGCGTGAGGAGCAGCCATGCGACCAGCAGCGTGAGCGTCGAATGCAGCAGATAAGTCCCAGCGAGGGAGGGGACCAATCCAGCGTAGGAGGTGAGTTCACTCAGCATCACGCAGCTCCTTTTCCTTGGACCGGATCAATCGTTTGAGAGCGGCCAGTTCGTCTCTTGTGACCGACTGTCCATCGAGCAGTTGGCACATCATCTCGGTGATGTCGCCTTGGAAGAGGCGGTCCGCGAGATCGGTGACCATTGAGCGGCTGACGTCATCCCTTTGCAGCAGTGGTCGATAGATGTTGACCCGCCCTTCGCTGGTGTGCGTGACATACCCCGCGGTTTCCATCTTGGCGAGCATCGTGCCGATGGTTGTGTAAGCCAGCGGTCGTTCGGGCTGCAATTCGTCCCGCACCGCTGCGACAGTCGCCTCCCCGTGCTCCCAGAGCACCTGCATAATGGCGAGTTGCAACTCGGCCAGTCTTGTCTTCTCCGCCATGCGACGCCTCCGTATCCGGGGACCGATCTCCTACCACGGTGGGAGTGTCTACTACTCAGGTAGGAGTTGTCAATGGCAGATCGCCAATAGGAGATGTTTCAAAGTCAAAACGCAGAGACACGAAAGCGCTCTTGGACGCTTTGACGATCAGATCAGCAGTTGGGACCGCTGCCTGCTGCGACTGGTTGTGCGGCGGTGTTTGCTGAGAGTGGCGGGAGACGTTCCTCCAGCACGCCCTTCACGCGGGGCCACAACAGGGCGGCTTCGACGATCATCCAGGCTTCGAGCAGCAGTGTGGCCACTCCGACGAAGACCACGACCCAGTTTGTCGCGGGCGTGCTTCCGTCGGGAAGGGGAGCCGGATGCAGCCAGTTGGGGAGTTCGGACAGCATCGCCCAGGCGGGCATGATCAGCATGAAGATCATCGGGATCACGATGAACCAGACGGGCACGTTGCGTCGCCAGAGGAAGAACGAGATGACCAGAAATGACAGACCCGCCAGCAGTTGATTCGTTGCACCAAACAACGGCCACAGGATCAACCCACCTTTGCCAGCGGTCGCCCAGTCCCACGAATCTCCGGGTGCAGGGAGAGCAGCGATAATGGTTGCAAGCACAACAGCGAAGATCGTCGCGCCATGTTTGTCCGTCAGCCAGACGAGCGGGTTGAGTGAAAGCCTGCTCTCCGCATTTCCGCTTCTCACATTGACGAAGGTTCCGGCAAGTTCCTGAATCACATACCGCTGTAGACGACAAGCCGTGTCGAGAGTCGTCCCGGCAAAAGACGCGACCAGCACTCCCATCAAGGCGACCGACACGCCAGCGGGAACATTCATCGCCTTCAGGAAGTTGGCGGATCCATCCACGAACGCGGCGACCAGCGGGCCGAGCTTCGAGTTCCACTCGGCATAACGCAGGTCATACGCGGCCGTCCCCGTGATGATGCTGCCGTCAGTCCCAGGGATGCCCAGTCCCAGTCCGGCGACACACGCGAGGATAACGATCACGGCGAGGAAACCTTCCGTCAACATCGAACCATAACCCACGAACTGAGCGTCCGTTTCGCATTTGATCTGCTTGCTGGACGTGCCGGACGAGACGAGGCAATGGAAGCCGCTGCACGCCCCGCAGGCGATGGTGATGAACAGGAAGGGAATCAGCACGGGCGCCCCCGGTGGATTGGCGCGAATGGCCGGGGCGACGATCTCCAGAGGCGGGCGAACTCCGGACTGTCCATCGGGAGCACCGCCGGTCAAACCTGCGACCGCCAAACCGATGACAATCAAGCCCAATGCAGAGATCAACTGCAACGAGTTGATGTAGTCGCGAGGCTGCAACAGAATCCACACGGGCAGAACCGAGGCGACGTACGAATAGACGAGCAGCACGCCCACCCAGACAATCGTGGGCCACGCCGCCAGCGTCACGTTGAATGTGTGCAGGGATTCGCCGATCCGGTCGAATGCCGCGATTCCGGTGAGCGTGTTCTCGTCGCCGAAGATGACCGTCAGGTACATCACGGTCAGGGCAATGATCGACGGCACGAGCAGGTTCTTTCCCTGTCGATGCAGCCAGATGCCGATGCCGACCGCGATCGGGATTTGCACGATGCAGGGGAAGATCGATGCAGGATATTGCCTGAACACCGCGGCAATCACCAGCCCGAAGATCGCCAGCACGATCGTGAGCGCCATGAACAGGATGAGCAGGAACAATAGCCGCACCCGCTTGTTGAGGACACGGCCGGCGACATCGCCGACGGTTTGACCGTGGCTCCGCATCGAGACCACGAGTGCGCCGAAGTCATGCACGGCACCGACCAGTACTGAGCCGATCAGCACCCACAACAGGGCGGGAAGCCAGCCCCACATCACCGCGATCGCCGGCCCGACGATCGGACCGGTCCCGGCGATCGATGTGAAATGATGACCGAACAGCACCGACTTACTCGTCGGCACAAAGTCCCGATCATCGTTGAGCTGCACACTCGGCACGGCTGCCTGCGGGTCGAGTTGAAAGATCTTCTTCGACAGCCAGCGGCCGTATGTGTGATAGGCGATCACATACCCGACGAGTGCCCCAAGTGCGATCAACAACGTCTGCATCTGCCATTTCCCTGTTGTGAGCGTCATCCCGAAGAGTTCAATTCAGTATAGCCGTCGACCTGATTCGCGAGAATCCGCCCGATCCGTGTGATCCGCGTTCCCCATGCTTTCGTTGACCCGATCAATCCGTCTTCCCGATCCCAAAGCGTGCAACACACACGAGTTTCGCTCGTCAGGCCGGAAATCATCGGGTACACTTGGAGAACGCTCTTTGCATCACCGTGAACCTTCCGGATCGCTGTGCGTCTGCAGGGAGTCATCCCCACTCGTGACAACTTCCATGAAGAGGCGGACTCTTGTCCACAGCGACCAAAAAAACGACTCAGACGGCTCAGATCAATGGAGCCGATATCCTCGTCGAATCACTGATTGCTCAGGAGGCCGAATTCGTCTTCGCCTATCCGGGCGGAGCGAGCATGCCCCTGCATCAGGCATTGCGGCGACATCGTGACCGCATCCGCACCATTCTCCCCCGCCACGAGCAAGGGGGCGGCTTCGCGGCTCAGGGCGTCTCACGCACCACCGATCAGGTGGGCGTCTGCATGGCGACCAGTGGTCCCGGCGCGACCAACCTCGTGACGGCTCTTGCAGATGCCAAGCTCGACAGCATCCCGATGGTCGCTGTGACCGGGCAGGTGCCTCAGATGGTCATCGGCTCCGATGCGTTTCAGGAGACGCCCATCGTCTCGGTCTGTCAGCAGATCACCAAGCACCATTATCTCATCACGGCCCCCGATCCGCACTGCACGGAGTCTGTGAAGGAAACGCTGAAGTCGATCCCGCGAATCATCAAGGAGGCTTTCTACATCGCCAAAACGGGTCGACCCGGTCCGGTGCTGGTTGACTTCCCGAAGAATATCCAACTCGCGACGATCGACCCCAGCGAGATCGACTACGATCCGCCGGTGTACCTGCCGGGCTATCAACCGGAGAAACGGATCGTCGCCGAAGAGCAGATCAATCAGGTGATCGCTCAGATCCGCAGGGCGAAGAAACCGGTGCTCTACGTGGGCGGCGGCGTGATTAACTCGGGAGCGGCTGAGGAACTCACAAAGTTCGCCAAGGCGTCGGGCATCCCGGTCACCATGACGGTCATGGGTCTCGGTGCGTTCCCCGCAGACGACGAGCAGTCGCTGCACATGCTCGGCATGCACGGCACCGTCTACTCCAATTATGCCGTCAACGATGCAGACCTGCTTCTCGCGCTCGGTGTCCGCTTCGATGACCGTGTGACCGGCAAGCTCGAAGAGTTCGCCAAGCACGGCTTGATCGTGCACGTCGACATCGATCCGTCCGAAATGCACAAGAACAAGGAAGCTCACATTCCCATCGTGGCGAATGTGAAGACGTTCCTGGAACAGCTGAACGCTGCCTTCACGAAGGACGACAAGCCGGAGATCGACGAGTGGATGACGCAGATCAAAGGTTGGAAACAGAAGTACCCGCTCGCCTATCAGGAGACGGACGACTTCATCCTGCCGCAACACGCGATTGCAGAGATCTGTCGACTCACAGCCGATCGTGACCCGTATGTCGCGGTGGGGGTGGGACAGCACCAGATGTTCGCGGCTCAATACTTCCGGTTCAATAAGCCGAATCGCTGGCTCAGCAGCAGCGGCTTGGGCACGATGGGCTTCGGACTCCCCGCAGCCATGGGAGTGCAGGCGGCCCATCCGGATGCATTGGTCATCGACATCGACGGCGATGGCTCGACCATGATGAACGTACAGGAACTCGCCACCCTCCATTGTGAGCGATTGCCGGTGAAGATTCTGCTGCTCAACAATCAGCACCTCGGCATGGTCGTGCAATGGGAAGACCGCTTCATGGAAGGCCGCCGGGCACACACCTACCTCGGTCCTGTCGATCACCCGGAAGCCCTCGGCGAAGGGGACGGCTCACACTATGAAGACACGTTCCCGGACTTCGTGAAGATCGCAGAAGGCTGTGGTGTGAAGGCCCGTCAAATCCGCAGTAAAGCAATGTTGGAAGAGGCCCTGCAGGAAATGATCGACCACGACGGTCCCTACCTGCTCGACGTCGTCTGCCCCTATCAGGAGCACGTCCTCCCCATGATCCCCAGCGGTGGCACCGTCCGCGACATCATCATTGAGTAATGAAACCCCCTCTCCCCCAGAGGGAGAGCGACAGATTTCGAGCGTCAGCGAGAAATCAGGGTGAGGGGGCACGCCGGTGGATTGAACGTCCAACCCTTGTCACCAAATCCCCTCCCGGTAAACTGCGACTCAGTCACTCCCTCCCCTCATTTTCCAAGCGTCACCCATGGCAGCCGGCAAGAAGTACGATCCTCGGATGGACTCCCTCGTTGTGGAGACAAAGACACTCTGGGGAGACGATGTAGGCGACCTCTCCGACGAAGATCGCAAATGGGTCGCTGCGGCCATCCATCAGAATCCACAGCTCGCCGGCAACATCGTCTACGAACGGGCCCACACCGGTTTCACCCGCATCATCACCGTGACAGCCGACGACATCGCGAAGCTCTACGAGTCACGCGTAAGCTGACGTCTGGTCGCCTTGCACCGCTGAGTTTGTGCGCCCAGAATGGGCTTCTCTCTACTCTCAGCGGGGAACAACATGAGCGACACCTGGGTGACGCTGGCGGTGATTCTGGCCGGGGTGACGACCGTCATTGGCAGTGTCCTTTGGCTCCGGTTGCACGCATTTCTCGCTCTGGTGTTTGGTGCACTCGTCGTTGCAGCGATCACTCCCCGTGCCAACATTGAGGAATACTTCATGCAGTCGAAGTCGCTGTCCTCAGAGGCGGCGGCGGCTCAAGCTGACAAGACAATCGGCGAGCGCGTCGCAGCCGGCTTCGGTGACACGTGTGCGACAATCGGCATCCTGATCGCGATGGCGGCCATCATTGGCAAGTGCCTGCTCGATAGCGGAGCGGCGGACCGGATTGTGAGAACGGCTCTGGCGTGGTTCGGAGAGCGGGCGGCTCCGGTGGCGTTCATGCTCAGCGGGTTCACGCTCGGCATCCCCGTGTTTTTTGACACCGTGTTCTATCTGATGATACCGCTCGGCAAGGCGATGCAGATGCGGACGGGTCGCAACTATTTACTATATGTTTTGACGATCGTCTGTGGTGCGACGATGGCTCACTCGCTGGTTCCGCCGACGCCCGGACCGTTGTTCGTGGCGGAAGAGTTGGGTGTCGACATCGGCTTGATGATGATCGCGGGAGGCATTGTGGGACTCTTGACGGCCGGAGCCGGATTCCTGTTTGCAGTGCTCGCGAATCGCTGGTGGACGCTGCCGCTGCGTGAGTCCCCCGATGTCTCACTCGAACAACTCAAAGAAGCCGCAGAGCTTGATGAGAGCCAACTGCCGCCGCTGTGGCTCTCGCTGCTGCCCATCGTGCTGCCAGTGATCATGATTGCTGGCCAGCCACTGCTGGGTGGATTCGTCACAGCGGACGGTGCACTCTCGACAATCATCCACGCGCTGGGGAACAAGACTATCGCCCTGACGATCGCAGCGATCGTCGCGATGATCACACTCGTCTGGCAGAAGCGGACCTCTCGCGAAGACTTGGGCGAAGCGATTCAGGGAGCGCTCGCAAGTGGCGGGGTGATCATTCTCATCACGGCTGCCGGCGGCGCCTTCGGTGGAGTCCTGAGGCAGACGAACGTCGCCGGGCTGATTGAGGACCTGCCGCGTACGTCACCGGCGATTATCTGCACCATGGCATGGGCAATCACTGCCGCGATCCGCACCGCACAGGGGTCCGCCACCGTGGCGATGATTACAGCCGTCGGCATCCTGTCTGGACTCGCCAGCGGCGGCGATCTTGGTTTTCACCCGGTGTACCTCGCACTCGCCATTGGCTGTGGATCGAAGCCGGTCGCCTGGATGAACGACAGTGGCTTCTGGGTCGTCACCCGCATGAGCGGCATGACGGAAGCCGAAGGCCTCAAGTTCATCACGCCCATGTCAATCATCATGGGCGTGGTCGGCCTCGCAGCCGTGCTCATCGGCGTGACCGTGTACCCGATGAGCTGAACGACTTGTCGTTTCAAACGATGCGAAACCGCCAGCGATCAGCGGTTCCACGCGAGCCACTTTTGCATCAGGCTCTTGACGGTTGGCGTGAGCCGGGTCCGGTTGAACTGATCGCCCAGCTTACGAATGGCGTCGGCTTGTGTGGGATAGGGATGGATGGTCGAGCCGATCTTCTTGAGGCCGAGGCCGTGCGTCATCGCGAGTGACATCTCGCCGATCAGGTCGCCGGCGTGCGAGGCGACAATCGTGGCACCGACGATCTCGTCCGTCCCTCGTTTGACGTGAGCTTTGACGAATCCCTCCGATTCGCCATCCAGAACGGCACGGTCAACGTCCTTGAAGTGTTGCGTGAAGGTGTCGATGGCGACGCCTGAGTCGTGTGCGTCCCTCTCTGTCATGCCGACGTGAGCCACTTCTGGCGATGTGTACGTGCACCACGGGATCGTGAGCGCGCTGAGCCTGGCTCGTCCGAAGAACAGAGCGTTCTGAATGACGATGCGGGCCATGAAGTCCGCCGCGTGCGTGAACTGGTACTTCGAGCAGATGTCGCCCGCCGCGAAGATGTTCGGGTTTGTTGTTTGCAGTCGGTCGTTGACCTCGACTCCTTTGCGGTCATCGTAATTCACGCCGACCGCGTCGAGGCCGAGCCCGTCGACGTTGGGCTTACGGCCGACTGAGACAAGCAATTGATCGACAGTGATGTCATACGCCTGCTCGTGTGAAGTGAGTGTGACACGAATGCCCTCGTCCGACTTGTGGAGCGTTGTCTCCTTTCCGCAGCAGAGGAGTTTGACGCCGTCTTTCTTGAGTGATTCCTCGATGATTGCTGACGCCTCCGGGTCTTCGCGGGGCAGAACTCCGTGAGCCGCCTCGATGAGATACACCTCCGATCCGAGGCGTGCGAATGTCTGGGCCATCTCACAACCGATGGGACCCGCACCAATGACCGCAAGCCGCGGCGGCAGTTCTGTCAGCGAGAAGACCGTCTCATTGGTGAGATAGTCGACATCATCCAGTCCCGGGATGGGCGGCGCAGCAGCTCGTGCGCCGGTGGCGATGACGGCCTTCTTGAATTGCAGTTTCGCATCACCCACCTGCACGGTATTCGAGTTGATGAACTGTCCGTCTCCCAGATAGACATCGACGCCAAGATCGCGAAACCTCGTCGCTGAGTCGACAGGGGCAATGCTTGCGCGCAGGCGTCGCATCCGTTCCATCACGGCTGCAAAGTCGACACTGACTCCGTCAGGCACGCGCACTCCGAACTTCGCAGAGTCATGCACGGCAGCGGCTGCTCGTGCGGCGCTGATGATGCCCTTTGAGGGGACACAGCCGACGTTAAGGCAGTCGCCCCCCATGAGGTGTCTCTCAATGAGCGCGACCTTTGCCCCCAGTCCCGCAGCTCCGGCAGCTGTCACCAGGCCTGCGGTGCCTGCCCCGATGACCACAAGGTTGTATCGACCGGACGGCGTCGGGTTCACCCAGTCGGACGGATGCACGTTGGCGGCGAGCAACCGGTTATGCTCATCGAACGGCTTGAGTGCAGGGATCTCGTACACGGTCTGTCTCTGTCACTTGTGGTTTCGGATGTTCGTCAATCCGGATGAAGAATTCACACATCTGTTGGGGTGGGAAGGATGCACCTATTTAACAGAAATTCGTCCGGGACGTCTGTTGTCTGGGTCACCAAAGTCCGCCGGATTGCTCAGAGCCGAGATGCCTTACTACTCGAACATCAGATTGACCGACGAACATCGAATCAACATTGCTTGCATTTCGACGTTACGGGTGTTGTGATGAATGGAGATTTCCTACCATATCGATGTTTTCACTGGCAGCTGTTGGTCCAGTGACATCCCGCCTGTTGTCCATTCCGGATTCTGGATATGCCCACCACTCCTTCGACCCGTCGCGACTTCCTCAAGACATCGACCGCCGTCGGCACGACAGCCGCCCTCGCGGCATCGTTTGCTGCACAGCCGAGGGCGTTCGCTGCGGGTGATGAGACGCTGAAGGTCGGTCTGGTCGGTTGTGGAGGTCGAGGAAGCGGAGCGGCACGGCAGGCGTTGCTGGCGGATCCACAGACGAAACTCGTCGCCATGGGTGATGCCTTCGAGGACAATCTGCAGCGGAGTCTCAACAACCTCAAGTCGAATGCGGACGTCGGGGCGCAAGTGCATGTCGACGAGGATCATCAGTTCGTCGGACTCGATGCTTACCAGCATGTGATCGACGCGGTCGATGTTGTGTTGCTGGCAACTCCTCCCGGTTTCAGGCCGCAACATCTCAAGGCGGCCGTCGATGCGGGCAAGCACATCTTCACCGAAAAGCCGATGGCGGTCGATTTCGGCGGAGCCAAAATGGCGATGGATGCGGTCCGGAAGGCGGAGGGCAACGGCAAGGCGATGGTCGCCGGTTTCTGCTGGCGATACGACAATCCGCGCCGCGAACTCTTTCAGCGGATCGCAGACGGACAGATTGGGGATGTGCGATGTCTGTACGGCACCTACCTCACCGGCCCGGTCAAGCCGATGCCCGAAGCGGACACGCGGCCCGAGGGACTCACGGATCTCGAGTGGATGGTCCGCAACTGGTACAACTTCGACTTCATCTCCGGGGACGGACTGGTCGAGCAGGCGTGTCACACGGTCGACTGGCTGATGTGGGCCATGGGTGACGTCCCACCGGTGAGTTGCACGGCTGTCGGCGGTCGGCAGATTCCGGCGCACGGCGGCAACATTTTCGATCATATCGAGGTAAACTACCTCTGGGAGAATGGCGTGAGAGGCTTTCTCGCCCAGCGGCAAATCCCCGGCTGTCACAACGAAAACTACCTCAACGTCCTCGGCACCGAAGGCGAGGGGGACATTCGCGGCCGCGTCTCGATCTCCGGCGTGCGTCCCTGGCGGTACAAGGGGGATTCGAACGACATGTATCAGACCGAGCATAATGAGATGTTCTCATCGATTCGCGCCGGCGAGCCGATCAACAACGGGGATCGCATGATGACCAGCACGATCGCCGCGATCATGGGACGCGAAGCGGCCTACACCGGCAAACAACTCACGTGGGAACAGGCGATGGCGTCCGAGCAGGTGTTGATGCCACCCGATCTCCACGACTGGAACGCCACCGTTGACGTGCGACCAATGGCACGACCGGGCGTCACGTCATTCGTGTGATGTGCGTCGTCTCGTGAGGCGTCACGACGTCAGCTGAGCAGTTCAACGAGTGTGCGCAGCATGGCCCCGGTGCCGCCGCTATCTTGGTGCGGACTCCCCTTCTCTGCGAAAGACGGTCCGGCGATGTCGAGGTGCACCCACGGGACTTCGGCAACGAATTTCTCAAGGAACTTCGCAGCGATCGATGCTCCCCCCCAGCGTGTGCCGACGTTCTTGATGTCCGCCACATCGGACTTCAATTGCTCGGCGAATTCTTCCTCCATCGGGAGTTGCCACACTTGCTCACCGGCTTTCGTCGCGGCTGAGAGAACTTCATTGCACCAGTTCTGATCATTGGTGAAGGCCCCGGTGATGTTCTCGCCTAATGCAACAACGCACGAGCCAGTGAGCGTCGCAAGGTCGATCATTCGGTCGACTTTTTGATCGACAATGTAGGACAGCACATCAGCGAGAACGAGTCGGCCTTCGGCGTCGGTGTTGAGCACCTCAATGGTCGTCCCGTTACGGGCGGTGAGCACATCCCCCAGTTTATAGGCAGAGCCGCTGATCATGTTTTCGGCGAGTCCGCAGGCGCCGATTACGTTGACCGGCAGCTTCAGGCGCGCGATCGCCGTCATGGTTCCGAGTACGGTTGCTGCTCCGGCCATGTCGGATTTCATGGTATTCATCGACGCGGTCGGCTTGAGAGACAATCCGCCGCTGTCGAACGTGACGCCCTTGCCGACGAGAGCCGTCACCGGCTTTCCGGCGCCAGCTCCATTGTATCGCAGGATGACGACACGCGGCGGCCGGTCGCTTCCCTGGGCGACCCCCAACAGGGAGCCCATCTTTTCCTGACGGATGAAGATCTCGTCGAGAATCTCGCAGCTCAGTCCGAATTCCGTCGCGAGTTGATCGGCCCGTTGAGCGAATGTCTCCGGGTAAACGTCGGCAGCTGTCCGATTGACCAGTTCCCTGACGAGATTCACCGACTCGCCCAGCACGTTGCCGCGTTCCACGGCGGCCCGGACTTCGTCGGTCGCCGCTTCGTTCGTCAACACATAGGTGACGCTGGAAAACGCATGTCGGTTCGGCTGAGAGTGATAGACGCCGGGGCCGACGCTCCCGACACACAGCGAAGTTGCAATCTCCTGAGCGATCATCGTGGCTGACAAACGCTCATCAGTCACTTCCGGCAGGGCACATGCGATCGACAGATCAGCTTTTGTGGAGACCTGAATGGCTGCGGTGCTGAACGCTTTGCGGAGCGAACGCAGATCCGGCTTGTCGGGATCGCCAAGGCCGACCAGTAGCAGTCGTTTCGCAGCGATCGCGGGAGCGTCGGGGATGACGAGTGTCTCCCCCAGTTTGCCGGTCAGGTCCCCTGCCTCCTTCAGTCGCATGAGTTGGCCGCCCAGTGACTGATCGAGGGCAGCGACCTCTCGACTGAATTCTCCCGGAGCAAACAGGCCGACAATGAGCCAATCGGCGGTGACGTCTGCGAGTGGCTCGGTCGTGAATTGACTCTCCATGATGCGTTCTCCTGTTATGCCTGTTCCAATTCAGTCTCGAATAACGATCGACTTCAAATCTGATGACTCACTTCCGTCGACTCAACGCCCCGTCTAGGATGGGTGGCGTTAGTGTGGAATATTCGCCGGGCCGAGGGAAG
This sequence comes from Planctomycetaceae bacterium, assembly GCA_020426505.1. Lineage (GTDB taxonomy): Bacteria > Planctomycetota > Planctomycetia > Planctomycetales > Planctomycetaceae > JAHBXU01. The sequence continues at coordinate 2,934 of JAGQPX010000109.1, read as the reverse complement.
GATATGGCCAGTTTTGAAGACCGGGTGACGATCGAGCGCAGCGTTGAGGATGTGTTTGACTTCTTCAGCGTGACTCGGAATCACGAAAAAATCAGTCAGGGTCACCTGGGGGTGGCGTTCACGCAGGCGCCCGAACGTTTTGAGCAGGGCTCGATGCTGCATTTTGACATTCAGGGGTTCGGGCAGACTCAGTCCGTCGTGTACGAAATCCTGGAGTTCGAGCGACCGGAGCGATACCTCGAACAGCAGGTGGAAGGTCCGATGAAGCAGTGGATTCACGAGCATCTGTTCATCCCGGAAGGCGATACGACGATCGTTGTCGACAAAGTGCGGTTTGAGCCGCCGGGCGGCTTGATCGGCATGCTGCTGACCGAATCGCGGATCCTCGAATCTCTGGACGAGGGCATCTTTTCCCGGAATCAGATGCTCAAGCAGATCCTCGAAGGTGGGGCCGCCTGATGCCCGACGGTCAACTGCCACGGTTGCCGTCCAAGGGGGGACGGCGTCAACAGGAGCGAAACTCCGCGACGTTTGCCGCTTTGATCGGGCTGCTCATGCTGGCATTCGGATTCGTCGCACTCGTTTCCCTGGTGCTTCCACAGGTTCGAGGGTTGGTGTTGATTCTCGTCTGCGGCGTTGGGTTCTTCGCCGTACATTATCTCACTTGGGGACGATGGCTCATCCGACTCCGCGAAAAGGAAGCGGCGAAGGCCAAAGCGACTGACGAGTGAGTGGCAGATTGACGTAGACACCGAAGTGAATCTTGACCGCGGTCAACGACGGCCTTTGGACTTCTTTCGTCCTCCGCCCTTCCCCTGATTCCGATTATCACGCTTGGAGATGGAACCGTTTGTCTGGTTGCGAGCTTCGTCGGCCGCTTCCATGATGCGTTGCAGGAACCCGGGGGCTTTGGGGGTATCGTCGTCCGGTTCGTTGCCGGATCCGCCGCGTCGATCGTTGCCGTCCGGCCCCTTTCGATCACTCTGCTCGTTGCCGTCGGCCACATCGGACGAAGACTCCGTTGAGCCTCCATCTCCCGTGAGCACGAGCAGCTTGCGTTCGATGATGCCCCATCCACTCGAGGTGATGAAGTACACACACAGACCGGCCGGCATGCTGTAGAAAATGTAGAGCATGAACACATTGAGATACTTCATCATCTTCTGCTGCATTTCCTGCTCTTCGGTCGTCGGCTCCGGCATGAACATCTTCTGCTGGATTGCGAAGAGTGCGACGGTGATCAACGGCAGCAGATTGAAGTGAGTCCAGCCAACAAGTGGGAGTGCAAACCCAAAGGCAAACAACTGATCGGGAGCGACGAGATTATCGACCCACAGGAACTTTGCCATTCGCAGGTCGACCGAGTTCAGCAGTGCCTGATACAGACCGAGGAAGATGGGCAGTTGCAGAAACATCGGCAGGCAGCCGGCGAGCGGGTTGAACCCGTTCTTCGCCATGAACTCGCGATAGGCCTGGGCCATCTTCTCCTGATCGTCTTTGTACTTGGTACGGATCTCCTGCATCTTGGGCTGGAGTTCCTTCATCCGCTGCTGGTTCTGCGCCATCTTTCGCGACACGGGGAACAGGCAGGCCCGTACGACGACGGTCAACAGAATGATGGCGAGTCCGTAGGGAGCCATCAGCGTGTCGTGGAAGAAGTGCAGGATGGAGAGCATCCCCCGGCTGATGACCCTGAACCAGCCGAACGTCTTGACCCCCCCGGCTCCGAGCGGCTGCAACAGATCGCTTCGCTTGGGGCCGAAAAACAGATGGAATTCATGCTTAAGTGGTTCGCCCGGAGTGATGGTGAAGGGCTCCGAACGCAACTGCACGCTCACGTCGCTCCAGGCATCCCTTTTCGGGTCCTTGGTGACCACGATCGGCCTTGCTTCCTTGAAGAAGCGAGACTGCAACTGGTTCGCTTCGGGAAACAGCAGTGCGGCGAAGTATTGCACATCGACGCCGATGTACTTGAGCGGAGCCTTCCAGTCCTCGACCTCATCAGGATCGTTCTTGGATTCCGCCTCGTCAGTCTGCTCGACGATCTTGCCAGCGTATTGTTGGATCGCCGTCACATCGTCCGGGTCCGTGGGTTCTTCCAGTGCTCCCACTTTCACCTCGATGAAGGCGCGCGAGTTCTCCTTGTTTTCCAAGGGAAGTCCGACGGGGCCTTGTAGCATGTAGGTGAGTTCTCTGGGCTCGCTAGTGAGGTTGACAATCTCCAGGTCGAACTCCAATTGGTATCCCATCGGGTCCGCATCGCGGTCGTCGGGATTGCCTTTATTCAGGTGAAAGTGCTTCCTGATTTCGATGCTGCCGTCGGGCGCACGGTACTGGAGCGTCACCTTACTCTCGGGGGTCTCGCCGGGGATTACTTCCCAGTCGACTTTGTTGAGTGACGTCCCCAACTTCGAGAGTTGAGCGTCGATTTCCACGATGGAAAGTTGCAGAGTCTCCAGGTCGGTTTTGGGATTGCTGCCGACCAGTTTCAAGGGGAGTTCACGGTTGTCGGCCTGAATGTATCTCGGATCGTTGAGTTCGACGGCGGCGATCGCCGCACCGGTCGAGTTGATCGTTACCCTTTGGAAGTAGCCCGAGGTGGGGTCGAGTGAACCGAGTTCGACCAGTTGATGGGGATGCTCATGAAGTTCATCAGGAACTTTGGCAACTTCCGTTTCAGCGATGTCAGCCGTCTCGATGGTCTCCCCCTCGGCATCGGTGTCTGCGTTGGGATTGCTTTCCGCCAGTTGTTCCTGAGCATCTTTCGCAACGGCCGGGGCGCGGGGTGGGGCTTTGGGGGGAGGAGGGAAGAGCCCCGGCAACAACCTGGGAGCCAGATTCACCCACGCTAAGCCGAGTGCGACGACAATCACCAGATTGAGATAGAATTTCCGTTGTTCCATGGCTGATTAGCACTACTCCGTTAAGTTGATA
>JAGQPX010000010.1 GCA_020426505.1 Planctomycetaceae bacterium | reverse complement strand
TCAGCATCGAAGACGGCGTCGATGGATTTGAGCAACTCGAAGCAAGCGTTGCCTTCCTGAAGAACAAAATCGCGGAGCACTGGCCACAGTAGCCGTCACGCTCCACGTGACGAGAGGGCGCAGGAGTGCGCTTTCAATTTGTGTTGAACTTATTCACTGACGTCGTGACATCACGCGGTGCGTGATGACTACTTTGATATTCATGAGCAATTCAGAAACCACAACCGTTCACGTTGACCTCGGTCAGCGCAGTTATGACATTGCAATCGTCAGCGGTGCGCTGGCGTCGATTGCTGAACAGATTGGCCCGTGGGGTGAACGGCTGGGCGGATGGCCGACAACGGGTCGCAAGGCGGCGATCGTCACCGACGTCAATGTTCAACCTCACGCAGAGGCCGTGCAGCACTCGTTGGCGTCAGACGGCTGGAACACCGAGTTGATCGTCATCGCCTCTGGCGAACAGTCCAAATCGCTGGGCGTGATGTCGGACCTGTATGACCGCATGGTGGCGATGCAGGCGGATCGGCGAACACTTGTGGTCGCGGTTGGAGGAGGAGTCGTCGGTGATGCAGCCGGCTTTCTGGCAGCGACATACGCGCGTGGCGTCCCCTTTGTGCAGGTGCCGACGACGTTGCTCGCAGACGTCGACAGCTCGGTCGGCGGCAAGACGGGGATCAATCACCCACAGGCGAAGAATTTGATCGGCTCCTTTCATCAACCGTTGGGAGTGTTCATCGACACGGACGCCCTTGGCACACTGCCCGATCGCGAGTACCGGTCAGGATTGGCAGAGGTCGTGAAGTACGGCGTCATACTCGACGCGGAGTTCTTTGCGTATCTGGAAAACAACATTGACGGCCTCAACGACCGTGATCCGGAGGTGCTCCGGTATGCAATCGCGCGGAGTTGTCGCCTCAAGGCGGACGTTGTTGAGCAGGACGAATACGAGACGACCGGCCTGCGGGCGGTGCTCAATTACGGACACACCTTCGCCCATGCCTACGAGGCCCTCGCCGGTTATGGGGAACTGCTGCATGGCGAGGCTGTCGCCATCGGCATGGTCGACGCCTCTCGACTTGCTGAGCGTCGCGGATTGGTTGAGTCATCCATCACACAGCGGCAGATTGACTTGTTGAATGCTGTTGGCCTGCCGACGACTCGCCCGGACACTGCCGCTTGGTCGGCAGACGACATCATCGGCCGCATGAAACTCGATAAGAAAACCCTCGGCGGACAACTGCGATTCATCCTTCCCACACAGTTAGGACATGTCGAATTGTTCAACGACGTCCCGGAGGACGATGTGAGGGCCGTTCTATGAGACTGCAACGATTGACCAACAAAGTACCTCGAATCGATGCTGATCGACGGCAGAGCCGTCGGCTTGGGATTTGTTTCTGGATGATGATTGCCGCAATGATCTGTCTTGTCGGTAGTGAATCCGTTGCGGATGATCCTGTGAGGCTGAGATCGGATGCGCCGGTGATTACCTCATCGTGGGACGATCTGCTGGAGGGGGTCGAGACGGCAGAAGACTGGGCGGCACATCGCAAGGTCCTTTGGCGGCGATACATGGATTTGCTGCGTGATGAATACAAGCCCTCGCGGGTGCCGTTGGAGTTGGAGACGCATGAATCCGTCATCGTGGATGATCTTTACGAGCGGCGGCTGATCAGTTATGCGGTCGAAGCGGATGAGCGGGCGCACGCATATCTGGGCATTCCGATTGAGCGTGATGGTCCCCTGCCGGCTGTGGTTGCGCTGCACGGCACGTTTGATCACGGCAAGGAACAGGCTGCGGGTCTTATTGACAATCCGAACAAGGCGTACCTCGATCACCTGTGCCGCCGCGGATATGTGGTCATCGCGCCGGATCATTTCGTCGCAGGGCATCGAATCCCGGCGGAAGGCTCGTATGAGACCGGAGTGTTTCACGTGAAACACCCGGAGTGGACAGCGGTGGGAAAGTTTACATTCGAGCATTCAATCGCGATTGACGTACTACAGTCGCTCGATGAAGTGGATGGAGAACACATCGGGGCGCTCGGCCATTCGCTGGGCGGTCATGGTACGATGTTTCTTGCTGCGTACGACGATCGCATCAAGGCGGCGGCGGGGAACTGTGCGGCGTCATTCTTCCGACACAATCCGGGGGTCGAGCACTGGTCACGTGACCATTGGTACGTCTACTTCAGGCACATCCGCCCCGGGTTGCTGAAGGGCGAACTGCCGCCGATTGACTTTCACGAGATCATGGCCCTGACCGCACCGCGCGCCTATCTGGACGTTGCCGGCTTGAACGACGGCCGCCCGCTCACGCAGCGGCAACGGGTGTTAATGCTGATGAAGGTCATGGACGTCTATGAGTTGATGGGGGTTCCCGAGAACTTCGCCTTCTACATGCACGGTCGCGGACACTCCGTCGAGCACGAGTCCCGTGCCCTCATCTACGCCTGGATGGACACCCATCTCAAGCCGCCCGAGGCGACAGCGACTCACCTCGTCACGCCCGATGAATAAGCCTTCGCACGCACATGTGGGACATCTTCGGACCGATACCCCTGCTTGCGTGATTGGAGATTCGGGTCTATTCTGAGTGCATGGAACGACTTTCGAGAAGGACATGTGGTCACGACACGGTAGCACTCCCAAGACCTGTGAGTGTGATGTGCCGCCTGACGGTCGCTCTTGGGTTACTCGCGGTCGTTCATGGTTCGGTGCTTTCCGCAGCGGAGCCATACCTGGAGTTTGTTCGCGGTCTGCGAGAGCAGCAGTACTTCGATCTGGCGGAGTCATATCTCGATCAGATTGAGGTGGATGAAGCAACCCCGGCCGATGTGCGTGCCGTCATTCCATTTGAGCGAGCCGTCACTCTGCTGGAGAGTTCGCGTCAGATCAGGAACGCTGAGACGCGTTCGCGACAGCTGGATGAGGCGACGGCGCTGTTCGAACGGTTCACGAACGAGTCGCCTGACCATCCGTTACGCGCACAGGCCAACACCGAGCGAGCTCACATCCTGCTCAACAAAGCCCGGCTGGAGATGTGGAACGCAGCATCCGGTGACGCGGATCGGGCGAGGCAGCTGATCGGAGAGGCTCGCGCCGTGTTTCAGCAGGCGCATGACCAACATCAGGCAACGTGGGAAAAGCTCAAGGGCTTTATTCCTGAGGAAGAGAAAGACCGGCAGGCCGAGCGTGCGGAAGCTGAGCGTCAGTTCATGCAGGCGCAACTCGATCTGGCCCGCTGCACCTATGAAGAGGCTCAGACTTACGAGGAAGGAACTGAGAAGCGAGTTGCTTTGCTCAATGAGTCGGCTGCTCAGTTCGAGACAATTCATCAGAAGTACCGCAGTCAAATCGCGGGGCTGCACGCTCGCATGTGGCAGGGCAAGTGCTTCGAGGAACAGAACGACATCCGTAAAGCGCTCGGGGTCTACAACGAAATCCTCGAACATCCGGGCGACGAGTTGCAGGCTTTGCAGGATCAAGTCCGCTGGTTTCGGTTGATCTGCCTGAATCACGAAAGCCGGAACGATCACCAACTCGTCATCGAGGAAGCGACGAACTGGCGTAACGATTCACGTGATCGCCTGCGAACAACGGTCGGCCTTGGCATCCAGTATGAACTCGCTCGTGCTCAGCAGGCAGTCGCCGACAACGATCGGTCGATGCCGGAGCCTGCGAGGAATGGCCTGCTGAGTCAGTCATTGGAAAACGCGCAAGCGGTCGCGAGGTATCCTGGCCCTCTCAAGGCCTCTGCAACGGCGTTGGCGCAAAAGCTGATGCTCGTGCTCAATAAGAAGGAAGGTGATCCGCGCGATTTCGATACGGCGTTCGGCACGGCCAATTTGCGACTGGACGAGACGAAGTCGCTCAACGCACAGATGGCTGAGGCGCAGTCGTCAGGAGATTCCGCGAAAGTGAGTGAGCTACAACTCGCGATCCAGGCAACGGCCAGTGAGATGGTAAGGATGTACGACTTGGCGCTCCGGCTCGCCAACTCACAGACCGACGCGGAACAGGTCAACATCGCCAGGTTCCGACTGGCTTATGCTTATTTCCTGGAAGAGAAGTATCTCGAAGCGGGCGTGATGGCGGACTATGTTGCTCGCAAGTTTCGGGATTCTGCGCCCGAAATCGCCGTTGAGTCGGCGTACATCGCGCTCGCGGCGTTCGATCGGATGTATTCGGCGGCTGATCCGGAACATCGCGACTTCGAGATGCAGCAGTTGATGAACGCCGCTCGCTTCATCGCGGAGACATGGCCGGAAAGCGATCGTGCGATCGATGCGAGACTGGCGGTCGCCCGCATCCTTCGGCAGACCGACGAACCGATCCAGGCGGCTGAGTGGTACGCGCTCGTGCCTCCTGAGTCGAAGCAATATGCCGATGCCCAGCTGAGTGCTGGCCAATCCTATTGGAATGCGTATCTCACCCGGGCCTCTTTGCCGGAGGATGAACGCCCGCCGACAGATGAACTGATCTCATGGAAAGGAAAGGCGGACGAGTGTCTTTCGACAGGAATCGAACTGCGGGAGCAACAGCTTTCCGAAGATGGTGCGCCCCCCGATGAACTCACGCTGGCGAAGCTGTCGCTGGTCCAGATCCGTAACTCGCAGGGCATCTATACCTCAACGGAGGGCATGCAGGGCGCCATTGATCTTCTGACCGCCAACCCGCATGCCATCATTGATGCGGTGAATGTTCCCGAGGGCCAGCCACGACCGACCCGGGCGGGAGCTGTGCAGAGCCAGGCGATTGCCAGTCTCGCCTACCAGCAGCTTCTTCGTGCCCGAATCGGCATGCGCGACCTCGAAGGAGCCCGGCAGACCCGTGAGCAGCTGGAAATGATCGCCAGAGAGGGGGGGGACAGTGGTGCACTCACTCAGATTTACGTCGCCTTTGGTCAGGAATTGCAGAACGAGTTGAAGCAGCTGCAGGCCGCCGGGGACACGGCTCGTCTCAACGAAGTGCGAGCCGGATTTGAGTCATTCCTGGGGGACCTCTTCGAGCGGAAGGAGGGGCAGAACTTCAACTCGCTGTTGTGGATCGCTGAGACCTATTCGGGGCTCGCTGAGGGGACTGGGAACGATCCCGACAAGGCCAAAACCTACTTCGACCGGGCGGCTGCAACTTACGACGAGATCATCAACCGCAGTGAGGCGGACCCGTCCTTCGTCGGGTCATCCGGGCAAATCATCGGCGTGAAGCTGCGCCTGGTCAACAGCCGTCGTCAGCAGGGGAACTTCGCGGCGGCCGACGATGTGATGCAGCAGATTCTCGTCGAGCGATCCAACGCGATTGATGCTCAGATCGAAGCGGCCCTGTTGTATGAGCAGTGGGCAGAAAGTCATTCGGCCAACACCGAAGAGAAGTTGCAGATCGCCATCGACGGACAAGGAGAGGGAGGTCCGATGTGGGGGTGGGCTCAAATCGCTCTCCGTCTGCAACGTGCGATCGAATCGGGACAATCGTCGGACGAGTACCGGAACAAACACATGAATGCCCGGTATCACCTGGCGTTCTGTCAGTTCGAGCTTGCCGACGAGCAGACGACGAACGACGAGCTGATTCAGCATCTGAACGACGCCCGCATGGGCATTCAGCGCTTCGTGGCGATCACCAATGACATCCCGGATGCGGACTGGAAACGTTTCGACGAACTCTACCAGAAAACGCTCTCGCAACTGGGTGAGTCGGTCACGCCCCTGGTGAGGCGTTCGACAGTCGGTGAAAGTGGCAGTCCGACGGGAACGTCACCGGAGGTTGCCAGTTCGCCGCCTGCTGTCGCCAATTCGCTGGCGACCTCGACCGTAGACACTACATCGGACAGTGGCGGATTCAGCAGTCTTTTGATGGTCGTCATTCTGTTGGCCCTCGGCATCGGTACAGCCGTGGGCGTCTATGTGATGACGGTTCAGCAGGACAAGAAACGACGTGCCAAATACGCGGCCATTGGCGCGGGAACGAGTAAGGGGCCTCCCCCGAATGCCGGCAGAACATCTCGCACCAAGCGGTAGTCATCAGGTCGACAAGCAATTGAGATAAGGCGTCTGTTAGTGATCGGGAACCTCCACATGAACCGTCGATGCGTACTACCTCTGTTGTGTTTCGCAATCGTTTCTCGGGCATCCTTTGCTCTTGATACAGTCACGCGTCGCAGCACCGACAAACGTGCGGCTGGTGAGATCACGGAGGTCACTCAGACGGAGGTCGTCGTTAATCCCAAGGTGGGATCGCCGCAAACCGTGCCGGCCAATGATATCGACAGAATCGAGTGGGATGGCGAGCCTGCCGTGCTCAAGCTCGCTCGCAGCAAATCGGGCAGCGGTCAGTACGAGTCAGCGATCGAGGATTTCAACACGGCGCAGGCCGACATCCCCGTCAACAAGGACCTGTTGCGTGCCGACATCGAGTACGGGATCGCTTACGCAACGGGGAAACTCGCGCTGGCAGACCCTGACCAGCAGACAACCGCCGTCGAGTTGCTCACGTCGTTCATCGACAAACATGAGGACCACTATCGCTTCTTCAATGCGCTCCTGTTACTGGGTGACGTCCACCTCGCTCAGAACGACGTCAAGGCAGCAGAGGCGGACTTCAATCGCGTGTCCTCCGCTCCGTGGCCCGATTACCAGATGGCGGCGAATGTCGCCTTCGGGCGGGCGGCTCTTGCGCAAGGCGACCCTGCCGGTGCACGTTCAGCCTTCGAGAAGGTCGCTGCGATGACGGTCAACAATGCTGCAGAGCAATCCCGTCAATTCGAGGCCATGCTTGGACTGGCGACGGTGCTTCAACGGGAAAAGCAGTTCGATCAGGCTGCGGAGACTCTCGGTGAAATCATCATCAAGTCAGACGCGGACGACACACGACTTCAAGCGGAAGCCTACGTGCGGCAGGGAGACTGTTACGCCGCGATGGAGGGCCGCGCGAAGGATGCCGTGATGGCCTACCTCCATCTCGACGTGATCCCCTCGCTGTCGGTTGAGAAAGACTTTCACGCGGAAGCGCTCTATCAACTCGCCCGGCTATGGCCACAGATCGGCCAACCAGTCCGCGCCGACGTCGCCATTGGCAAGTTGCAGTCGCAGTATCCCAACAGCCCCTGGACAAAGAGGATCGCGAATGAGTGAAGAACGGCTGGTCTCACTGGACATTGACAATCGCGGCATCGCGCGGCTTACGCTCAATCGCCCGGATGCTCGCAACGCCCTGTCCGATGAGTTGATGCAACAGCTGCGGCATCATACAAAAACGCTGGCCGAAGATCACGAAGTCCGTGCCGTCATTCTCACCGGGGCAGGGGATGTCTTCTGTGCCGGCGGCGATTTGAAGGGCATGAAACGACAGGCCGCCAACACACGCGAAGGTCGCATTGAGGACGCCTCGGAATTCGCCCGCACACTTCGAGACCTCGACCGTCTTCCGAAGCCATTGATCGGTCGCATCAATGGACCTGCTTATGGCGGCGGCGTCGGGTTGATCTCCCTCTGTGACATTACGGTCGGGCTTGCATCGTCAACATATCGCCTGACGGAAGTCACCCTCGGCCTGATCGCGGCAACCATCTCGCCCTACGTGGTCGCTCGTATCGGAGTCCCGCATGCCCGGCGAATGATGCTCAATGCACTTCCTCTCGATGCCGCACTGGCTCATCGGTTGGGCTTGCTCGATGTCGTTTGCGACTCGGTCGAAGAACTGGACAAGGCCGTCGAAACCGAGGTGACACATTTGCTGAAGTGCGCTCCGGAGGCCGCGGCAGCATCGAAGTCTCTCATTCGCTACGTCAGCACTCATGACGCCGACGAGAACTTTCAGCACACCGTCAATGCACTCGCGGATGCGTGGGAGACCGAGGAGATCCGCGAGGGCATCAACGCCTTTCTGGAGAAACGAAAGCCCGACTGGGATGCCTCTTAGCCATGAAGAGTTGAGTTTCGAGCTGATGAAGTGCCGACCGTTTCAATCAAACGAGCTGCTCATCTCTCAGAACCGTTTGAAGGTCGAACGCCAATGAACTACATCCAGCTATTTACAAGTATCAGCTGTCTTGTCGTGTTGATGACGGAAGTGTCAGACGCTGAATCGCCGCTTGCCGCGCGGCCGAAACACGGAGGAACATATGTCATCGCTCATCGCGGTGCTCACAACGGGATCCCGGAAAACACTCTCGCAGCCTACCGTAAGGCGATTGAGTTGGGGGCCGACTTTGTCGAGATCGACTTGCGGACGACCAGAGACGGCAAATACGTCAGCATCCACAATTCAACCGTTGATGCTTACGTGGTCGATGGCACGAAGGGAGCCGTTCGTGACTTGACGCTGGATGAGATTCGGAAGATCGACATCGGTAGTCGCGTCGGACCTCAGTGGAAGAACGAGCGCGTTCCGACCTTCGAGGAAATCCTCAAACTCTGTCAGGGCAAGATCGGCATTTACCTCGACCTCAAGGACGCACCGATTGTCGAGGTGGCCAGGGAGATTCAACGCTACGAGATGCAGCGACGAGTCGTCTGGTGCATCAGCCCGAAGCAGGTTGCAGCGGTTCGAAACGCCTGTCCGCAGTGCATCCCCATGCCGGACCCCGATCCCGGAGCGTCACTGCCGGCCATGTTGCAGGAGACCCGCCCGCAGATCGTCGCCCCCGTTTGGGGAGACTTCTCGGCGAACTTTTCCGAACCGTGTCACGCCGCCGGGGCACTTGTTTTCGTCGACGAGAAGGAGTCCGCCAAGGAAAACTGGCAGCAGGCACTCGATTGGGGCGCCGACGGCATCCAAACCGATGCGCCCGAAAAGCTCATCGCCTTTCTTAAGGGTCAGTGATCGGTTGCCTTGCTGCTGCTGAATGCCCTTCGGTGACCAGATTGGACTGCGGAATGGCCCCTCCGGCTGGAATTGATGGCCTGCAGTGGCTGTCTTGCTGCATGATCGGCTCGTTCGATGAAATTCCGGTGATTCTTCCAAAGACCTCGGAGATCGGGCTTTACCGGGGACGATCCTTCCCTTAGCCTGCTCCGCTCAAAACCGCCGCAATGTGGAAGTGCGCGGAACGTACGCCCGGTGGCGTGCGATGATGGTGAGTCCTGATGAAAGGCAAACTCCGCAACGCAGGACGCCCAATCCGGCTCAAATAATCTCCACTTTTCGACAGAGGAAAGAAAGAACGAAGCGATGGATGACGGTCAATCGATGCCGACCCTGCAGGCCTGGCTGCAGCAGTCGATGGCATCACACGGACACCAGGATGCATTGGAATGCGGCAACGTCCGCTGGACCTATCACGAGTTGAGAGAAGCCGCTGAGCGCGTCGTCTCCGCAATCGATCACTACGCTCCGCAGGCTCGAACGGTTGGCGTCCTGGGGTATCGCAGCGCGGCAAAGTACGCGGCGATTGCAGGCGTGGTCCTCGCCGGACGAACTTACCTGCCATTGCACGCGACGCTTTCGGCTGAGCAGACAGCGACGATGCTGGCCCGCTCCGGTTGCACGTTGTTGTTCGTCTCTCCTGAGTCACTGTCCGCTCTTCAGGAAGTTCTCCCCTTGCTGGAGCAGAGCATCACGGTCGTTTTACTTGACGCTGACGGGACTCTGGAGAATGCCGAGTATCGCACAGTCTCGCTCTGCGGACCGGCCCCGTTTGTCGCGAGGCAGACTGCCAACGAAGATGAAGTGGCGTACATTCTCTACAACGCTGCCGGTTCTCAACTCGGCGATGGGATCGAGATTTGCCAGAAGAACGTCGGACGATATGTGCGTTCGATTCAAACTCGATACGGAATTGGTCCGAGTGACCGTTGCACGCAGAGCCTCGACCTGACGTTTGACGGCAGCGTCCATGACATTTTTGTCGCCTGGACAAGTGGTGCGTGCCTGCATGTTCCCGCTGAGGAGTGCCGAATCGCTCGCGAGAGTTCACTGGCCGTCGCCACCAATTCGCTCGCCATCGCCAGTTGAAGCTCGCTTGGTCGACGAACGTTCATATCGCCCCGCACTCAGTTCGAGTGCGGGGCTTTTTTTTGCGCTCGTCGTCACCCCCCATTCGTTCGACGAGCATCGACGTCGGGTCGGCGCTCGCTGCTTATCGGGGGACGGCGAATGTCGTAAGATCATGATTGAGATTAACGACGATCATCTCACGCCTGACGAATCTCTGTCATCGAATGAGCGCTGCCCATGACTGCTGACGTCTTCCGCCTCTTGATGCTTACTTTGGCTCTTTTCGGCACATCAGGTTTTGCCGACGAGATCCCGGTGCCGGACGATGCGCCGCAGCCCATGTCGCCCCAGCAGAGCGCTGCTGCCGTCGAGTTTACCGATGGTTTCCGACTCGAACTCATCGCGGCCGAACCGTTGATCCGGAACCCGTCGGGAATGTGCTGGGACGAACGGGGGCGGTTGTTCGTCTGTGAACTGAACGGTTACAACCTCGAAGGCCAGTACGATATTGAGGAATTGAACAAGTCGGGCGAGCTCGACACGGTCGTCCGCCGACTGCCGGCTCCGGAAGACGCCAAGAGGCGAGCCGAGCAGGATCAGACCGGTGCCGTCAAGTTATTGATTGACACGGATGGCGACGGGCGAATGGATGAGGCGAGAGTCTGGGCGGACGACCTGCCGATGTGCTTCGGCATCGTGCCGGCTCGCGACGGAGTGATCATCGTCTGCTCGCCACACATCGTCTATCTCGCAGACCCTGATGGGGATGATGTGCCGGAGGTTCGCGAGACGCTGTTCACTGGTTTTCACACGGGCATTCCGGAACGGCGGATGAATGCACCGCAGTGGGGGCTCGACAACTGGATCTACGTCGGTCGTGGGCAGGGGGGCAGTATCACCGGACCGCATCTTGAGGGAACGGTCGAGCTTCCACGGAACGACTTTCGTTTCAAAGCGGACGGCTCTGCGATCGAACCGGTCCCGGAAGGGACACACACGTTCGGCATCGCCTTCTCGGAGACGGGAGATCGTTTCGTGGTCAGCACACGGACGCCTGCGATTTATGTGGCACCGATCCCCTGGCGGTATCTCTCCCGCAACCCGCATGTGAGCTTTGGTTCGTTGACGATCGACATTGGTCCGGGGACGGAGACGTACCCCGTCAGTCAGCCACATCCCTGGCGAACGCGTCGCGCGGAGGACCCCGGCTTCGAGGAATACTACCGGTCAAGATATGGGGCTGCGGAATCCGCGCCGAACGGATACTTCACGTCCGGCTGCTCGCCTCTTGTCTATCAGGACACGGCTCTCCCCGGACTTCGTGGCAACGTCCTCGCCTGCGAGCCGGCTCAAAACATGGTGCATCGTTCCATCATGCAGCGGGACGGATTGGTCCCCACACTGGTGCGACCCATCAGTGAGCAGCAGCGTGAGTTTCTCGCTTCACACGACATCTGGTTTCATCCGATCTTCCTGTCGCATGCTCCGGACGGGGCCATTGCGATTGCTGACTTCTATCGTGAGATCATCGAAGACTACTCCGCCATTCCGCGGTATCTGCAACAGCAGTACCGTCTGGATCATGGGGAGAGACACGGACGAGTCTGGCGACTGGTGCATGACTCGATGTCCGATTCAACGTCGACATGTATCGGAGAACTGTCGGGGGATTTGCTCGCCCGTGAGTTGGCCAGCCCGCGATTCTGGCGACGACGGACCGCACAACGATTGATTGTCGAACGACAGGACACCTCCGCCATCGCGATGCTTCGGTCGCTGATCCGGGAGTCGGACAGCGTTGCGACAGTGATTGGTGCCATGTACGCACTCGATGGAATCGCTCACTTGTCCACTTCGGATTTGCAAGTAGCGATTCAGCACGAGAACGCGGGTGTGATTGTGCAGGCACTGCGGTTGTCGGACCAGCGATTCAACGACCACCCTCTGTTGTTGAGTGGGGCTATGAGTCTGTTGAGACACCCTGACCCACGCGTCCAGCTACAATTGGCCCTGTCACTCGGAGAGACGGACGACGAAAAGGCTCGCGACGCGCTGGCGAATCTTGCTCTTCGCACAGCCGATGAACGCTGGATGACCGAGGCGATTCTCAGTTCGCTCACAACCGGCGGCGAGGCGATGTTGCAGTCTCTGCTTTCAGAGCGCGCCGTTGACGGACAAGCTGACGTTTCTTCGGACTTCCTGCGAAGACTGTGTCACATGATTGCCGATCGTCGTCAGGCGGAGGCTCTGTCAACAGCCGTCCTCTCAATTGCTGCCGCCACCGAACATCCGCAACGTCAGCAGCCATGTCTCACCGGCTTGCGGGAGAGCTTTGAACGCCCTCGTCATTCAGGTCTGTCGGATCTCGCACGTGAGGCGATGGCCGCCCTGAAGGAAAGTCCTCACGACGGAGTGGCGGCGCTCGCCAAGGCACTGACCGTGTTCATGCGAATCGAATCGACAGAGCAGCGTGATCAGCGGCTCGCCAGCGCTGCACAGATGCTTGTTGATGTCGGCATCCCGGTGGAACAACGGGTTTCGGCTGTTGAAGAGCTTGCAGCCGAAAGCGACGCCGCCACGATTCAACGACTTCTGGAGTCATTCAACACGAGCACTCCCGCCGTGCAGGACGCCATTCTCAATGCTTTGTTTACTCAGCGCGAACATCTTTCGATTGTGCTTGCGGCGATGGAGAACAAACGACTGCCCGTCAACGCCATTTCTGCTGTTCGAAGAGAGACGCTCCTGGAACATCCCAACGAAGCGCTGAGTAAGAGAGCAGCGTCATTGTTCGAGTCAGTCGTGGCGGTGGACGAGGCAACACTGACGCATTTCACCGAGGCTCTTGCCGGCGATCGTGATCTCGACCACGGTCATGAGGTATTCAAGAAACATTGTGCCACGTGTCATCAGGCACATGGGATTGGATTCGCCGTCGGACCGGATTTGACCGCCGAGTTCCAGCGGGCCGAGTCAACGATCGTGCAGGACATCCTGGCACCCAACGCGGCCATCTCGGCCGGCTTTGCGACGTACGTCGTGGAGACGGAGGATGGTCTGGTGTTCGACGGACTGCTGTCGTCTGAGACGCCGACCGGGATCACGCTGCGGCAGCCGGAAGGAAAGTTCAAGACAGTACTTCGCAAGGACATCTCAGCGTTGCGGGCTTTGAACACCTCGATGATGCCGGAAGATCTTGTCAAAAAAGTGCAGCCCAATGATGTCGCGGACGTAATTTCGTGGCTCAAGCGCCCGTCTCAGCGGCGAGTGCTGTTTGATGATGATCCTGCGTTTGCCGACTTGCTCACAAGTGGGAACGGGACCGCCACCATTGACCTCAGCGACAAACACCGCGGCTCCGCATCCCTGCGAGTGACACCGTTGCAACGACACTCACCCAGGATTTCGGGTTGGAGTCTTGTCGTCCGCGAACACCCTGAACCGGGCGAATTCCGTTATCTGCAGTTCGCTTGGAAATCGGTCGGTGCGGAGGGAGTGATGATTGAACTGGCCAACAACGGCTCATGGCCTCCTTCGGATAAGCCGGTCTTTCGCTATGTCGCGGGAGAGAACACGTCCGGGTGGCAAGCAACGCGTACTTCCGACGAACTGCCGACCGAGTGGCAGGTGGTCACGCGTGACCTCTGGCAGGACTTCGGAGACTGCACAATCACGGGCATCGCTCCTACTGCGATGGGCGGGCCCGCCCTGTTCGATGCGATCGAATTGTCACGCGAAGCACCGTGACGGCTTTTCAACTTGTCAGTCGGAACATCAAATCAACGATCGCACAACTCCCGATTATCGTCGAATCACTCTCGCGAGTGCGGGGTTCGAGTCGTAGAATTCGGGGAGACAGTTCACCGAGGAATTCGATTGGAATTCAGCAGACGTCCCTGTTGTCTGAATCTGATGTGACACGATCATGTTGACGGCCC
This sequence comes from Planctomycetaceae bacterium, assembly GCA_020426505.1. Classification (GTDB taxonomy): domain Bacteria; phylum Planctomycetota; class Planctomycetia; order Planctomycetales; family Planctomycetaceae; genus JAHBXU01. Next base: position 28,614 of record JAGQPX010000010.1, on the reverse strand, counting down.
TGATGTATTTCTTTGGCAGTCTCCTGGGACTTCTGGGGGTGTTTGCTGCCGGGCTTGGCATCTTCGCACTTTGCGGTTGGATCGGAATGGATGGACTCTTCAACCTTGGCGAGCCAGCGGGAGAACTGACCTGCTGGCATTGTGGTCAGGTCACGCGTGCGGGCGCACGCCACTGCACAAGGTGTGGTCAGGAACTTCAATAAGGAAGTGATTGATGTCTGTCGGTATTTTGGGATTACTCGTGATCGTAGTTGTCCTTGGCTTCATGGTGTCACTCACGTTCGCGTCCGGCCGCAAACGAAGAGGCGGATCAGAAGGCGGAGGGTTTTCGTTGGGGCACGCAACGCTCAACTGTCCCCATTGCCGAAAAGAGACACGTGCAGACCATCCGGAATGTGAACACTGTGGCGAGGACTTATAGCCGCCCCTCGCTCCACCTTCGACTCTCAACCCTCAACCATTCCGCACGATGCCGTCACTCACCGTCGAAAACTATCTGAAGGTCATTCTCCAGACGGAGATTCGATCGCAGGACGAGTGGACGTCGACCGGTCAGTTGGCGACCGCGTTGGGTGTCTCTCCGGGCACCGTCACGAGCATGCTCAAGACCCTCGCGGACTCGCAGTTGGTCGAGTACCGCCCCTATCAGGGAGTCCGTCTGACCGCCTCCGGCCGATCGCTTGGTATGCGCATGGTCCGCAGGCATCGGTTGATCGAACTGTTTCTCGTCGAAACCCTCGACCTCTCGTGGGACGAAGTCCACGAAGAAGCGGAGCACATGGAGCACGCGGTCAGCGACAGCCTCGTCGACCGCATCGACGCCTACCTGGGGCACCCCGATGCGGACCCACATGGCGACCCCATCCCGTCTGCGGAGGGGACAATGCGTCGGCATGCCGAAACGGCCCTTGCTCTTTCTGAGTGCCAGTCGAACGCAGCATTCAAGGTCACGCGTGTCCTTTCGCAAGACACGGACTTTCTGCGGTATCTCACGGAACAAGGCGTCGGACTGGAGACATCGGGAAACGTCAAGTCCAACGACCCTGCTGCCAGCATCATTCACCTTCAGATTGAAGGCAGAACGGTGTCGTTGTCACATTCCGTCGCCGAGAACATTCTCGTCGAGGTCAACGAATTGACGTCGCCGAAGTGATTTCGACATTGTTGGGCTCAGGCACCGCTTGGCCAATCCTTCATCAACAGACGTTCTTCGATGCGATAGGCGTGATACAAGTCATGCAGCGCGAGGTGTCGGTACATGATGAAGACGGAGTAGTGTGAATACTCGTCATGCTCCGCCTCGATCGACCATTGTTCGAGTGTCAAATGCCGCAGTTGCTCGACCATTTCCTCCCGTTCGACGACGAACCGATCCATCGCTTGCTGCAGATCGATCATTAGCAGGGCATCGTCCGGATCGTCTCGGGCCGGATCATACGAGCGAATGACCGGGTTCGGTGTCGATAGCATTGTCTCCAGGCGTTCTCTGAACAACGGCTGAACATCCGGGAGATGGCAAGCATGCTCGTGTGCCGACCAGACGCCCGGACGGGGACGGCGTTTCACGATGTCTGGCTCCAACTCGGCGACCAATGAAACGATCAGTGCCGGTCCGGCGTTGAGCTGACGAAGAACCGCCTCGACGTCTGCCGATGATGGAGGTTTGGCACTCACAAGATCTCCAGCTGCGGCATCGCGGACTGGTCAAGGACCTCTTTTGCCACTTCGATCGCCGTACGCTGACAGACGTGGAGCAAGTGGTCTCGGGCCGGAGAGTCGTCGTCGAATAGACTCGCCAGTTGTCCCGCATCCCCCTTCTCGCGAATGGCTGCGATCGCGGGGACTTCGCCAAGGAACGGAACATTCAGCTCTTCCGCCTTTGCTTTCGCCCCCCCTCGACCGAAGATCTCGCCCGTCATGTTTTCGACCATGCCGAGCACAGGGATCTTGACCTGCCGGAACATGCTGATCGCCTTGACCGCATCGAGGAGGGCAACTTCCTGAGGTGTGCAGACCACGACGGCTCCGGCCATGCCGACGGACTGGGAAAGTGAGAGGGCGACATCGCCCGTTCCCGGTGGCATGTCAATGACCAGATAATCCAACTCGCCCCAGTCGGTTTGAGCGAGGAATTGCATCAAGGCCTTGTGCAGCATGGGCCCTCGCCAGATGACCGCCTGTTCTGCTGGCACCATAAAGCCCATCGACATGACCTTCACGCCATTGGCCTCGTTCGGCAGCATGCGTTCGACAACACGACCATCCTGAGTGGGGACCTCTTTGACGGCCGGCTGTCCCTCGACGCCGACGAGATGCGGAATGCTCGGCCCATACACGTCCGCATCGAGGAGGCCGACGGCTGAGCCGAAGTGTTTCAATCCATAAGCTAGCGACGCAGAGATCGTGCTTTTGCCGACGCCCCCTTTGCCGCTGCCGACCGCGATGATGTTCTTGACCCGCAGGCCCAGATCGCCTCCGGTTTGCCGTCCTCTCACGTTGTGCTCGAACTTGACTGTGACCTCACCCGCCCCCTCAACATTTTCCGCAACGGCTGTCGTGACGGCTGTCGTCAGTTGCTTTTTGCTGGGGTACGCATGCGTCGGCAGTTCGATCGTGACCCGTGTTTGATCGCCGTCGACATGAACGGACTTCACCATGTTGAGGTCACCGAACGTGCGGCCCAATTCCGGATCGCTCACCCTGGCGATGCAGGACTGCACGGCTTGTTGCTTCTCTGACTCTGACATTTTGATTCCTCTCGTCTCAGGTGTTTCGGCTCGATGGCCGTCACCTCAGAGCGTTGCATTCGATTGATGGTTCCATTGTTTCCGGCACATCGCTGCAAGCTGTTTGCCGGTGACGTACTCGTTCGTGAACGAAGCTGCCCCCAACTCGCGGACATGCCATTCGAGTGACTGCTGCTCCTCTCTGGCAACCACAATGACGGGCACGATCCCGGATTGGTCGAGCCGCACTCCCAGCCAGCGAAGGAGGCCAGTGACGTCGGCAGTCAAGTCGGCGACACACACATCGTATGACTGTCGTGCCAAGCGACTTTCAAGGTCCTTCACTGACCGACACGCTCCGACGATCACGTCTTCGTCGAGGAATTGCCGCTGCAACTCCGGCTCCCAAAAGGGTTGGGATTCAAAAACGATCACATGCCGCGTCAGTTCACTCACGGCGCGATTCTAGGCGTGAAATGTCGAGGTGGCAATGACGCGTCCTACGTGTCAGCAAACAACGCGTCGACGAATTCGTCCGGGGAGAAGAGTTGGAGGTCGTCGATCTGTTCGCCGACGCCGACATATTTGACCGGGATGCCCATTTGCTGACGGATCGCGACGACGACGCCCCCTTTGGCGGTGCCGTCCAGCTTGGCAAGGACGATCCCAGTGCAGCCGGCCGCTTCGGAGAATTTGCTTGCCTGTGAAAGGCCGTTCTGTCCGGTGGTGGCGTCGAGTACGAGTAGACTCTCGTGCGGGGCTCCTTCCAGCCGTTTGCCAATGACCTTGTGAATCTTGTTCAGCTCGGCCATCAGGTTCTGGTGCGTCTGCAAGCGGCCAGCCGTGTCGATGATGGCGATGTCTGCCCCGACTTCGAGCGCCTTGTCGACTCCCTGATAGGCGACGCTCGCCGGGTCTGCCTCGTGTGCGCCGGTGACAATCTCACAACCCAAACGGTCTGCCCACATGGTCAGCTGTTCGACGGCAGCGGCTCGGAAGGTGTCACCCGCGGCGAGCACGACTTTCTTCCCGGACTTTTGCAGGAAGTTGGCCAGCTTGGCGATCGATGTCGTCTTGCCGACACCGTTGACGCCGCACACGAGAATGACTGTCAGCCCCTCATCCGCGAGCTGGAGCGGGGAGAGCGGGTCGCTGTTGTCCCATTTGCAGTCCCCCTCGCCGCGGAGAATTTCTTTCAGCTTATCCTTAACGACGTTCCAGATGTCGTCCGGTTGCACGGTCCGTCCACCGAACCGCTCGCGAAGCTCGCTGACGATCTCCTCGGATGCAGCGACGCCCATGTCGGTGGTGATGAGGCCACGATTGAATTTCTCCAGCCGCTCGTCATCGAGAATTTCCCCCGCCTTGAGCAGGTCGCGCACATCGGTCCGCAAAACGTCCTTTGTCTTGGAGAGCGCGTTTTTGAGTTTATCGAAGAGTCCCATTGAGAGAATTGATCAGTTAATTGGATGATATGTTGTCTGGTGAAGCGTCAAGGCTAAGAACTCGGGTTGGTGTTTCTGGTCCGATTTTGTCTGACGGTTGGGAGCCCAGGAGGGGGTCCCATGCAGAAGAAGTATATCGTGCGGCTCTTCCAGTCGGAACTTGAGACGCTCAAATCGGTGAACCAGAAGTTGTCCGGACGAATTCAGTAGGTGCGGCGGGCGTTCATTCTCCTGAAGACAGATGCCGTCGGTCCAGCGTGGTCGGACGCGAAGATCGCTGAGGCGTATCTCGCACGCGCGCGGACGATCGAGAAGATTCGGCAGCGGTTTGTCGACTGTGGCTTCGAGGAGACACTCAGCGACAAGCGTAGACAAAGGCCGCCGACCGAGAAACTGCGTGATGGTCAAAAGGAAGCAAAGGCCATTGGGACGCGGCTCAGGTCGACAGCGGAGGAAGAAGGTGAACTGGGCAATCGAAGAGGTCCGATTGCAGGAATGCCGCAATTCAAAGTGCGAACAGGTCTTCCTGATCAGCGACAATCTTTACACGCACACCACAAATTTTCTGCTTTTTCTTAGCGACTTCGTTGTCTTTCGTTGCGTCTTCCTCTGATGGGTAACATTCCGTGTCAATCCAATCAAAGTGCTTCTCAAACGCTGACCCACGACCGATCTGCTGATCGCCTTGCATCGGGGCAACGCACGCCACAGAATGCAGGTTCGATACCAAGTTCGGCGCCCGGCGCCTTCGTCACCATGAATCAATCTGCCATGAAGAGACATCCATCTCGTATCGTCCTCGTCTTGTTCCTGGGAATCGCGACTTGGACCGGCTCGATCATTGCAGCCGATGATCGACCGAAAGTGCTGCAACTTCCGCCAGCTCCGAAGCTGCCGGTTGTTCAGCGGACCGCACAAGAAACCGAGGCCCCCCCCAAACCGGTCGCCTACACCGATGCCAAGGAAGCGGGGGAGGACTACCGCGTGCAGGGCGAGTACACCGGCAAGATCGAGTCCGAGTCCAGTGAGGCCTGGCATGGTGTGCAGATCGTCGCGCTCGGCGAGGGGAAGTTCGACATCGTGATCTATTCCGGTGGTCTGCCGGGCAATGGATGGGACGGCGAAACACGACTGCTTACTTCCGGAGCATTGGCTGGGGGGCGCATGATCTTCAACTGGGGTGACGACAACGCGGAGTTGGCCGGGAAAAAGATCCATGTGAGAAACGCAGGTGGCGACTCGATCGGACGGCTGAGCAAGGTCAAACGCAAAAGCCGCACACTCGGACTGCCCGCGCCGCCGCATGCGACCGTGCTGTTCGATGGCACGTCTGCCGATGCTTTCGACGGAGGACGCATGACGGACGACGGACTGCTCATGCAGGGAGTCACCAGCCACGAGAAGTTTCAGGACTTCCGGCTGCATGTCGAATGGCGAACACCCTTCATGCCGACGGCACGAGGACAGGCGAGAGGCAACAGCGGCGTGTATATGCAGGGGCGATACGAAACACAGATGCTCGACTCATTTGGCCTGACAGGTGAGGACAACGAAGCGGGTGGCATCTACGGCATCAAAAAGCCGGACCTCAACATGGCCTTCCCGCCTCTCACGTGGCAGACCTATGACATCGACTTCACGGCTGCGAAGTTTGATGCTGACGGGAACAAGACAGTCGATGCGAGAATGACCGTCAGGCTCAACGGCGTCGTGGTGCAGGACGATGTGCCCCTCCCGGAAGCGACACGAGCCGCTCCGGTCGCAGAGGGTCCCGAACCGGGCCCGATCTATCTGCAGGACCACGGGAACCCGGTCCGGTATCGAAACATCTGGATCGTCCCCCGTGATGCTGAGGCCGATTGAAGAGTCGCAGACGCACACGATCAGGACAGTGAGATCATGCTTTTCGAATGCGGCATGCTGCTCAGTCAGCCACGTTCGGCACCGACGAACATGTCGCCATAGGCGTGACACAATCGACGTGTAACGGTTGCATCGTTTTTCCGCTGAGCAGGAGTGTTCATCGGCGTACGAACCGTATCTCCGGAGAATCCTCGCCGGAATTGGATCGATGATGCGATCTGTCCGTAGAGAGCAGATTCCCGTTTTGCCCTCCAACCCAATCACAATGTCATGAAAACAACCCGCATTGCTCTCGCTTTCACGTTCATCCTCGGTACCTGCTGTTCCGTACAAGCAGGGACTCAGGACGATTTCTTCCGCGCTTTGAACAGTGGACAGGTCAAACAGTTGACCCAACAGATGCGTCCCGAACTGCTTGAGCAGGTCGATGCACCAGTTCTGGAAGCGTGGATGACTGCGATGAACGAACGACTCGGTCGCGTTCGCAGCATCGAACAAACCAGCATCACAAACGAGAACAAACTGACCACACAAATCGAATCGACCGAGGCGACCGTCGAGTTTGAGCGAGGCACCGCCACCTCAACGATGCAGACCGCCGACGGCAAGCTGATCAAGTTCAACGTCGTCTCGGAACAACTGGGAGACGACTGGTTCAAGGGGCCAACCGACACCAAGATTTACGAGGAACTGGGAAAGACATTCATCAACCGCTTCATGAAGGGACAGACCGACGACGCTTACGCAATGTGCCATCCGGCTCTTCAGGAGGTCGTTGATGCTGAGGCGTTTGCCGGCATGGTCCAGCAGATTCAGGGGGCGGCCGGTTCACTCCAGCAACTCACATTCAAGGAAAGCCGCGTGGACATCTCAGAGGACGCCCAGTACCTGCTCTTGTACTACGACATCAAAAGCGAGAAGGCGACGGGAACCTGTGAGATCAAGATTCAATTTGTCGGACTCAAGGGTCACCTGCTGGGTTTTGATTTCGAGTGACTCCCCGCTCACCCAGCGATGGCTCTTCTGATGCCGCACGCCACGTCTGCCCCGTGGCGTGCGGTTTTTCGTTCAACTCAACTTTGCGTAGCGACTTTTCTCTCTCATTAGGGTATGCTGGCTTAACGATTGATCCGCGACGCCTTCTGCATCAATGCCATGACTGACCCATCTATTCCCGATCATCGAAACGGACACTGGTGGGGCCTTCTCTGGCCTCGTCCGATCAGCAATTGCTCATACCTCTCAAAAGTGGTTTCCGTGCTGATGGTGCCCGTCGTGCTGGTGTTCGGCGTCTGTGTTGCCTTACTCCAAATCGCGACGCTGCCGATCCTGATCGTGGTGCTAATCGCCATCAAGTGGTGGAGGGGAACACTTCCCTCATCGCCCAGGCGCGTTGCTGCCCCGTGAGAGGGTGATCGGCTTCCTTCAGTTCACTGGGTAGCCCGGTCTGACCAACGGGAAGGCCCGGACCGGAGATCGCAGGGCCATCGACTTCGCTTCTGACCCTGCCACCCTCTCTGGGGTTCCGCGCACGCTCTCTGACCATCACTGATCAAAGCAGCATCACCAGTCCTTCAACCTGTTGCAGGCTCTGGTAGATTGCGAGGACGTGTTCGCCGTTCTCCACGGGTGGTTCGATCGTCACACAGACGTGTCGTTCCCCCGACGTCTTGCGAAACGAAAACGAGGGTTCGACGGACTCTTCCAACTCACTCCGGACAGCTGCAACCACGCGACCGATGAAGTTGTCGTCCGCAGCTCCGATGACCTTGAAGGTGTAGTTCCCCGGAAAAGTGTGCGTCGACTCCAGCAGTTCAAGATCAGGGAGATTGTTCACGGATCGAGTCCTCGATGAGGTGGGTCTTCTCCATTGTACCCCGCAGGAGCGCCCGGCGGCTACGTTCGATTTCTGGGGAGCCCATCGCGGAGAATCTCGCGAGAGGCGTTCCGTCCGCACGCTCCCATCACGCCTCCCCCCGGATGTGTTGCTGCCCCGCAGAGATAGAGTCCGGAGAGCGGGGTCCGGTAATCGCTCCATCCCGGCACGGGTCGCATGCTGAACAGTTGATGTAATGGCATCGCTCCCTGAAAGATGTTGCCGCCCGTCAACCCGAACGTCCGTTCAAGATCGACAGGTGAGACCACCTGTCGATGCAGGACCGAGTCAGGCACATTCGGTGCAAACTTCGCGATCTCCTCCAGGCATCGGTCAGCGAACACCTCCTTGCATTCGTCCCAACTGCCGGATGCCAATTGATAAGGTGCGTACTGGACAAAGCAGGACAGGATGTGATGCCCCGCTGGTGCGAGCGAGGGATCGACCGAGGATGGGATGGTCATCTCGACAACGGGATGCATCGACGGCTCGCCGTACTTGGCGTCATCGTATGCCCGCTCGACATACTCGGGACTCGAACCGATGTGAATCGTCCCACGGTGCTGCGGCCCGGGCTCGTCATTACCGGGCAGACAGGTGAAGTTTGGGAGTTCACTCACGGCCATGTTGATCTTCATGCTGGCACTGGCATAGTCAATCCGACTGACCGCTTTGCGAAACGCTTCGGGAAGTGCCTCTGCGTTCAGGAATTGCTCGAACGTCAGATGCGGATCGACTCCCGAGATCACCACGCGGGCCGCGATCTCTTCGCCGCCTGAGAGTCGCACCCCGGACGCATGGCCATCCTTCACCAGGATCGTCTCCACGCCGCAGTCGGTGCGTATTTCGGCTCCGCGATTGCGGGCGGACCCGGCCATTGCCTCACTCAAACGTCCCATCCCCCCCTTGACGTACCCCCAAACGCCACGCGCTCCACCGGATGAACCCATCACATGGTGCAACAACACGTAAGCCGTTCCAGGAGACGAAGGAGGTTGAAACGTGCCAATGATCGCATCCGTGGCGAGCGTCCCCTTGAGTTCATCCGACTCGAACCAGCGATCCAACAGGGCGGTCGCGGAACCGGTCAACAACTCGATCGCCTCCGGGAGTTCCTCGCCTAATTCCTGAAAGGCCCGGTAAAGGTCCCAACCCCGCCTCGCGTTCTGCAGCTTGTTGCTCAATGATCGCTGCCGCCATGATGAGGGAAGCGGGAGCAGATCGGGCGGGGCGAGTGAGAGCACAGGCTCCAGTTTCTCAGCGACGCGAGTCAGAAACTCTTCGTATCGCGGATACGCCTCGGCATCCTTCTGGGAAAACTTGGCGATCTCGTTGCGAGTCAACTCCTGATCGGGACCAAGGAACAGATAGCGGCCATCCTCCAGCGGGGTGAACGACGACGGGTTTCGCGCCAGCACCTCGTACCCGTAGTCCGCAAGTCGCATGTCCCGTTCGATCTCAGGCAGCAACAAGCTGACGACATACGCCGCCGGGTTAATGCGATACCCCGGCCAGAGTTCCTCGGTGACACAGCATCCGCCGACGAATGGACGCCGTTCGACCACGAGCACTTTCCAACCGGCCGCCGCCAGGTCGTGAGCACACACGAGCGCATTATGCCCGGCCCCGATCAACACCGCATCGTACATTCGGCCTCCTGCCAACTTGATCCTTCACATGTCGCTCAACGGGTCATGGTCCTCAGACCGTCGGCAACTCCCAGGGGGCACGATACTCACGCAGAAGCAGTGCGTTTGCCTCGGCATCGATACCGAAGTCTTCCGCCTGCGGGTCGAACCGGACTTCGCGTCCCAATCGATAGGAGATGTTCCCCAGATGGGCCAGAGCACTACTCACGTGACCGGTCCGCAGGTCACACGACGGCGTCCTGCGAGTCCGAATCGAATCGTAGAAGTCCTGAAGGTGAGCCCGTCGTAGTTCACTCGCATCCGCGGTCAGCGATTCGCTTTGGTCATACACCTTCCATCCGCTGCGATCCACAACCAGCGTCCCCTTGTCGCCGTAGAACGCCACGCCCGTCGGACGTCCTTCGATGCCATGCCGAGACCGGAGCCGATGTTCCCAGACAATCGTCGCCTGCGGGTAAGTGTACTGAACGCTCAACGTCTCCGGAGGGCGATTCCCTCCAACTTGCGACGACGGTCCACCGGTCGCGGAGACGCGGGTCGGCAGTTCGAGGTCGAGTCCCCACCGGGCGATGTCCAACAGATGCACGCCCCAGTCGCCGAGTTCACCCGTGCCGTACTCCCAAGTCGACCGCCAGTAATGATGGAAACGGCGCTCATCAAACGGCCGAGCGACCGCCGGTCCCTGCCAGAGATCATAGTCAACCCCCTCCGGGACCGGCGTTTCTCTGGGGGAGGGGGGCGACGTCCGCGACTGAACGGACCATGCACGGGCCAGATTCACAGTCCCCAGTTGGCCCGATTGGACGACAGCGACTGCCGATTGAAAATGATCACCGCTACGTTGCTGCAAACCGCACTGCACGATCCGTCCGTGCTTCGCAGCCGCAGCGAGCATGACCTTGCCCTCGTGAATGGTCTGTGCGATCGGCTTCTCGACGTAAACATCCTTTCCCGCTCCGCAGGCCATCACCATCATTAACGCATGCCAGTGATCGGGGGTGGCGATGATGACGGCGTCAATTCGCGGGTCGTCGAGCATCTGCCGAAAGTCGCTCGTCCGCGCGACTCGGCTCCGCTGCCGCTGTTGCACTTCACCGACCGCGCGATCAAGAATCGACTTGTCCACATCGCAAAGAGAAACCACTTCGACGCCCGGCAACCTTGTGCTCTCGACCGCCAACCGCTTGCCCTGAGACCGCACGCCGATCACCCCGACACGCAATTGATCGCTGGACGAGGCTGCCCGAACGGGCGACTGCAGACCCACGACCCCCGCCGCAACACCAGCGGCGTTCCGCGCTCCTTCACCGAGAAACCGGCGTCGATTCATCTCGGCGTTGAGAAAATCGTCTGTCTTCATCTGTCTCTCACGCAAACTACCTCAACCAAATTCGACAGGAATGCTGCCCGGAACATTCCCAGCATCATGCTACCATGAAACGCGACCGCCCGAAATGCGAAAGGACTCCGTTGGCCGGTCGAACGACTTCAACAAGTGGGAATGGATTGGGAGGGCGAAGCTCCTGCTGAGCCGCGCAGTCAGTTGAACGATGAATGGTCATTGCAGCTTGGCAGGAGCCTCGCCCTCCTGTCGAGATACCACACCTGATTGAAACAGTCTTGGCCCTGAAACAGCCCGCACTCTGACGTCCCGTCGTCACCCCGTCGCGAGGCGGAGGGCAATCCGGCAGGCGGTCAGATATTCTGCGATGTTCAGCGACTCGTTGACGGTGTGAATTCCCGCCTGTCCACACCCGAGCGTGACCGTCGGGAAACCGTGAGCCGTCAACCAGTTAGCGTCGAGTCCGCCGTCGATGATGCGTGTCAGCGACGGGAGTCCCTCCGCCTCAATGGCCGCGATCGCTGCCTGCACAGAAAGGTTACTCTTGGGAATTCGAAACGACTCGTACTTGTCGTAGGTCGAGAACTCAACATGACCACACTCTCCCTGGGCATTGGTGACGCTCCTGGCCGCATGTTGAAACGCCTGCTCATACGCCTTGATGATCTTCCTGCGGAACGGAGCCTGATGACTTCGGACCTCAGCTGTGAGTGTCAAACGATCAGTGACGACGTTCGTCGCCTCACCGCCGCGAATGGAGCCGATGTTGCTGGTCCCTTGCTGTTTCCCCTTCACAACCTTCCCGTGCCAGCCGTTCTTCTGCAGGTCAGCAATCGCCAACCCCGCGATCGCCGAGGCACTGACGCCGTCCTCGGGATGAGCCCCGGCATGACTCGCCAGACCGTGAATCTCAATGTCGATGTGATCGTCTCCCGTCGCGCCGATGACCGCCGCGTTGGGAGCCCCTCCATCCCAGTTGAAACAAAGCTGCGGCTTGCCCAGCTTGCTTGCAGAAAGGTGTCTTGCCCCCAGCAGCCCAAGTTCTTCCTGCACAGTCCAGACGAACGTCAATGGAGGATAGGGAACGTTTGACCGCAACAAGGTCTGTAAGGCGTTCAAAATGACTGCGCACCCCGCTCGATTATCACCCCCCAACGCCGTGGTGGGATCCTTGGAGACGATCTCGCCCCCTCGAATAACCGGCTGCGCCCCCACACAGAGTGGCACCGTATCCAGATGCGCCATCAGTAACCGCCGTGGGCCGCGTTTCGTCCCCGGAATCTTCACAATGAGATTTCCGACCTCTCCGCCACGTCGACTCTTGTGATGGGCCCGATCAAAACTGATCGAGCGATCTGAAACACCAGCCCGTCTTAGGCGATCAACGACTAAATCCGCGATCGCCTGCTCTTCGCAACTGCGACCGGGAACGCCCAACAGGTTTGTCACAAGACGGATGGCGTCACGTTCATCAAACTTGGGAACCTCGGTTTCAATGGCCATCTCACTCCTCGATTTGGCTGATGAACAAAGAAAAAGCCGGCAGTGGTTTCACTGCCGACTGGCGAATACAAATCCCACAGAATGATGTGGGCTCTCCGGACCATCAGTTCCGATTCACGCTTCAACCCTCGAGCACATAACGCCCGGTCGAGCTGTCATGGGAGACTTGCTCTGCATGGTAGAGGCACTGATAGATCACGTTGCGGAAATTGTTGCTATTTGTTTTGTAGCCGGACGCAAGAACCTTCTTCTCAAGTTCCTCAATCGTCACGCCCCGCTTCGAGCGACCGAGGATGTCCTCAACATAGCCCCATAAAGGCTTCTCGTTCTTCGCCCGAGGGCCGCGTCGACCTTGCGCTCGACGCCCCGACAGGTTCCCTCCCAGGTCCCGAATCTTACCTTCGACTTTATCGAGTTCCCGGAGGATCTGATCTCGTTCCGTCAACAAGGCGTCGACTTTCTCTCGCTTCGCCGACAACGCCTTTTCTAACTCGGCGACGGACATTTGACTCACTGCTTTTGCCATTACAAACCTCACTTATCCTTCAATTTGACTGTACGGCCCCACTTGATCGCAACGAGGAAAACGCCCCCCTTTGTCGTTCAGTACTATGAAACTAACGCGACCACATAAGCAAGACTAGCCGATTCGCAGGCCACTCTCAAGTGGATCGAATTATTTTGATATGTTTTGGATGGCAGTTCGCCCAGGCAATCCTGTCAGATCAAACAATCCAGAATTGCCACCTTCAATAACGGCAACTCGCTGATGTGCGAATATGCACCGTCATTAGACAACTCGGATCATTTCCTAGGCAATCCGCTCTCAATGACGGCACACGGAGAGTCTCATTCTGGAGATTCTGACGTCCAATACACAATCACAGCCACCTAGTTCGCGAATAATATGACTGAACACCCACTCAGAGGTCTCGACACCAGATTGCTCCCTCTTGGCGATCTTAGACTGCGCCTTGAAACCGTCAGTTCCGTATCATTCTGAATCGAACAGAGGCGCCAACCGACCGCGGGCATTCCCAAAACCGAGACTGACGGCGAGTTGTTTTGATGCAGCAGAATCAGGCGGCACGCATCCCGAGGCAGCGTTGATGCATATCGCTGCGCCGCGTTGACTGAATCGCCGAAGGCATTTGCCCCTCTGAAGTCTTCGACGAGGATTCAATTGCAATGTTCGATCGAGAGATGAATTGAAGCTCCTTCAGACACGAATCACCTTGTCTTGTCCGCCAATATCCTGTTCTCAGTGCCATCGCGTGCCTGATCTCGCATTGTTGAAGTATCAGACTTTCGGTACAATCTGCTGGTATTGGGGGGGGATCATCGAAGAAGTCGATGCACTCCGTGATGCAATTACAATGCAGACAGGGATGTCCGCAATGGGACCGATTGTTCGATTCATCAAGCATGTTGTTCTCGCGGTGCTTGTGATAATCGCGGCAGTTTGCGTCGCCGAGGTAGGCCTACGGGCAAATCGCCTCCACAACGAATTCAGTGGTCTTGCTCCTCAACAAGCCTCCAGGTTGGGCTCCCCTTGCCCAATCACCTTCCAGCATTTGCCAGTCAATCAGCAGATCTCCTACTGGTCCTCTGAAATCGGTGCCCCTGTGGAGATCTCCACGAATTCCCTCGGGCTGAGGGGGCCAGAGGTCCCGACTCCCAAACCCCCCGGACGCTACAGAATTGTCTGCTTGGGTGACGAGGCAACACTGGCCCCGGATATTCCCGAATCCGAGAGTTTCTGCGGCAGCTTGACCGGGATGCTGGCCGGACTGGGACCGGACGTCGAGGTGATCAATGCCGGGCAACCCGGACATTGCCCGCTCTTGAACCTGGCATGGTCCCGTTCTCGCCTGATCGGGCTCCAGCCGGACCTGGTCATCCTCTGCTGTGATGTCTCGGATGTCGCTGACGACCGCCGCTGCCGTCCTTTGGCCAAATTCAGCGACGATGGACAGATCCTCACCGTGTCAAATCCGTCCGCGAGTTCTCACGACGATGATTTCGTGAGTGCCATCGAACGCGAGTTCATGCTGGTCAAACTTGTCAGCGACCATTTCGGGGAACAACTCGCTGCCGACTCCTTCGACGACAACAGTGCCGAGTCGCTGGACGACCTGAACGGAAGTTCTGCAGATCATCCGACCGTCCTGATCGAGCAAACATGGGAACCACTCGCCGGCTTGAGAGAACTCTGCAGACAGATCTCAGCGGAGTTTGTCGTCGCCGTCGTTCCTTCCCGAAAGACCGTCGACTCAGTCGCGTCCACTCAAGGGGTCACCTCCATGAGTCCCGGCACAAGCGAGGTGCTGCGACTCCTAGGCGAACGAGCCAGCCTTGAGCAGATCCCCCTGTTGGATGCTTCGACAGAATTCGCCGCACATGAAAACCAGTCGCGACTGTTCCTCCCGCTGTCGGGAGCACTTTCTGCCGAGGGACATCAGTTGTTCGCCCATATTCTCGGCAACGCTCTGCTGGAGCGTCATCCTTCGTCGGGCGCGCCGGTCGCAGTCCCCGTCGGAGCCGAAGTCCTGGATGATGCACCGATCGGAACACCAACAAAACCGCTGCCAACGCTCGATCGCCGCCGTCGCCCTCGACCGACGACGCCTTCCTTTGACGGAAGTGAATAGTCGCGCAAAGCAGGGAAGCCCACTGAACACCACCGCAGCGTGGTCAAGCGAGATGCGTCAGACCAGTTCTGGCATTGGCAGGTACTGGCTGTGGTCGACAAGATACTGCGGTCGACCTTGCAAGTCGCGGAGCGTTGTCGATTCGATGTCGATACCCAGCGACTTGTAGAGCGTGGCGAAGACTTCCTGGAAGTGGACCGGACGTTCGGAGGCGTACTCTCCGAGTCGGTTCGTCGCACCGATTGCCTGACCATGCCGCATGCCTCCGCCGGCCAGCATCGCGCAAGAAACGCGGGGCCAGTGATCGCGACCAGCATTCCCGTTGATCTTCGGAGTACGGCCGAACTCACCCCAGACGACGACCGGAATGTCGTCGAGCATGCCTCGGTGTTCGAGGTCTTCGATCAATGCGGTGACTGCCTGATCGAGCATGGGGAAATCCTGCCGGGCGCGACGGAAGTTGCCGCCGTGCCAGTCCCAGCGGCTGAACGACAGAGAAACGCAGCGGACGCCCGCTTCAATCAGCCGACGCGAGATGAGGAAGTTCGTGAGCAAGCGTGTGCTGCCGTCGGATTGAAGTTTATCCTCACCACGTCCGTATCGCTCGATGAGCGCCGGGTCTTCCTTCTCGACATCAAGGGCATCAGCAAGTTTGCTCGAAGTAAGGATTCCGAACGCCTGTTGGTTGAATGTGTCCAGGCCATCCATCATGCCCGAGTCGTCAGCGTCCTTGCGGAAACGATCAAGAGCGCCGAGTACAGACTTGCGATCCTGGAGACGATCGAGCGAGACTCCGTTAAGCACCATGTCCTCTTTGCCGTCACCATGTGGCGTGAACGGGGCATGCGAGACGCCGAGGTATCCGGGCTGACCGTTATCTCCCCAGGGCTTGTGACCGCACTTCGGCGACAAGCCAACATACGGTGGCACAGCCGCATCGCGTGGCCCGTACAGTTTGGAGAGCACCGACCCCATCGCGGGCCAGCCGCCGGGAGGCTGATTGCGATCGGTCTGACCTGTCAAACATTGGAAGGCATGGTGCGATCCGGTCGCACCCACGATGGAGCGAATGAATGTCAACTTGTCTGCCATCGCGGCCATGCGTGGGAACAGCTCACAGATCTCGACGCCGGGAACATTCGTCGCGATGGGATTGAACTCTCCCCGAATTTCGCGCGGGGCATCGGGCTTGAGATCAAACATGTCCTGATGGGGTGGTCCACCAGGCAGGAAGATCATGATGATGCCCTTGTTGTTCGCACTGAGCCCGCTTGCCTGCTCGGCTTGCAGAATCTGCGGCATCGACAGTCCACCCATGGCCAGTCCGCCGATCTGCAGAAACGATCGGCGAGAAAGTCTGTCACACATCGACAAACGATTTCCGAGGATGGACAACATGGGCGGGTCTCCGTGGAGGAGCGTAGGGCGGGGTGGTCACGCCGCTGGAGGGAACAACCGACGGTCGTCACCGTCCGTTATCGACCAGCAGTGCAGCTGCAAACGATGTTATCTCTGGTGGTTACGATTTGTCAAGATTTCAGGGATATTCGCCAGTTGCATAGTAATAAATCCGAACTCATCGGGCAGTGTTTTCCACTTATACGGCCGAGAACGGCAACTCGTTGTCGTGACGGGCCGACATGCCCTCCTTGAAGTGCTGACGGCAGACGGAGACATAGGTCTCGTTGCCACCGACTTTGATTTGTTCCCCCTCCTTGACGGCATTACCCTCCGCGTCGATTCGCAGAACCCGGTTCGCCTTGCGTCCGCAGTGACAGATGGTCTTGATCTCCTGCAGGCTGTCGGCCCAGGCGAGAAGGTACTGACTCCCTTCGAACAGGTTGCCGAGAAAATCAGTGCGAAGGCCGTAGGCGAGTACCGGAATGTTCAACCCATCGACAACATCGGTCAATTGTTGCACCTGTTGTTTGGTCAGAAACTGTGCCTCGTCGACGAAAACACAGTGCAGCGTCTCCCGCTCGTGTTCCTGCTCACACAATGCGTACAGATTGGTGTGAGACTGAAACATGACCGCGTCCGCCTCCAGGCCGATGCGGGAAGCCACCTTGCCGATGCCATAGCGCCTGTCCAACTCCGGAGTCAGCACGAGCGTATGCATCCCCCGTTCCCGGTAGTTGTACGACGCCTGCAGCAACGTCGTCGACTTACCGGCATTCATCGCTGAGTAGTAGAAGTAGAGCTTTGCCACGGTTGTTGCCGTTTGTGTTGAGTTGAGTGCAGTCGGCGACCTGAGAATCAGTCAAGACAAACCCACCAATTGACGTTTCTCCACCACTAACATCGACTGACGCAACCGTCGTTCGCTTGAGTAACCGTCACTGAGAAGTCGTTGAGATAGCCGCGTGGGTGCTTGACTTCGGGGAGAGTTGTACGCGATTTGCGGTCGGCCAGTGTCCGGTCATCAACGTGCAGCGCGAGGTCGCCAGCGAGGAGGTCGAAGCTGATCTGGTCGCCGTCTTCAACAAAAGCAATCGGTCCCCCGACGGCCGCCTCGGGGGCGCAATGGACGCCGATCGCTCCGTGGCTCACGCCGCTGACGCGCGTGTCGGAGAGGAAGGCAACCTTGCCGTCCAACTCGGGCGTGGCAAGGGCAGCGGTCGCGACGAGCACTTCCGGCATGCCGCTCGCGACCGGTCCGAGGTGACGCAGGATGATGATGTGTCCCGGTTGAATGCGTTTCTCTTCGACAGCTTTTACGACGCTGCGGACATCATCGAAACAAATGGCTGTCCCTCGGAAGTTTGAGTCCTTCATGCTGGAAACCTTGTAGACGACACCGTCGGGGGCAAGGTTGCCAAAGCAAATCTGCATATCCGCGTGCGGCTTGAATGGTGCGTCGAACGATGCGATGAGATCGTCCTCGCCACCCGTCGGCGGATCTGGAACGTCCGCAAGATTCTCGTTGTGTGTTTTGCCCGTCACCGTCAGACAGTCGCCGTTGAGGATGCCCGCGTTCAGTAAGTGCTTGAAGAGCAGGGGCGTGCCGCCCAGATGATGCAGGTCGTACATCGTCTTCTTGCCTCGTGGGGCGAAGCTGCAATAAACGGGCGTCTCCCGCAGAATGGGCTGCATGTCCTTGAGCGTGAAGTCGACCTCGGCTTCGCGTGCAAGAGCCAGCATGTGCAGAATGCCGTTCGTCGAACCGCCCGCTGCCGCGATGACCGCCGTCGCATTCGCGAACGCTTCACGGGTGAGGATGTCTCGCGGCCTGAGATTTCGTTCGAGCAGCAATCGCAACGCCGCTCCGACCTCGCGGCATTCATTCCGCTTCGCCTCTCCTTCAGCCGGGATCGAACTGCTGTACGGCAGCATGATACCGAGCGCCTCGCAGGCGAGGCCCCATGTGTTGAAAGATGCTGCGATCCCACACCCCCCCGCTCCTGGACACGCTGTTCGTAAGATCTGATCTGCTTCGTCCTCACTCATCGCCCCGACAGCCGCAGCGGCTTGAGAGTCGTAGACGTCGAGAATTGAGATGTCCTGCCCCTTGTGACATCCCGGCGCGATGCTTCCGCCGGAGACAATGAGGCCCGGAAAGTTCAGCCTTGCGAGTGCCATCGCGAAGCCGGGACCGTTCTTGTCGCAGCAATGCAGGCCGACCATCGCATCGTAGCCATGCGAGCCGACGACCAACTCCGTGCAGTTCGCAATGATGTTCCGCGACGGCAGCGACCCGTTGCCCCCCGCATGCCCCTGCGTAATGTTATCGCTGATCCCCGGCGTCCCGAACGGAAACCCGATCAGTCCCGCATCCTTGCAGCCGGCTGCAATCTCCTGCCCGAGTCCATATGCGTGCATGTTGCACAGGTTGCCCTCCAGCAAAGGGACGCCGATGCCGATCTGCGGACGGTCAAAGTCTTCCGGCGTGAAACCGAGTCCGAAATAAAAGGCCGTCACGCCGCGCTGCCAGCCATGCGTGAGGTTGCGACTGTTCCAGTTGAGGTCGGTCATATGGAGAGTTCTCAGTGTTAAGTTGTCAGTGATCAGTCTTGGAGGAAGGGCGACGTTTGAGCACGATGAAGAATCCCTCCGTCTCGTCAGGGAGCAGTTCCCAGTCGTCCGGGTGCTCTCGGAGTTCACGGACTTGATCGGGACTCTTGATTTCACTGTAGGGGTGTTGGGTGTCGATCACGATGTAGTCGGTGTCGTCGGGCACACGCTCTTCATAGCCGGCCACTTTGCGGAGATAGCCGCTGTAGTCGTACGATCGCTCATGGTGTGTATAGCGGGGGTGCACGAAGTCCGTCGAGGCGACGCGTGCGTCGAGCGGGATGCGGGACTCGATCTTCGCAAACTGAGCAGCCCGTTCACCGGGAACGAACAATCGCTCCCAATGTTCGACGCGTCCCGGATCCCAGAACTTGCGTGACAGAGGATGGAACGAAGCGAGGGCACCTGTCGTGAGCGCACAGCACATCGCGAATCTCGCCAGCGACAATGTTGTCACGGGGAATCTTTTTTTCAGTTTCGCGAGATTCGGCAGACCGGCAGCAGCCGCCCACAACACGATGGGCACCAGCGGAGCATGAAAGTGATGCACGGGAGCCGGAGTGCCCTGCGCGAGTTCATTCAGGCACAACAGAAGAAACAACGGAGCACCAACTAGCAGCCGCGAAGGAGACAGCAAGGGTGTGCCACCCAGCGGCACGATGACACGCAGTGCGTACACAGTCGTTCCCGCTGTCACGAGTTCACCGAATAGTAACCCAGGGTTCGTGAGCATGTTCGTGACGATCTCCGTCGGCGTCTCACCAAACCGGCTGAAGTACCGGGCGTAGTGCACAGTGTCACCACTGCGGAACCACGGGATCAACACCTTCACCGCGAGCGCGAGATAGACCGTCGCCAGCGCGCCTGTCAGCAGGCCCACGATCATCTGTCGACGGTTCTCTGCCGTCGTTTCCGCTCGCCATGAGGTGACTGCCAGCCACAGGCCGAGCGGCGCGATGACGATTGCAAAGTCTTCCTTGGCCGTCAGCGTCACCACGAACAGCATGGCCATCGTGACCAGTCGTCGTCGCTCCATCTGATCGATCGCAAACAACAGCAGCGGCACGCCAAAGCTGATGGGCCGGAACGTCTTGAAGTCGATCGCGATGTCGAGAAAATGCAAGGGCGAATACAGTAGCGTCGCGACAGCCATCCACATTGCGACCTTGTCAGACTGCGTGTGACGACGGGTGATCCAGTAGACGGGAAGTGCTGTCAGCGCGAGCGCCAACGACTCGAACAACTCCAATAGCAGATGCGAGGGCCAGAGCACATACACCGGAATCAGACCAAGATGGATGAACTGAATATGCTCGCCCAGAAACAACCCCTGATCGAGATAACTGCGAAACCCTTTACCGTGCAGCAGATTCCAGAGATGCTCCTCGTACATGGCCGAGTCACCGTGCGGCACGAGCAGCCCCCAGTACATCTCCCAGTTCATCGCTGTGTAGACCAGCGTGTAAACCACGATCGCCAAGCAGGATACCCACAGCCAGCGACGCGACTCTTTCGAGGAAGTGCCATCCGCTTGCGGATTCGCCGTTCCTGGTCCTGTCGATAAGACGGCTGACAACCATCCGGCCGCTGCGACCGCAAGCCACAGGTCGATCGTCGCTGCCAGCATGTAACCGATGAGTTCGAGCCGCGAAGCGGTAGCCATCAGCCAAACCAACGACCAGCCTCCCGCGACACAACCCCAGAAGCCGGTGTGACGAGCCGCTTGGAGCATCGCCTCGCCAAGTGAACCTCCCGTCCTGAGTCTGACGAGACATCCAGCAACAAGACAACCGGCAATCATCCCCGCTCCGGCCCACATCGACACAGCGGAGAAAGGCATGACGGCGAACGTCGGAGTTCCGTCCTGCAACTGCAGTTTGCCTCCGATTGCAGTCACCGCCTGATTCCACCAGAGGCCACTCAGAAACGATGATGCGAGCGGATAGCTCTCCAACACAGTCGCCACCAGCAACGATAACAGAACCCAACCTGCAACAAACCAGAGAACGGCCGTCACAAGCGAAGCGGAAATCTGTGGAGGGGCTTTGCCTTGAGCCATCAGTCATCGAGGAAACCAGCAGCGAAACACCAATCATAGCAACACGAGACTCCAATGGCGCGAGTGTCTCTCCTTCGAATCTCTCGCCGTTGTTGTGGCCGGCCTTCGCAATCAGCCGGACTGTCACTAGATCTCCTTCGACCCGTGTCGACATCCTGGCAATTCATTATGATTCTTCACGTGTGTGCCTGATCGGACGGAACTTGTCACACTTCACTCTTCCTGAATTGGACGGACTCTCACGGATGAACAACGGCATCTTGACGGAAGATGATGTGCTGGCCGATCTCAATGGTCCGCAGCGGGAGGCAGCGACGCACGGGATGGGCCCGCTGCTCATCGTCGCCGGGGCGGGAACCGGCAAGACGACCACCCTTGCTCATCGCGTGGCGCACCTCATCACCAAGGGGATTGATCCCGGTCGTATCCTCTTGTTGACGTTCACCCGTCGCGCCTCGGCGGAGATGCTTCGCCGTGTCGACAGCATCCTGCAGGAGATGGATCGCGCAGGAGTCAGTCGCAAGGTGTGGGGAGGGACGTTCCATGCGGTCGCCACGCGATTGCTGAGGCGGCACGGCAAGAAGATTGGCCTCTCACCAGACTTCACCATCCTGGACCGCACCGACTCGGAAGACCTGATGCAGGTGGTCCGGACCGATCTTGGGTTGGGGGAGTCGAAGGAGAAGAAAGGGAGTCGCCGTCGTCAACAGGACGAGACGCGATTCCCGCTCAAGGGAACGTGTCTGAACATCTACAGCCGCGCGGTCAATACGCAGCCGCCACTCAAGCAGGTGCTGCAGAAGGACTTCCCCTGGTGCGAAGAGCACGAGGACAAACTCAAGCAACTCTTCTCGGCTTACGTTGACCGCAAACAGGAGGCATCGATTCTCGACTACGATGACTTGTTACTCTTCTGGCGAGCCTTGCTGGAGGATGAAGAAGGCGGACAACAGATCGCGGACATGTTCGACTGCGTTTTGGTCGACGAATATCAGGACACCAACACTGTGCAGGCGGACATTCTGCACGGACTCTCACCCACGGGCAGAGGTGTCACAGTCGTCGGGGATGATGCGCAGTCGATCTACTCCTTCCGGGCAGCGAACGTTCGCAACATTCTTGATTTCCCCGAGCAGTTCCCCGGCACGACAGTCATCAAACTGGAGCAAAACTATCGCAGTACTCAGCCCATTCTCGATGCCACGAACGCGGTGATTTCGGGAGCAAAGAAACGACATCACAAACAGCTGTGGTCCGATCGAATACAGGGCGACTCGCCGCAGATGGTCCTCTGCAACGACGATGACGAGCAAACGGAGTTTCTCGTCGATCGCATCCTGACGCAGCGTGAGAGTGGCACTCCGCTCAAACAGCAGGCTGTATTGTTTCGAGCTTCGCATCACACGATCTCACTGGAGGTCGAACTGGCTCGCCGCAACATTCCCTTTCACAAATACGGCGGCCTCAAGTTCGTTGAGACAGCTCATGTGAAAGACATGCTCGCTTACCTCCGGTTGGCGGAGAACCCACGCGACATCGTCTCCGGCATGCGGGTGCTGATGATGCTGCCCGGCATCGGTCAGGTGAAGGCGCGGAGCCTGCTCGACACCCTCAACGAAAACCGGGGCGACTTCTCCTGCTTGCGGGATGTCACTCCCCCCAAGGCGGCGAGCGACGACTGGCCGCTGTTCGTCGCCCTCATGCGAGGCCTGGGAGACCCGAAGGCGAAAATGGGAGCCGTCGGCGATCAGATGCACCGCGTCCGCAGGTTCTACGCGCCGCTTCTCAAGGGCAAATACGACAACAGCCGCGAACGGGAGCGTGACCTCGAACAACTCGAACTCGTTGCTGCCCGGTTCAAGGACCGCATGGAGTTCATCGCAGAGATGTCGCTCGATCCGCCCTCGTCGACTCAGGAGCTTGCCGGCGATTCAACATTGGACGAGGACTCTCTGGTCTTGAGTACAATTCATTCTGCCAAGGGATTGGAATGGAATGTCGTTTACGTCATTCATGCGACGGACGGCAACATCCCCTCTCAGCAGGCGGTTGGCGACACTGATCAGATTGACGAAGAGCGGCGGCTGTTCTACGTCGCCCTGACCCGTGCGAAGGACCTGCTGTACGTCACGATGCCGCAGCGGTATTACACGCAAGGGTGGCGGATCAGCGACCGGCACTCCTACGCGCAGCCGTCACGCTTTCTTACGAAGGAGGCCCGTGTACATTTCGATCAGCGGATCGCCTTCCCCGCCATCGGTAACGAAGAGGAAGACTCGATCGACCTGTCGAAACAAGTCCGCGAGAGCATCAAAGGGATGTGGGAATAGCGTCCGATCGACTTTCATTTTTCCATATCTGTCAACGTTCACTCGTGGAACGTTACAGCGATGAATTCGGGTTGGGTGGCAGGGTCAGACCAACGGGATGGCCCTGGAATTGTGCGTCCAAACGCAGGGGCCATCCTCTTCGCTACTGCCCCCTCCACCCGACGGGTCTGGACCGAAGGGAAGGCCCGGACGTCGATCGCGCAGGGCCATCCGCTTCGTTTCTGACCCTGCCACCCCTGTTTGGTCGAACTTATGAGAGAGCCTCAATACGGCGGGCTGATGAGTCCGTAATAACGGCCCATCCAGTAAGGTGTGAGCCAGAACGCCGTGCTGCCTTCGGTCCGGCCTCCCGTGCCACGACGTGCATCGTACACGTTGCGATCCCAGCGAAACGTCCCCCGCTCGCTCGCCGGAAGCAACCGGCTTGTTTGCACAACGCCCTCCGCAGGACGCCCCACCAATGTGATGTCTTCCCGCTGCGAGTTATCGACCGTCCATTCGATCTGATCGAGCGGGGCATCGCGGAGTAGTTCAACGCACTCCTTCTGTTTGAAATCACCGTCAGCAAATGCTCCGTAGACGAACCCGTAGAACGGGCTTGTGTCGTCTCGTACGTTGTCGAACCAGGTTTCCAGACTCCTGAGGTAAAGTTCGCGGCGATCCGGATCGTCCTCGTAGGTCAACAATGCCGGGTACGACATCGCCAGCAACTGCATGCCGATGTAGGTGAAATAGTCCGGCGAAGCATCGATCGGCTTGAGGATGTTCTCCGCGTAACGGTGTTCGGTCAGCAGCTTCTCGATCTCCAGTTCGTACTTCTCATCACCGGTGACATGCTTGGCGGTCGTGAGGTACGAAAGGATCTCGACCGAGTTGACACCCCGTTCAATCCACCAATCGGGGTCATCGTTCAGCTTCTCGGGTGCCCAGACGCCCCAGCGGGTTGCCTCGCCGTCGATGTCACGAAAGACATACCCACCATTAATGATGTGATCGGTCACCTTCGCCACGTGCGTCGCGACACGCTCCTTTTCCTGCTCATCAGCAACGAGGTCGAAATAGATGCCGTAGGAATAGAAGTGACCGGTCGTCTCGTCGGAACTGGTGTCTCCCTTCCACTGCCACTGGCCATCTGCACTCATCCGCCACCGCTCCTCGACCTGCTTCCAGCGAGGCTCTCGTGCCAGATGGGCAGCGACCTCTTCATCGGTGTAAGTACGGTTGCGATCTGCGATTGACTCCCAGTCGGAAGGCACAACCGTTCGAGCCACGAAACCAGGAGTCCCCGTCACCTGCTGGAGAAACTCCAAGGCTCGAAAGGCCTCCTGAGCATTCGTCTTCGCGTCCGGAGCCTTGGTGACGGCGTACCGGTACGACTCACCGGCGAGGTAGAGCCCCGTGTACATGCCGTCGTTGTCGGTGTCCATCGGCTGGTATGTCGACAGGTCCCCCGGCTTCTCCAGCCGACAACGCTCCATGAGTCCGGGCGGTCTCACATGGCGGGCACGCACAATCGTCTGATAATGATCAGCCTTGTCGGCGAGGGTCATCTTGCGTGAGCGAATCACGCCGATCCCGTCGTTCGTCGCGACCCATGCGGCACCGTCCGGGGCAATGAGCACATCTTTGACGTCATCACTGGGAAGCCAGCGCTCGGAGTGCCGCAGCGACCATATTTCGCCGTCGTAGCGGGCAACACCGAGTCCCGTCCCGACCCAGAGTATGCCGTCGGCATCAAAGGTGAGTGAATGGACATCGGTCGAGGGGAGCCCGTCTCCTCCCGTGAAGGAGTCCCGTCGACGGCCATCCCGATAAACGTCGATGCCTCCTCGCGAGCCGACCCAGACGTCCCCACCAGGTGCGACAACCAAGTCACGCACGTTGCGGCTCAGTCGTTTGCCGGGCTGGGACAGGTACTCAACGCGATTGTCCTCTCGTCGATACACGCCGGAGATGGCAGCAATGTACTCCGCCGAATTGCTGACGCCGACTTCAAGAACCGGCAAGGTCCAATCACCTTCACGTTTTCTCCATGTGTCTCCATCGTGTTGGAACAGCCCCCGAGGGGTCGCTGCCCACGCGGTGCCGGTGACAACTCTCACGAGATTGACTGGACCATCCACATCAGAAAGTCGTTCGGTTTGACCGCTCTTGACCTGATGAACGCCGTCCCATGCTCCGACCCAGATCGTGCCGTCCCTCGACGCCGCCACACTGAAGACCGGACCGTTGATCTCAATGCCGTCCGGTTGTCGAAGCGTTGTGCCGTCAACGATACGCAGACCGGCATGCGTCGCCGCCCAGACTATCCCGTCTCGGTCCATCGCCAACTCATGAACGCGCGACTCTTCCTTCTCACTCCCCCGGATGAACGGATCGCGGTATTCCTGCTCGAAGGAGGCGTCGACGATCGGCTCAGCAGCAGATGCGGAAACGATGAGAGAGAGAAGAGGTGCAACGAGAAACAGCGGGACGCGGAGGGCGGGAATCATGGGATGTCCATCAGGTGGGAAGGGTGAATGCAGACGCACTCGGAGGGACCGGTATCATCCGTGCGAGGTTGACCGCCGTCAAGCCGTTCAGTTGCTGACCGACTGACTGACGTACCGGAAGCCGTCCTTGCCGAGGACGTCCATCAGATCAGCCTTGAGCGCCGCATTCGCGGAGACAATGGTTGACGTCGAGAGTACGGCTCGCAGGCGGGCGCCACGAGTCGGCTCCCGGGGCATCTCGTGAGCAGCATCGAGTCGTGGTTCGGAGGGCGATGCTTGTCCATTCGCGTCCTGAGTCGTTCCGTTGGTGCCGTTTTCTTCCCAGGTCTCGATGACGATGGCGACAGGCGTGCCGCCGGGATGTCGGGCCAGAATGTCACGAACACGGCGCATGTCTTCATCCGTGTGAAAGCCCCGTCGAAATTTGACAGCGACCTGCTTGGTGTATTTGCGTTCGGCCTCTTCGAGCGTGCTGAACTTGTTAATGATCAGGTTCGGCTCGCGGCTCCGTTTGTCGAGGCGGGCTTCGATCACACAGATCGCATCGGCCACGACCTTCTCGCCGTGGAGAGCGAAGTCGTCGGGCCACATGATGCAGCGAACGACGCCGTGCGCGTCTTCGAGGTCGAAGTTCACATACTTGCTGTTGCCGTTGCGGCTCGGACTTTTGGTCGTCGCCTTTTTGATAGCCGAGATCATGCCGCCGATGCGAACTTCGCTGCCGTCTTCGAGTTCCCGCAGGTCGGCAGTTGTATGCGAAGCGAGTGACGCCAGCTGGTCAGCAAACTCCGTGAGCGGATGTGACGTGAGGTAGAACCCCAGCACCTCTTTCTCCGCTGCGAGCTTCTGACCATGTGTCCAGTCGTCAGCGGGGGGAAGTGAGGTGTCGCTTTCGCTATCGTCACTGCCGGGCTCAGGCTCGCCAAACAGCGACATCTGTCCGGCCGCCTTGTCACGCTGGGCCGCGATGGCGGCCTGCATCGCCCGATCGACCACGAGCATGTGCTGAGCGCGGTTGGGCCCGAAACAGTCAAGTGCTCCCGCCTTGATGAGAATCTCGACGTAGGACTTGGTGAGTTGCTTCGGGTCGACACGCTCGCTGAGATCGAAGATGTCCTTGAAGGGACCGTTCTCATTTCGCTCTGCGACGAGGGCCTCCATCGCCGCCTCGCCGACGCCCTTGACGGCACCGAGACCGAACGCGAGCTTCTCGCCGACGACGGTGAATTCGACGTCGCTCAAATTGACATCAGGGGGCATCACCTCGATGCCCATGCGGCGGCAGTCATCGGTGTGTTCCGAGATGCGGTCACTCGATTCCATCCCGCATGAGAGCAGCGCCGCCATGAACTCCTGCGGATAGTGAGCTTTAAGATAGGCTGTCTGGTAGGCGATGGCACCATAGGCGGTCGAATGAGATTTGTTGAAGCCGTAACCCGCGAACTTCTCGATGAGTCCGAAAAGCCCTTCGGCCTGCTCCCGGCTCATGTTGTTTACCTGAGCCCCGTCGATGAACTGCTCGCGATACTGGGCAATAATGGGGAGCTTCTTCTTCGAGATGGCCTTAATGCATTGGTACGACTGGGCCAGTTCGATGCCGCCGAGGCGGTTGAGAATCCGCATCACCTGTTCCTGATAGACCATCACGCCGTAGGTCTCTTCCAGAACCTCATCAACGACAGGGTGCACCTTCGCCGGATCCTGACGACCGTGCTTGACGTTCACGTAGTCGAGGACCATGCCTCCTTCGAGAGGTCCGGGACGATACAGCGCGGACGTGGCGATGATGTCCTGGAACTTGTCGGGCTTCATCTTGGTGAGCAGGTCACGCATGCCGCCCGACTCCAACTGGAAGATGCCTTTGGTCTCGCCGCGCTGGA
Organism: Planctomycetaceae bacterium; assembly: GCA_020426505.1. Lineage (GTDB taxonomy): Bacteria > Planctomycetota > Planctomycetia > Planctomycetales > Planctomycetaceae > JAHBXU01. Next base: position 787 of record JAGQPX010000010.1, on the reverse strand, counting down.
GGAGTGCGAAGGTCTCTTCGTCGTCGAGCGGCAGTTTGTTCGGCACGATGTCGACATCGCGATGCTTTTTGACGTTCTTCACCGCCATGTCGAGGATTGACAGGTTCCGCAACCCCAGGAAGTCCATCTTCAATAAGCCGGCCGTCTCGACGTCGGTCCACTGCGTGAGGATGTCCTCCTTGCCGGAGATCTTCTGCAGGGGGACATACTCTTCGAGTGGCTTGTCTGCGATCACAACACCTGCTGCGTGTGTGCCAGCTGACTTTGCGAGACCTTCGAGAGCCATCGCATAGTCGATCAGTTCCTTGACCTGCGGATCGGAGGTGTACTGTTCGTTGAGTTCAGTGCTTTCCTTGAGGGCGTCCTTCAGTTTGATATTGAGCGTTTCCGGGACCATCTTGGCGATCTCGTCCGCCCGCTTGAGCGGAACAGAGAGTGCGCGGGCGACGTCACGAATGGCAGCCTTGGCCTTGAGCGTCCCGAAGGTGCCGATCTGGGCGACGTTCGGTTCGCCGTACTTCTCCTTCACGTAATCAAGGACCCACGCACGGCGGTCGCGGCAAAAGTCGATGTCGATATCCGGCGCCTCGGTACGGGACGGATCAAGAAACCGCTCGAACAGCAGGTCGTACTCGATTGGACAGACGTCCGAGAGACCGAGCAGGTACGAGACAATCGCTCCGCACGCTGATCCGCGAGCCGTGCAAGGGATGCCCTTGTCTCGCGCGAAGCGGGCGAAGTCCCAGACGATCAGGAAGTAACTCGGGTAGCCCATCCGCTCGATGAC